>JBAUBR010000331.1:0-7296 GCA_049676965.1 Occallatibacter sp.
GGTCTGCGCGTGATTGCGGCCACCAGCGACGGGCTGGTTCCGGAGCTGGTGCGCGCGTCCGAAGGGCTGGGGCTCAAGGACCTTGCGATCAACGAGCCGAGCCTGGAGACGGTGTTTATTCAGTTGACGGGGAGGGATTTGCGGGAATAGTTCACAGTTCGTAGTCCAGGTTTGCAGCCCAAAGCTGCGGATTTCAACCGCCGTTAAGCCCGCGTCCACGGTTCGCAAAAGCTCCAGCCCGCGAACTTGCTAACCCGCTAACCGGCTAACTTGCTGCCCCTATTCTCGAGCGACCGGCCAACTGCGAACTACGAACTACGAACTCGGAACTGTGAACTCGCGACGAAGGAGCGACGTGCCTATTTTTTTCAAAGCGTTTTCGGGGCTGGTACTGCGCGACTTGCGCGTGCTGATGCGGGAGATCGTGCCGTTTTTGCTGCGCGTGGGGATGCAGCCGCTGCTGTTTCTGTTCGTGTTCACGTACATTCTGCCCAACATGTCGGGCGGGTCGGCGCTCGGGTTCGGGTCAGGGCTGGGCTCCGGGCCGGGGTTTGGCGAGATTCTGCTCCCCGGGCTGATGGCGGTGGCGATCATGTTCTCGGGGATTGCGGCCGTGGCGCTGCCGCTGTCGTCGGAGTTCGGCATTACGCGGGAGATCGACGACCGGGTGATGTGCCCGCTGCCGCTCTGGGCCGTGGCGCTTGAAAAAGTCTGCTTCAGCGCCATGCAGAGCATCGTCGCGGCGCTGCTGGTAATCCCCATGGCGCTCTATGTGCCGGCGCAGCCGGTGAAGGCGCATATTACGAACTGGGTGCTGTTCGTGCTGGTGCTGGTGGCGTCGAGTCTGCTGGCCGGGGCTCTGGGCCTCTTGATCGGCTCGATTGTGAACCCCAAGCAGATCGGTCTGGTTTTTTCCATTCTGGTGGTGCCCATTACCTTTTTGGGATGTGTTTATTATCCCTGGGCGTGGTTAAGTAGTATTCGCTGGCTGCAGGTGGGGGTGCTGTTCAATCCTATCGTCTACATGAGCGAGGGGTTGCGGGCGGCGGTGACGCCGGGAATCGGCCACATGCCAATTTGGGCCATCGGGCTGGCGCTGGCGTTCTTTCTGGCATTGCTCGGCCGGCTGGGAATTCGAGGGTTCATGCGCCGCGTTCTCTCGTAGAATGGTGTCTGCCGGTTTCATCGAGGATTTACCGGCATCCGGGTCACGTTTTGATTCCGGCGGTGTCTGAAGAGGATGTGGCCGGACGCGTGCTGAATCATGTGCGCGGAAGCCGGTCAAACCGCGAAGGATAAGGGCGCATCGAACCGGGTAATTCGGGGTGCGATGCGAAGTGGAGGTGGCGTGTAAGTTTGAAGGGTACGGGCTTCAGCCTTGAAGGGTACGGGCTTCAGCCCGTACATCAAAGCCTCTGAAATGAAGCGCGGGCTTTAGCCCCTGAGGCGGCATTCCTTCAGCTTGACTCACCACCGAAGTGGTTGATTTTCATCTTTTTTGCTTTCCGAGGCCTCAAAATCGAGACCCTTCGACAAGCTCAGGGCAGGCTCCAGGGCACCCCGGTTTCGTGGTTGATCTGCTTCGCCAAAATGATCGTTTCGAAAGGCATTCGGTAAAAATTGCATCTGGCGCAAGAAGTCGCGACCCCTAGGTCCCGCATGAGTCGGGGTCACTCATGCGTGCGGGGGCATCTGCGCGGAAAACTGCCGGTGCGGGTGGCGCTGGTTCTGGGCGGGCCGATGTTGCTGGCGATGGCCGGATGCGGCGGCGGGGGCGTGAGCGCGAACTCCACCAACCCGGCGTTTTCGATCTCGCCGGGGATGGCCTCGATTGACACCAACTGCACAGGCTGCAATGCCACCAATTCCGGTGGAATGGCGGTGGAGCAGTTTTCGGCCGCACTGTCGGGTGGGGGTGCGGCTTCGGTAACCTGGACCGTGACCGGCGGCGACGCCAACACCGGGACGGGTACGATCGACAGGACCACGGGACAGTACACTCCGCCGAGCTACTTGACCGCCGACAGCGTGCAGGTGATGGTGACGGCGACGCTGAATTCGAATTCGAGCACCACGGCGACCGCGGTGATGACGGTGACACCCGGGTTCCTGCAGCCGCTGAAACCGGAGAACGTGGCGCTGGGCGCCAACGGGACGGTGACCGTGACCGGTTATCTTGCCGAGGCGGGCGGCAGCACCGGGATCAACTACTCGGTTTCGAACTCCCCGGCCGGGTCGGGCGGCGGGCAGGGCTCGCTGGGAATGCCGAGCTGCCAGCGCAGTTCCAACACGTTCACCAACTGCAGCGTGACCTATTCGGCGCCGTCGACGGTAGCGTCGTCGGGAGCGACGTACATCGTGGCGACGGTGGGAACGTCGGCCTCGAAAACTTCGGCGGTGGTGCTGGTGAATGCCGCGGGTATTGCCAGCAACCCGGCCACCCACGAGGCGCAGATAGCGACGCCGGTGGCGCTGGGCAGTTCCGGCGGAAACAACAACGACTACGACACGCAGGGCAGCCAGATTGTCGATTGCTGTAGCGGAACGCTGGGTGCGCTGCTCGAAGGCAGCGACAAGCGGCAGTACCTGCTGAGCAATAACCACGTGCTGGCGCGCAGCGACCAGGCCACGGTAGGCGACCTGGTCGTGCAGCCCGGCCTGATCGACAATAACTGCACTCCCAATGGCGAGGGACCGGGGACGACGGTTGTAGGTTCGTTGACCGGATGGCTTCCCCTCAAATCGGCGGAGACGAATGCCGACGCGGCGATCGCGCAGGTGGCGGCGGGCGCGGTAAGCCCGACGGGCGACATTCTGGAGTTGGGCGCGAAGCAGCCCGACGGCACGCTGGCCGCCGCGCCTCCGGGCATTTCGTCGAGCGGCGGCAAGGGTGAGACGGCGTCGCTCGAGATGAAAGTGGCCAAGAGCGGGCGCACCACGGGGCTGACCTGCGCGGCCATTTCAGCCCTGAACCTGGATGTAAGCGTGGACTACTACACGGATTGCGCCGAGACCAAGCCCTACCTGACCAAGACCTACACCGATCAACTGGCGATCAGCGGCAACGAGTTCAGCGATGCGGGCGACTCCGGTTCGCTGGTGGTGGATACCGGCGACGCCGAGCCGGTAGGACTGTTTTTTGCCGGAGGGACGGACGCCTCGGGCGTGGGCCAGGGCGTGGCCAGCCCGGCGCCGGATGTGCTGAGCGAGTTGAACTCGCAGCTAGGGAGCGGCACGATGTACAAGTTTGCGGGAACGGCCGATCACGCCGTGAGCTGCCTGAATTATGGCGACGCATCTGTGGCTGCCGCTCAGGAACGCGAACTGTCGGACGAAGAGCTCTCGCTGGGGCTGCAGGCGTCCGCGCAGGCGCGTATGCTGGTCAACCCATCGGTGGGCATCCTGGGCGTGGCCGCCGGCAAAAGCAACGACCACCCCGGCGAGGCGGCGGTGATCGTGTATGTGGACGAGAACATGACGGCAGCCGTGCCGGCTGAGGTCGGCGGCGTGCGCACCATGGTCATTCCCACCAATGCCCAGGCAGTCGCATTAGGCTCGGCGCCGCTGACGAACTCCGCTTCAGGCAACGCGCCGCCGCCGGGCGCGGAGTTGGCCCGGGCCATTGCCGTCAAGCAGCAGGTGGCGCGAAGGCTGATGCGGCAGAATCCGGCCTTCTTCGGCGTGGGGGTTGGCCAAAGCCTCGACAACCCCAGGGAGCCGGCGCTGGTGATCTTCGTCGACCGCAAGCATATTCCCGACCAGTTGCCGCAGGCCGTTGCCGGATTGCGCACCCGTTACATCGTGATGAACAGGCTGCACGTCACCCGGTCCTACGGTGTTCCCACGCAGTCGCACTGCTCGCTCGACGGGGATAGCGATCAGCCGGCGGGTTTCGACCCACAGCTTCTCTCCAAGCCACACAGCCTGAATCTTAACTGACCTCCAATTCCATGCGGTTCGGGGCGGAAAACATCGGATCGGTCTTAAGAGATTCGCATTTCCGGGTAAGTCGATCATTGCCCCAGCCGATGTTTTTGACTTCAAAATTTCTTGCCCTCCCGGGCAACCTGTTCGAGCCTCGTCGCATCCAAACACCAAGCCCCAAAGAAGCGGAAAAGCTGCAGTTCGGTGCTCGCGCCTAAGCAACGGCGGTCGCCGTCGTGGCAATAATGTCTATTTGCCAACTTTCAAGGGAATTTGCAGACCGAAAGTTGTATGGGATCGCAGGATTAACTGAGTTATGTTGACTTTGGCGCAATTTTCCAAATGTACGAAAACCTGAGGGACAGTCGGGGAGCGGCAATGGGCCGACGCGGCTTTGCCGGGATTGTCTCACGGGATCACTGATCCATCGACGATAGATTGGGGATGGTTAATCCGGACGCGCACAAGCGATGAAGACGACCGGCTGTGCGTGTCGAAGGGAATAGTAAAGGCTGTTCGAACTCTGATCCAGGGTGGTCCAGCCCTGCACGCGAGAAATGGAATGGTTTCCATCCTGGACCAAGGAATCGGATAATCCCGGTGTTCGCGGCATTTTTCTTTCCCCGTAGTTTTGCAGTTGGGTACTTTTTTCGAGCAAGACGAGAGATGTGCCTGTGATGTATTACATGGTTGCCGATGAGCAGATAAAAATGTCTCCACGCTGCCGGCATATGAAAACATACCCTGAGAGGTCGTGGTGTGTTTTGTTGCCGGTGAAGCAATGGAGCAAGGGAGCTCCGCCTTGGGATTGAATCTGGCAGAAATGGTCGCGCCAAAGAGCGTGGGCATCGCACCCATCGCCGAGGAATTGCGAACACCCACGGGACTGCGAAAGATGGCACGGATTCTTGTGGTGGACGACGAGGCCCACGTTCGCTCCATGATTGGAGCGACGCTGGAACGCCGTGGGTTCGATGTGCAAATGGCCTCGTGCGGTCGCGATGCGATGGCCAAGCTTGAGGAAAACGGCTTCGACTTGGTGCTGACCGACATCGTGATGAAAGACGGCAACGGCATCGCGCTGCTGGAGCGCATGCACGGCCAGCAGCCCAACCTGCCCGTGGTAATGGTTACCGCCATTCACGACATCAGCGTGGCCATCGACTCAATGCGCCGCGGCGCCTTCGATTACTTGCTGAAGCCTTTCGAGCGCGAGCATCTGCTGTCCATCGTGCAGCGCGCGCTCGACCACCGGCTCGCCCTCGAAGAGAGCCACACCTACCAGCAGAATCTGGAGCACGTCGTGCGCGCGCGCACCGAGATGCTGCACCAGGCCATGGAAGACCTGGAGCACTCCTACGACGTAACGCTGGAAGCGCTGGGCGACGCGTTGGATTTGAAGGACTCCGAAACAGAAGGCCATTCCAAGCGTGTGACTGCTTACACCATCGCCCTGGCGCGCGCCATGGGCATCAGCCCGGCGGACATCAAGGTGATTGCCCGCGGCGCGTTTTTGCACGACATCGGCAAGATGGCCATTCCCGACGAGATACTGCGCAAGCCCGGCAAGCTGACTCCCGAAGAGCAGGAGATCATGCGCGAGCACTGCACGCGCGGCTACCACATGTTGCGCAAGATTCCCTTCCTCGCCGAAGCCGCGGAGATCGTCTTCTCGCACCAGGAGCACTTCGACGGCTCCGGCTACCCCGGCGGGCTGCGCGGCGCGGAGATTCCCGTGGGATCGCGCATATTTGCCGTGGCCGATACGCTCGATGCCATTACCAGCGACCGCCCCTACCGCAAGGCGCGCAGCTTCGACGCCGCCCGCGAAGAGATTCTGCGCTGCTCGGGAACGCAGTTCGATCCCGCCGTAGTAGAAGTTTTCCTGAAGATTCCCAACGAGCTATGGCACGAGCTGCGTTCGGAGATCACCGGCCAGAACAAGCGCTTCTCCACGTTCGATATCAATCACGCCCCCAAGCCGCAGGTGATGTAACGGGTTTCGCAAGAGCACAGATTGCAGTGGAAGGTACGGGCTTCGGCCGGCAACGGTCGAGGCCCGTAGCTTTTGGCGCCTCCGATTCTGCAATATGAATATCAATTCAGCTCCGGCATTCGGGCAAATTCGTCAGATCCGGCTTTGTTCGGAGGGAGAAGGGGCCTTCAGGCCCCTGGATACGGCAGTTCGATTCGAAGGCGCCTTTAGGCTCGGGCCTTCAACCCGGCGGCCAGCTCAACCCTTCTGGCGGAGCGGCGTGTGACCAAACGGGTCGCGAGAATCCCTACTCCCGCAATGCCCTTCGCCGGAACAAACCTGATATTCATCTTGTTCAATTGCCTTTTCCCGTTCCGCATCTAAACAGCTGTCGTAGAATCTTGAGCCTGGAGCGGAAATCATGAGCGCACTTTCTTCCGCGGAGATCACTTCGCGTCTAAGCACGGTTCCGGCCTGGCAAATCGAAGCCGGCGAACTGGTGCGAACCTTTCAATTCAAGGATTTTCTGGCCTCGATGGCGTTTGTAGCCAAGGTCGCGGACCTGGCCGAAGAGGCCGGCCATCACCCCGACATTGACATCCGCTACAACAAGGTCCGGCTTGCGCTGGTCACCCACGATGCGGGCGGTTTGACCGGGAAGGACTTCGATCTGGCGGCTCAGGCCGACAAATTGGCCTAGTTTGAGATGGAATGGTCGACCTGGGCGATGACTCAGACCTCGTCTGGCGGGTCGTCGGCGGAGATCCCGAATTCTGGATTGGAAGCGTTTTCCTCGGTTTGGCGGAGCTTGGCGAGGGTTTTTCGATGCCACCATGCCGCCGCAAGGCCACCGGCAAGGGCGGATGCCGCCGCGACAGCAGCTAGCTTGAACCATCCCGAATTGGCGGGACGGCGCGGCTGGTCAGGAGAAGAAGTGGAAGATTCAAAAGGAGTTGGCATATCTTCTTGCAGAAGTCTCCGGGACGAACTTGGGAGAACCATTAGGAATACCGGTTACGGTTTAGATGTCAGACTGCCGGGAACAGTCGCCGTGATTTT
This sequence comes from Occallatibacter sp., assembly GCA_049676965.1. Lineage (GTDB taxonomy): Bacteria > Acidobacteriota > Terriglobia > Terriglobales > Acidobacteriaceae > Telmatobacter. Next base: position 6,959 of record JBAUBR010000331.1, read on the forward strand.
TCTGTAACAAAATGTCGAATTTTGTATTTGCATTCGGGTGAATCTATGCTATGGTGTATATATTCCGGTTGAGAGAGGCGGCCGAGCTGCCGCTTCAGGAAACGGAAGTAAGTTGCGTCACTGGCCTCCCGGCACGAACAGCAAAAAGTTCGTGCCGTCTTTTTTTGTCCGCGAGAGCCACTCCTGGATTGCAGATAATTTGCCGATTTCTGCTAAGGTTGAAGCAGCGGACTCCGGGAGCGGATGCGACCAGAAGACCTCAGGTACCCCCCCCATAAGCGCTAAGTTAAGGCGTTTTCGCCCGCTTTCGACCAGCTTGACACGCAGCATGTGGGGTA
>JBAUBR010000332.1:0-5883 GCA_049676965.1 Occallatibacter sp.
GCGCTGCACGCCGCATGCGGACGCGCTGCCGCCGAAGCGGGGCTGGACATGGTTGTAGGCGTTCAGGGTAGCGCCGAACACCTGGCCACGGCCGCGTGCAAGGGCGGCGTTGCGGCGCTCTTTTTGCCCGATGCAGAAGCTGCTGGCCGCTGGCTGAAGCAGAATCTGCAGCCCGGCGACGTGGTGCTGGTGAAGGGCTCGCGCGGCGTGCGTCTGGAGCGGGCGATTGCCGCGCTCAGCGGCGGAATCGAATCGGTGGAGGCGCATTAGTGGAGTTTCCGAGAAGAGCACTTCTGGCACTTGCGGCAGCGATGATTTTTTTGACGCCTGCGCTTCCCGCGCAAGACACGGCTGCATGGACGCGCCCCTTCCCGCCGTTCCGTATTGCCGGAAACCTCTATTACGTGGGCAGCGAGGACCTCGCATCCTACCTGATCGTCACGCCCAAAGGCGACATCCTCATTAACAGCAATCTCGAATCGTCCGTGCCGCTGATCAGGAAGAGTGTCGAGTCGCTCGGCTTCCATTTCACTGACGTCAAGATTCTGCTCATCAGTCACGCGCATTACGACCACTGCGCGGGCAGCGCGGGGGTGAAGCGGCTCACGGGCGCGAAGTATTACGTGATGGACGCGGATGTGCCGGTGGTTGAAGCGGGCGGGAGGAACGACTTTCATTACGCGGCCGACAAGTCGATGTGGTTTCCGCCTGCGCATGTCGATCGGGTGTTGCACGATGGAGACCAGGTTCGTCTCGGTGGTGCAGTGCTGACCGCGCATTTGACCGCGGGCCACACCAGGGGAACGACCACCTGGACCATGGACGAAACCGAAGGCGGCAGGACGCTGCACGTGGTAATTGTCGGCAGTCCCAACGTGAATCCAGGCTACAAGCTGGTCGGCAACAAGACCTATCCGCAGATCGCCGCGGATTACGAGCATGAGTTCGAGGTGCTCAAGAGCCTGCCCTGCGACATATTTCTCGGCGCGCACGGCGGTTACTTCGACCTGATCGAGAAGTACGGCCGATGGAAGGGCGGCGACGCCAACGCTTTCATCGATCCCGAGGGCTACAAGAGCTACGTTGCCGAACGCGAGCAGGCATTCGAGAGCGAACTTAAGCGGCAAGAAACGGCGGCCCACTGAGTCGCTGCCAAACGCGAGGAAAGAATCGCCGCTCTTGCGCAGTGTGATTCTTCGCGCGCGATTCTGTTGGCCCGCGCAATCGCGGCAGCGCCATCCCGAGTAGAATCGACCTGAAACCCGCCTCACTCCGGTTGGAGGACCTTTGCTTTACTGGCTGCTTTATCAAAAGCTGTACCCGTTCTTCCACCCCTTCCGCATCTTCCGCTTTCTTACGTTTCGAACCGCATTTGCCTCGCTTACGGCGCTCATGATCGCGCTCTTCATCGGGCCTTACGTCATCCAAAAGCTGCGCGATTTCCAGATCGGCCAGTTTATCCGCGAAGACGGGCCGCAGTCGCACCTGAAAAAATCGGGCACGCCCACCATGGGCGGAGTGCTGATCGTTATCGCCATCATTCTGCCCACGATTCTTTGGTCGGACCCGTCGAACTGGTTTGTCTGGCTTACGGTTTTCTCGACGGTGGCCTTCGGCGCCATCGGATTTGCCGACGATTACATCAAAGTGGTCCGGCGGCGCAGTCTGGGCCTGACCGCGCGCGCCAAGCTGATGTGGCAGGGCCTGGCCGGGCTATCCGTGGCCGTGGCGCTGGTGATTTTGAATCAGTTTCAATACTTTTCCACCCGGCTGACGGTGCCGTTCGTCAAGAGCGTCCGGCCCGATCTGCAATGGCGCTGGATCGCTTCGGCGCCGCACCTGGGCTTTCTCGTTTTTTTGCCGTTCGTAGTCTGGGTGGTATTGTGGCTGGCGTTGTCGTCGAACGCCGTGAACCTGACCGACGGGCTGGACGGCCTCGCCATTGGCTGCACCATCATCGCCGCCGCCGCCCTGGCCGTGCTCACCTACGTCAGCGGCCACGTGGTCTTCGCCGATTACCTCGAAATGCAGCGCATGCCCATGGTGGGCGAACTGACGGTCTTCTGCGGCGCCATGGTGGGCGCTTCCATCGGTTTCCTCTGGTATAACGCCCATCCGGCCGAGGTGTTCATGGGCGACGTGGGCTCGCTGGCGCTGGGTGGGGCCATCGGCACGGTCGCGGTCATCATCCGCCAGGAACTTCTGCTACCTTTTATCGGCGGAATCTTTCTTCTCGAGGCGGCTTCGGTGATCCTGCAGGTGGGCAGCTACAAGCTGCGCAAGAAGCGCATCTTCAAAATGGCGCCGCTGCACCACCACTTCGAGCAGCTGGGCTGGAGCGAGTCCAAAATCATCGTTCGCTTCTGGATCGGCGCGCTGGTGTTTGCATTGTTTGCACTCACGACCTTGAAACTGCGTTAGCGCCATGCGCCCGCGATGCACAATAATAAAGTCGCGGATGCGAGGAGCCTGCGCAGCATGGATCTCAAAGGCAAGAAGGTTCTGGTCGTCGGGCTGGGGAAATCCGGCCTGGCCGCGGCATTGTTTCTGCGCCGGCGCGGCGCCCAGGTTACGGTTTCCGACGTGCGCAGCGCCGAAGCGCTGGCCAAGGACATTCCGGCGCTGCTCGAAGAGGGCATTATGGTCGAGGCCGGCGGCCACGGGTTGCTTACGTTTCGCCGCCAGGACCTGATTGTCGTGAGCCCCGGCGTGCCCCTGGATACGCCGGAGCTGGCGCAGGTGAAGGCCTTCGGGCTGCCGGTCATTGGCGAGCTCGAACTGGCCTCGCGCTTCCTCAAGGGCAAGATTCTGGCCATTACCGGCTCCAATGGCAAGACGACAACGACGGCATTAGTGGGGGCGATTCTCGAAGAGGCCGGGCTGCGCACGCTCGTCGGCGGCAACATCGGCGTTCCAGTGGTAGCGCTTATCGACGAAAGCACTGACGACACCTGGTCGGTGCTCGAGGTTTCGAGCTTCCAGCTTGAGAGCACCGAACAGTTTCATCCCAGCATCGCTGTCATCCTGAACATTACGCCCGACCATCTCGACCGTCACGGCAGCTTCGAGAACTATGCGCTGGCCAAGGAGCGCATCTTTGCGGCGCAGAACGAGGGAGATCGTGTGGTGCTGAACGCCGACAATGCCCGCGCCGCCGCGGCGGCCTCGCGCTCGGTGGCCAGCGTGCACTGGTTTTCATTCGAGCATCCGGTCGCGGAAGGCGCCTGGGTGGAGGACGGTTACGTCGTGTTTCGCGCCGCCAAAGACGGGCCAGCGGAAACGATCATGCCGCTGCACGGCATTCCGCTGAAAGGCGAGCACAACGTGGAAAACGTGCTGGCCGCGGTGTGCGCTTCGCGCCTGGCCGGAGCCGCGCCAGGCGCCATTCGCAGCGCCATCGAAAAGTTCCGCGCCGTCGAGCATCGCCTGGAGTTTGTGGCCACCATCAATGGCGTGGATTTTTACAACGATTCGAAGGCCACCAATGTGGACGCCACGGCTCGCGCTATAGCGGCGTTCCCGTCGGGAATTCATCTCATCCTGGGCGGGAAGGACAAGAACTCCGACTACACGGTGCTTACCGGCCTGCTGCGGGCGCGGGCGCGCGCCATCTACACCATTGGCTCGGCGGCGCAAAAAATCGAGTCGCACCTGCGCGGAGTGGTCTCGATCCATTCCTGCGAGACGCTGGAAAAGGCCGTAACCGCCGCCGCTGCCGCCGCGCGGCCCGGCGAGGTGGTGCTGCTGGCGCCGGCCTGCTCCAGCTTCGACCAATTCGAGAATTACGAACACAGGGGCCGCGTCTTCAAAGAGCTGGTCGAAGAATGGCGGGGATGGAAGGTATGGCAAAACGCGTAGGCGTAGATAAATGGATATTCTTTACAACGCTGCTGCTCGTTGTCACCGGGCTGGCCATGGTGTTCTCCGCGTCGGCTGTCCTGGCGCAGGAGCGGTACCACTCGCCATACACTTTTGTGGCCAAACAGGCTGCGTGGGCGCTGGCCGGCGTGCTCACCATGGTGGTGCTCATGCGCGTGGATTACCGCCATTACAACTCGCCGCGCTTCATCTATCCCGCGCTCTGCGCTACGACCATCCTGCTGGTGTCGGTTTTCTTTTTCCGTAACTCGCACAACACGCACCGCTGGATCCGCTTCGGCGACTTCTTTACCTTTCAGCCGTCGGAGATCGCCAAGCCCGTGCTGGTGCTGTTTCTGGCGTGGTTCCTGCACAACCGGCTCGATGCCATGCGCGACTGGAAGCACACGCTGCTGCGGGGCATCATCATGCCGCTCGTTTTCATTATTTTGATCGTGCGCCAGCCGGATCTGGGCACGGCGCTGGTGCTGGCCGGGGTGACGGCCATGATGCTGATCCTGGCGGGAATGGAGTGGAAGTACCTGTTGCTGGGAGTGAGCGCGGCGCTGCCGGGACTGGCTGCTTTGCTCTTCATGGTTGCGTGGCGGCGGCAGCGCATGCTGGTCTTTCTCAATCCCGAATCCGATCCGCAGGGCGCCGGGTTCCACATCAACCAGTCGCTGATTGCCGTGGGAACTGGAGGATTGACGGGGCGCGGCTACATGGAGGGCGTGCAGAAGCTCTTTTACCTGCCCGAAGTCCCCACCGACTTCATCTTCGCCAACATTGCCGAGGAGCTCGGATTTATTGGCGCCATGGCGATCCTGATTCTCTTTGTCGTGCTGGCGGTGCGCGGCATGCGCGTGGCGCTCAGGTCGCGCGACCCATTTGCGCGGCTCGCCGCATTCGGAATCACCGCAACCATCATCCTGCAGGCGTTTTTCAATATGAGCGTGGTGCTGTCGCTGGTGCCCACCAAGGGCATTCCGCTGCCGCTGATCTCCTCCGGCGGAACATCGCTGTTTTTCACGCTGGCCAGCATCGGCATTCTGCTCAACCTGACACGTGAGATCGACTAGAGCTCGTTGCATGAATCCTCAGGGACGGCTGTTCAACGTCCCTCAGGGGCTAAAGCCCCAACGCTTATGCGGCTGTTGCGGCACGACTGAAGTCGTGCCCTTTCACGAGGCCACTCTGCAACCAGTTCTAGTCCATTGCATGGAGCAACCCTTTGGATGAGCTCCGAGTTCTGATAGCCGGCGGCGGCACCGGCGGCCACGTGATTCCCGCGCTGGCGGTGGGTCGAGAGTTGGTCTCGCGCTATGGAGCGGAGCTTCTCTTCGTCGGCACGCAGCGGGGCATGGAGACGCGCCTGGTGCCGGAAGCGGGCTTTCAACTGCGCCTGATCGATGTGGGCCCGCTCAAAAACGTATCGTTGCTCACGCGCATGAAGACGCTGGCCGCTTTGCCGAGCAGCATCCTGGCATGCCGGAAGCTTATCCGCGAATTCAAGCCCGGCGTGGTGTTCGGCGTCGGCGGTTACGCTTCCGGGCCGGCCATGGCGGCAGCATTGATGATGGGCGTTCCGGCGATGGCCTTCGAGCCGAATGCCATGCCGGGATTCGCCAATCGGCTTGTCGGCAAGCGCGTGCAGGCCGCGGCCGTCAATTTTTCTTCCGCGGCGCGATGGTTTCGCAATGCCGAGGTGACGGGAATTCCGGTGCGCCCCGAGTTTTTTCGCCTCGAGTCGCCTTCCGGCACGGCGCACTTGCTCGTCTTCGGCGGCTCGCAGGGTGCGCGGCTGTTCAACAACACGCTTCCGCAGATCGTTTGCGCGCTGCTCGATGCGGTTCCGGGGCTCACGATCCTGCACCAGTGCGGCGCGCGCCATATCGAAGCGACACAAGCCGCTTACGAAGCCAGCGGAGCCGATCCCGCGCGATGGCAGGTGAAGGCATTTCTCGACGACATGGCGGCGCGATTTGCCCAGGCGCACCTGGCGATGGCGCGCAGCGGCGCTTCGAC
>JBAUBR010000333.1:0-25313 GCA_049676965.1 Occallatibacter sp.
ATCGGCCGGCACGCCGTATTCCTTCGTCACCAGATTCCAGGCCAGCTCGATGGCGCGTTCCTTGAAGTAATCGCCGAACGAGAAATTGCCGAGCATCTCGAAAATCGTGTGGTGGCGCGCGGTATAGCCGACATTGTCGAGGTCGTTGTGCTTGCCGCCGGCGCGGACGCATTTCTGCGCCGTCACCGCGCGCACATAGGGTCGCTTCTCCAGGCCGGTGAAGACGTTCTTGAACTGCACCATGCCGGCATTGGTGAACATCAGCGTCGGGTCGTTGCGCGGCACGAGCGGCGACGACGGCACGACTTCGTGTCCCTCGCGGGCGAAGTAGCCGAGGAAGGCCGACCTGATATCGTTGACGCCGCTCATTGAATGTCCCGAATTCCAAGACCCCGCAGTGGGCCACTGTCTAACCACACGCCGCTGGCCTGTCCAGAAATCGACCCTGGAAGTGGGCAATTCACAGCCGGTTTGATGTGGTCCGGTAAAGCATATATGCGCTGTGGCCGCGATGAACGAGCACAGCACCCCCCTGCCCGGCACTTTGCAAGACCGCTTGCGTCAAGGCCGGTTCGTCATGACCGCCGAATTGGCGCCGCCGGTGTCCTGCGATGCGGCCGAGCTTTTGCAAAAGGCGGTGGCGCTCAAGGGCCTGGCCGACGCGGTCAATGTCACCGACGGCGCCGGCGCGCGGGCACATATGAGCGCGCTGGCGGCATCGAGCCTTCTCCTCGGCGCCGGCATCGAGCCGATCTTGCAAATCACCTGCCGCGACAAGAACCGCATCGCCCTGCAGAGCGAGATGATGGGAGCGGCGGCGCTCGGCATCCGCAACCTCCTCCTTCTCACCGGCGACGATCCAAAGGCCGGCGACCAGCCCGACACCAAGCCGGTCTTCGATATCGATTCAAAGACCCTGATCGAGACCGCGCGCCGGCTGCGCGATCAAGGCGAGCTGCCCACGGGGCGAAAGGTGGGCGGCAGCGCCGAGTTCTTCATTGGCGCCGCCGACATGCCGATCGATCCGCCGGCCGGCTGGCAGCCCAGTGCACTGCTCGGCAAGGTCAAATCCGGTGCGCAATTCGCCCAGACGCAATTCTGCATGGATGCCGCAATCGTGCGCCGCTATGTCGGCGCGCTCGAAGCAGCCGGCATCACCAAACAGCTCGCCATCCTCATCGGCGTCAATCCGTTGCGCTCGGCCAAATCCGCGGCGTGGATGAAGAGCCACCTCTACGGCACCATCATTCCCGACGCGTATATTGAACGGCTGGAAAAAGCCGCCGACCCGGCGCGCGAGGGCATCGCCATCTGCGTCGAACTGATCGAGGAACTGTCGACCATCCCCGGCGTCGCCGGCATTCACATCATGGCGCCGGGCAACGAGGCGGCGATTCCGGAAGTGATTGAGACAGCCAGATCATAAAGACTCATCGTCCAGTCCGCGTTTGATCTAAATCAAATCGGGAGACGTAACATGAACGGCCGCCGGCAATGCGGCTCAGTTGCCCCCGTGAACGCGGTTAACCCGAACGACGACGTAGACGTGCTCGGCGCCTAATCGTAGTTCGACATTCGTAGCGGGGCACTCTGGCCGCCGTCCATGTCGATCGCCGTCCCGTGCAGCCAGCGGCCGGGCGGTGAAACGATAAAACGCACCATGCCCGCGATATCCACCGGCGTGCCGAACCGCGTTATGTCGAGATCCTGACGATGTCGCTCGGTGGCAGCGGCCTCGTCGAGCCCGGTCTTCTTCATGACCCGCTCAAGCCGGCCACGAAAGCGATCGGTCTTCACCGAGCCCGGATTAACCGCGTTGACCTGGACACCATCGCGCTTGCCGAGATCCGCGAGCGCCTTCATGAAGGCGAGCATCGCGGCGACCACCGATGCGCCGACCATGGCGTCAGCCACCGGCGCGCGCGGACTGGTGCCGGCGATGAACACCACCGATCCCTTGCCGGCCTTGAGCAGCGGCCAGGCCAGCCGGCTTAAGTCCACATGCGCGAAAAATTTCAGGTTGAACGCGTCGCGCCATTCCTGTTCGCTTTGCGCAAAAAAGCTGCCGCGTTTGGTGGCGCCTGCGTTGTTGACCAGAATATCGAGACGGCCGAAATCGCGTGTCAGCGCATCGATCAGCCCGGGCGGCTCCGTTTCCGCTGTCAAATCGGCGGCATGAATCGCCGCTCGGCGGCCGAGCGCGCGGATCTCCTCCGCCGCGCCTTCCAGCGCCTCGCCGTTGCGCGCCGTGAGCATGATGTCGCAGCCGGCCGATGCCAATTCGAGCGCGATGCCGCGCCCGATGCCGCGGCTTGCGCCGGTGATAAGCGCTACTTTGCCGGAAAGCTCGGTCACGTTCTATCCGCCGCCCGGTCTGCCCCAACTTCCACTGTGCGGATATCCACTTCCGATTTGAGTGTCCGGTGCACCGGGCACTTGTCGGCGATTTCAAGAAGCCGCTTGCGCTGCTCGGCTGTGAGATCGCCTTCGAACGTGATGGTCCGGTCGATGTGATCGATCTTGCCGTCTTTGGTCTCGCATTCGGCGCAGTCGGTGGCGTAGATCTTTTCGTGCCGCAACCGGACCTGCGTGCGCGTGAGCGGGATCTGTTTGAGATCGGCATAGAGCCGCACCGTCATCGAGGTGCAGGCGCCGAGCGCGGCGAGCAGGAGATCGTAGGGTCCGAGCCCGCTATCGAGCCCGCCATCTTTCACCGGCTCATCGGCCAACAGGCGATGTTTGCCGCTGATGATCTCTTGCTGAAACTTGCCGCGCCGCGTCTCGTGCACGGTAACGATGCCGGGCTTGGTGTCTTCCGTCAGTTCCGCATCGTCGACGGCCATGTCGAGATAGCGGTCGGCCCATGCCGAAATCACCAGCGCCACATAGACCGCGTCGCTGGCGCGGCTCAGGAGGTGGTCGGCGCCGGCGAGCGAGATGAAGCTTTTGGGATGCTTCGCCGCCAGAAAGATATGGCTCGCATTGTCGATGCCAACAGTGTCGTCGGTCGGCGAATGGAAGATGAGCAGCGCCTTATGCAGGGCACCGACACGCTCAGCCAGGTTCTGCTGTTTGGCATCCTCCAGAAAGCTGCGGCGGACCTTGAAAGGCCTGCCGGCGATCGTAACCTCGACGTCCTCCTTGTCGCCGATCTCTTGCACACGCTGGCCGAACAAGCCGATCACGTGGGCCGGATCGAACGGCGCGGCAATCGTCGCAACGGCACGCGCTTCCGGAATCCGATGCGCGGCGACGAGCACTGCCGCGCCGCCGAGACTGTGGCCGATCAGCAGGGCCGGTGCGGCCAGCGTCTTGCGGAGATGGTCGGCGGCGGCGACCAGATCGTCGACGTTCGAGGAAAAGTTGGTGTTGGCAAACTCGCCTTCGCTGGCGCCCAGCCCGGTGAAATCAAAGCGCAGCACGGCGATACCGTGGAGTTTGAGACCCTCGGCGATGTGGCGCGCCGCCCTGATGCTTTTGCCGCAGGTAAAGCAATGCGCAAACAGCGCCACCGCCCGCACCGGTCCGTCCGGCCGGTCCAGCAGCGCGGCGAGCTTTTCGCCATGGGCGTTGGGGAAATCGAACCGTTCGGCGGGCATGGGCGGCTCCTGCGTTCCGGTCTGTTTTACGACCGCGGCGCGGCGCATCAGACGATAACGAAGTGCCGAATATCAAGCGCCAAATAACAAAGAAGGGCCACCCTTGCGGACGACCCTTCCATTGTCGGGCCGTGGCCCGGTTGCGTAGGCGATCTTCTGCCTTACGCGCGTGAGCCCGATGGCGGATTAGACCATCTAGGCGAGGACCTCGGCAGAGGCGAGGATCCAGTTCACGGATGCCGGCGACCGCGGCGATAGACAATGAGACACTGGATCACCTCCTTTCGGTTGTTGACGAAGGTCCCCAATATAACGCCTTCGCGGCGATTCGGAAGTCCGCCCTATTCGACGGCGACGCAGAGGTTCAGCCAGTTCACCGCCCCAATTCCCGCATCGCCGCGTCCAAACCCTCGATGGTCAGCGGATACATCCGTCCGCCAAGAATTTGCCGCATCACGCGGATCGAAGCGGTGGTGTCCCATTCGCGCTCGGGCACCGGGTTGAGCCAGACGCAGGAGGGGTATGTCGCGGCGACGCGGGCCATCCACACCTGACCCGCTTCCTCATTGAAGTGCTCGACCGAACCGCCCGGCGCGACGATCTCGTATGGCGACATCGAGGCGTCGCCGACGAAGATCACCTTGTAGTCGTGCGGATAGGTGTGCAGCACGTCCCAGGTCGGCGTCGTCTCGGTCCAGCGCCGCACGTTCTGCTTCCACACTTTCTCGTAGAGGCAGTTGTGGAAATACAGATGCACCAAATGCTTGAACTCAGTCTTGGCGGCGGAGGAGGAGGCGCCGCAGGAGGAGAATTCGCAGGTGAGCTGCCTCCGCCCGAGCCGCCGCTGTCGGAGATGGTCGGCGCCGTCCCCGCCTGCCCGGATTGGGCCGTCGCCGCCTGCGAATTCGGATTATCTCCGGGGAATGTCGGTGCTGTGGGCGCGGTCGGGCTGGCGGGTGAGTCAGGACTTTGCGGGGACCCTGGGCCGCCGGTAACAGGCGCACCGCCGCTGTTGATCATCACCATCATGCCCGAAATCGTGACACCTTCGGGTCCGATGGAGATGAATCCGCCCATGCCGTTCAGGCCGATTCCCTCCGGGCTCAAGAAGATCGTATTCGATCCGCAGTTGAGAGAAATCTGCATCGGCGCGATCACGTCGTAGTTCATGCCGGCCTTCACCACGCCGTTCATGCCGATGCTCTGCGAAAAGTTCATGCCGACTTTTTCGTTCAGATTCTGGCCAACGCTAATGCCCGAGTTCTGTCCGATACTCTCTTTCAAATTACCGGTGACGTTGTGACTGCGATCGCCGCCGACCTGAACGATCTGATTGCCTTTGACATTGAGATCGGCCTCGCCGTCGACTTCGTCGAGTTGCTTACCTTTGACGAGCAGGTGCGCGTCGCCACCGACTTGATCGAAGCGATTGGAAGTGATGGTGATGTGCTGCTCGTTGCCGACCGTCGTATGCCAGTCGTGCTCAACGTGCAGGTCGTAGTCCTTCTCCGCGTTCATGAAGATCTGCTCTTTGCCGGAAAGATCTTCAAAGCGCAGTTCGTTGGCGTTGGCCGCGCCGCCGCCTTTTGAGCTGCGCGTGAGAACGCCGGAGAGCGTGTACTGGCCGGCGGGATCGTACTTGGGCATGTTGACGCCGTTGTACACCGAGCCCACGACGATGGGCTGATCCGGGTCGCCCTCCATGAAGCCGATCAGGACTTCATCGTCCATGCGCGGCCAGAAATAGGTGCCCCACCCCTTGCCCGCCCACGATTGGGCCACGCGCAGCCAGGTGTTGTCGGGCGTGTCCGACTGGCGCAGCCGGTCCCACCAGAACTGGACGTTGACCCGGCCATACTTATCCATGTGCGACTCTTCGCCCGAAGCGGCGACCACCAGACCGGTATGCATGCCGTAAACAACCGGCTTCACCGTGGTGATGGGCGGGCGGTAGACGATCGAGGAAGGAATGGCTCTGAATTTGTTTTCGAAGGGTTGCGGCGTGGCAGCCTTTTTCGTCCGGTACGACGGCAACTGCTGCACGCTGTGCTCGATGTGAACCAGTATGTACTTGGTATTCAGCGCCGCCTGCTTGTGCTCCGTCAGCGAGAACGTATAACCCGTCTGCATGCAGATCGCGTTGGACTCGCCTTCGACAATCAGCGTTTCCGCGTCGCTCGCGTCGCGCCGAACAGTGGTGAAGAAGTCTTCGATGCTCTTCAGATTCGTATCCGAAGCGTCCTTCTTGATGTAGCCCGTGGCATCGGCGTAGTCGTAGGCCTCGTTGCTGTTCGCTCCCAGAGGTCCGGCCGTGTTCATCGCCGTGCCCGGCACCGCCTGGTAGCGGACGAAGCTGTAATCCCATGCCGTGTGCTTGCCGGTGACCAGCGTGGAGCGCGAGCTGAGTTCGTTGACCACGAAGTCGTAAAATCCCTCCGTCTTTCCCGGCTCGGGGCGAAACTTGAATGTGTTCTGGACGGGGCAGTCGCTCAACTTGCTCGATGTGTCCTGCAGGGTGAGCGTGTGGTCGTCGGTTGAATGCACGAAGTAATAGAAAATCCCGTGCTGCTCCATCAGCCGCGAGATGAAGTCGAAGTCGGTTTCCCGGTATTGCGTGCAGTACTCGAGCTGCGCATAAGTATTCGAGGTCTGCACGGAGGGGCTGATGCTGTAGGGCGAAAGCACGGCCTGGATCACATCGACGACGGTCTTGTTCTGGAAGACGCGCGTGTTCTTGTTCAGCGTGAGCATCCACAGGTTGGGAACGATGGTGGCGCAATAGCAGGCGAACTCCTCGTCCACGTTCATCATCTCGAAGCTGGAGACGATACCGTTAATGTAGCGCTGCGTCCCACTGTCGTCCGCGGAGATACCGACGCAAACGCGCTTGCCCACAATGCTGGTCGGCGTCACGCTGGTCGAAGGCTGCGCCAGCAAATCGAGCTTATAGTGGAACAGCTCCGATATGCCTTCCGACCCGGAGAGACGCTCGGGCAAAAGCACGTTCGCGCCCGCCGGGCTGGTGAAGGAGAGAAGCCGGTTTGTTAGAGCGAAGGATGCCATAAAGTTCTTTTCTGACTCGCGGGACGACCCGATTTAAGAAGCCACTGAATGAGTCGCTGCTCCGAAGGGCGCTTGCTTCAGCCCCGAAGGGTACGGCTTCCGTCCGGAAAGGTACGCGCTTCAGTCCGGAAGGGTACGGGCTTCAGCCCGGCAGCGCACCGGCTTTAGCCCGGAAAGGTACGGACTTTAGCCCTGAAGGGTACGGGCTTCAGCCCGTACATAAAACCCGGCAAAACCGGTAGGGCTTTAGCCCCTGAGGCAATGCCGGTTCGGAAACGAGGCCTTATTCAGAAGCTCCTCAATTGAATGCCGCCCCGCCCGCTGAATCGCAGGCGCGGCGGGTAAGTGGGACTACCAAGCGTAAGTAAAGTTGCTGTCCGCGCCAAGCCCGACCGTCACGCGCTCCATGGGCGCTTCCTCGGCCATGCGCGAAAGCACCTGGCGCGAGATATCGGGCAGCATGGTGTTGGTGAGGATGTTGTCCACATTGCGCGCGCCGCTCTCCACCTCGGTGCAGCGTTTGGCCACCTCGTCGATGACCGCGTCTTCGAGGATCATGGCGATCTTGTGGTTCTCCTGCAGCCGCTTTTGAATCTTTGCGACCTTGAGGTTGATGATCTTTTTGAGCGCCTCGTCGCGCACCGGGAAATAAGGCACGATCATCATGCGCCCAAGAAACGCCGGCTTGAAGATCTTGTTCAGCTCCGGCTTGAGCGCGGTGACCAGACCCTCCGGACCAGGCATGGTCTCGGGATCGGCCGTCAGCTTCATCAGCGTATCGGTTCCGGCATTGCTGGTGAGGATGATGATGCAGTTCTTGAAGTCGATGGAGCGGCCCTCGCCGTCTTCCATGTTGCCCTTGTCGAAGACCTGGTAGAAAAGCTCGAGCACGTCGGGATGCGCCTTCTCGATCTCGTCGAGCAGCACAACGGAGTACGGCCGCCGGCGCACCGCTTCGGTCAACACGCCGCCTTCGCCGTAGCCCACGTATCCCGGGGGGGATCCCTTGAGCGTAGAGACGGTATGCGCCTCCTGGAACTCCGACATATTGATCGTGATCAGATTCCGCTCGCCGCCGTAGAGCAGATCGGAAAGCGCCAGCGCAGTCTCGGTCTTGCCCACGCCGCTCGGTCCCACCAGCATGAACACGCCGACCGGCTTGCCGGGATCGTCGAGCCGCGCCCGCGAAGTGATAATGCGCTGCGCAATCGCTGCGAGCGCATGATCCTGACCGATCACCCGCTTGCAGAGATGCTTGTCGAGTTCAAGCACGGCAGCGATCTCGTCCTTCACCATCTTGCCCAGCGGAATACCGGTCCACGCGGAGATGACTTCGCCCACGATGCGCTCATCCACGCAAACGTGAATCAGGGGATTCTCGCCCTGAATCGCGGCCAGCTCCTCTTCGAGCGCGTGCAGCGCTTCGAGCGTCGGCTTCACACCTTCCTTTTCGTCGCCTTCGGCCTTCAACGTCTCCGCGCCGGTCTCAAGCGCTGCGCGCATAGCGCGAATCTTCTTCACCAGCGCCGTCTCCTGTTCCCATTGCGTCTGCAGCTTGGCCAGATTGGCTTCTTCCAGCGCCAGGTGCTCTTCAATGGTGGCAAGCCGCTCCGAGTGCTCTCCGCCCGTGGTCGTCTCGCGTTCGAGAATCTGCTTCTGCACCTTCAGGTCGTCGATGTGGCGCGTTGCGTCTTCGATCGGCGGAGGAATCGTGTTCTGGCCCAGCGCAAGCCGCGCGCACGCGGTATCGAGAACGCTGACCGCCTTGTCAGGCAACTGCCGGCCGGCGAGATAGCGATGCGAAAGGCGCACGGTCGACATCAGTGCCTCATCAAGAATGCGCAGATCGTGATGCTTCTCGAGCGCCGCAACAATACCGCGCAGCATGGTGTCGCACTGCGTTTCGGAAGGCTCTTCGACTTTGACGACCTGGAAGCGCCGCGCCAGCGCCGCGTCCTTTTCGAAGAATTTCTTGTACTCGGACCATGTGGTAGCCGCAATCGTGCGCAGCTCGCCGCGAGCCAGCGCCGGCTTGAGCAGGTTGGCGGCGTCGTTCTGGCCGGCCTGGCCTCCGGCGCCGATCATGGTGTGCGCTTCGTCGATGAAGAGGATGATGGGATGCGGCGATGACTTGACTTCTTCAATCAATCCCTTCAGCCGATTTTCGAATTCGCCTTTGACTCCAGCGCCGGCCTGCAAAAGCGCAAGGTCGAGACTGTGCAGCTGCACCGGCTTGAGCGGCGGAGGCACATCGCCATTGGCCAGCCGCAGCGCGAAGCCCTCAACGACAGCCGTTTTGCCCACGCCCGCCTCGCCGGTGAGGATAGGATTGTTCTGCCGCCGGCGCATGAGAATGTCCACCACCTGGCGAATCTCGTGATCGCGCCCCAGCACCGGATCGATCTTGCCCGTCTTGGCCTTCGCCGTCAGGTTCTCGGTGTATTGATCGAGATGCGGAGTCTTGCCCGAACCCGCCGGCCGGCTCTGCGCCCCGTCTTGCGCAGGCGCTCCGGGGCCGGCGGCAGCCAGCGCAGGCGAAACTTCTTTTGACTTTTGCGTGACCGCGTAGAAATCCTTGCGCAGCGCCTCGGGCGGAATGAGCTGGATCTCCTTGCTGACGTCGCGGATGAGCCGCGCAAGCTCCGTCTCTGTAATCAGCGCCAGCAGCGTGAAGCCGCTGCGCACCTGCGCCGCATCGTATTCGAGAGTCGCCACGGTCCACGCCTCGGTGAGCATCTTCACCAGCTGCGGGCTGAATGCCGGGCTGCGCGCGTTGCCGGTCTTCAGCCTGTCGAGGCTGCGCTGCAGCTCGGCCGTAAGGCGCGAGCGGTCCACGCCGTATTGCTTGAGGATGAAAGCGATGTCGTTGTCGGAGCTGTCGATCGCCTTGAGAAGAAAATGCTCGATCTCGATGTCGTAATGGGTGCGCGAAACGCAAAGGCCGGCCGCGGCTTCAAGGGCGCTGCGGGTGGTGTCATTCACCTTGCCAATCAGGGACTTCAGATTCAGGCTCATCTTTCGGGTCTCCAGGGATTCCAGTTACGTTAGGCGATACGTCGCTTCATCCGGGTCGCGATCGAGCGGCCGGTTCTTGACCCAGCTCACCAAGCCGAGGCGCGCGGCTTCGCTTCCCTCCGCGCCCATCTTCATGGGAGGAACCTCGCCGCGCTCCAGCACCAGCTGAATGACAAAATCGAATTCTCTATTCGTATACAGGCGAAGCCATGCGCGCAGCTCGGTGCTGGCGCGCGCGCCGGGCAGGAACTCCTGGTAGCGCGCGAAGCTCATCGGCCCCAGGCGAACGGTGATGGCGCCGTGATGATCGTAGGCTTCGTCGCCGACGATGGTTCCCAAACCGAGCTGTTCGCAAAATGCGCCCGTGTCGCGCAGAAACGTGAGATTGTTGGGCGGAAGACGGCGCCACGTGCCCGTGAACTGCTCGATCTCGACCGGTACATCGAAGTAATCCTCGATGAGCTGCTTGAGCCCCTGCGCGGTGGGCCGCCGCTGCGACAGCAGGCCGACATAATACATGCACGCGTCGTCGGCGATATCCATGCGCCGGTGCAGCGAATCGGTGCCCAGGCCGATCAGATCGAGCAATCGCGCGCTGATCACGTCGTCGTTTGCTCCCGTGCGCTCGTAGGCAACATAAAAGCGGTACTTCTGCCATCCGCGGTAGAACAGCGAAATAATGCGGTGATTGAAGATGTCGAAAAAGTCGCCCGGGGAGCGGTCCTTTGCCCGCACTCGCTCCAGCAGAAATTCGGTGTAGACGTGGGGCAGCACTCCCACCGCGGCAGAGAGTCCCATGAAGTTCACGAACATCTGCGGGCGCCCGTCCTTGCCCGGCTGCAGGTCTTGGATCTCGCTGGCCGGAAAGACCAGCGTGGGCACAGAAGAAAATTGCACGACCTCGGTCGACGGAGAAACGAACAGCCCCACCGGCTTGCGCTCCGGATACATTCGCTCCAGCAACCGCACTGCCTGGAAAAACTGCACGCAATACGGCTCGCGCTCCAGCATTTCGCGCATGGAGACGAAGCGGGGATCGCAATTCAGATGAGCGGTTTGTATCCCGCTTTGGGTTGCCATTCGCCCAGCGGCTCCTTTCTCTGGCTGGTGCGCGCAGCAAGTTGGCAAAAACTGTTGATGGAAGTGTAGCAGCCGAGAAAACGGTCGAGAATATTGGCGAAAAGATACACGCCGCCGCCCACAAACTGGCGCTCGTCGAATTCGATCTCCACGCGTGTACCCCGCGCCGGCAGGTTACCGTAGACCGATTGCATGATGGCGAAATGGGGTTTCGACCCGATGCGCGTGATTCCGCCGATCTGGTTTTCGAGATACGACGAATCGGTGAAGTTGTGCAGCCGCAAGATCTCCTGCAGCGAGCTCGTTCCCTCTTCGGCCAGCGAAAGATAGTTGAGCGAGAGTTGCGAAACCAGCCGCCACAACTGTCCCTTGGCGCGCGGAGGATCGTAGCTCGGCGACGGCCTGCGCAGCGCTGTGATCTGCTTGACGATCGGAAAATCTTCGGCGCAGAAGTCGCCGTCCTCGAGGCCAAACGGCAGGCGCGAAGGCAGGTCGAAATCCGAGCAAGAGCAGCGCACTGTCAGCACTTCGGCGTTCGGTTCGGTCAGGATTCCATCGACATCCACAAGTGCCAGGTGCATCGTGGAAGGCTCGCGCTCACCCACCTCGTTGCGCCGGCGAATCGCGTGCCAATAGGCGCGGCCGCTCTCCTTGCGCGCCTGAAAGCGATACGAATAGAGCGGTTCCAGCGGGATGCTTTCGCGGCGCGTGGTGTTCGACGCCAGCACCTCGTCGATGGAGTGAACTTCGGTCGTCTCCTGCCGGCGGGCGTTGGCAATCACGCGATACTCGTGCTTGGTCTGCGTGATCAGAATCGGCTCGGCAACCTGCGAATACAAATTGATGACCGGCGTGCAGCCCAGGCGAAGCGTCCGCGCCGAAACGCCGGTTTCGAGATCCTGCCCGCGCTCGGGACGATCGAATCGCGAGCAGAAAAAAAGAATCTCCGCGAACTCCGCGCAGCCGGCGGCATTGATGGCGTCCAGGCCGCTGAGCTCGAAGAAGAGGAACTTCTCTGAGAAAGTGAAATACTCCTGCAGCAGCCGGTAGCCGTCGAACGATCTCTTGGGAAAAGGCAACAGCGCCTCGTCCTCCTCAAAGCCCACGGCGCGCAGCCGCGAAAGAGGGAGGGGGATGGGCCTGCTCCCGCGCTGCACGGGATTGCGCACCATGATGGAGATGCAGTTGCGGCACAGCAGTTCGTACAGCGTGTGCACGACGTTGGTCTCGCCGGCAAGGTGGAAGACGACGCGCGCCGGGTTGAGCAGGTTGAAGGCCACATCGCGCGCGCATTGCAGGCGCACGCGCAACACGCCGGCCGCGCCCGGCACGCGCACCGGATCCGACAATCGCTCCGGCTGCCGCCACTCGCATTCGCCGATGGTGAACGGCCACAGCTCCACAGGATAGGACGTGCGAAATCGGCACGGCTGCCCATCGACCAGGCGCTTGGTGGCGATGTGCGTTCCCCGCGGCATCACCTTTCCCGCCGTCTGCTTTCCCTGCTCGGGATCGACCTGGCACTCCACCACCGTCATCGACGGAATGGGCCGCAGGTAGTGCGGAGCAACCAGGCCGAGCAGCGCCGAGGTGACTTCGGGAAAATCGTCGTCCACACGCAGATGAATGCGCGCCGCGAGGAAAGCGAAGGCCTCGAGCAGGCGCTCCACGTGCGGATCGTCGCAGCGGTCGGGCTCCAGCAGCAGTCGGCTGGCCACGCGCGGATATTTTTCCGCGAACTTGCCCCCCAACTGGCGAAGGTACGCCAGCTCGCGTTCGTAGTATTCGAGCAGTTCCTCGCGCATCGGTTACTTCACCTTGTACTCGCCGCTGGCCAGTTCGAGCACGGTGTCGAAGGTAATCTCCTCGGGCGCCGGATCGAGCTTCATGTTGCCTTCTATGTGGAAACGCAGCCGGCGGTCGACTGTGTCCGATTCCTCGAGCGTGACGTGCACGTCGGTCAGCCGCGGCTCGAAGTTGCGCAGGCACTGCTCGATGGCAATGCGCAGTGAGCGATGGTCGGCCGCCGACATCAGGCCCAGAGAAGTAATGTCGGGAAGGCCGTAGTTGATGACCGTGGCTTTGGCGGCGGTGTAGGCGGCAAGCTGCGGCAGCGGAGGCTGCCGCGTATTCAGCAGCCATTCAAGGTCACGCCGAAGCGCCTCCTTGAAGAAGCGCACCGACTGCGAGCGCGTCGAGGGCCACTCTTCGACCGTCATCAGGCGGTCGAGGACCGATTGCGTGACCAGCGTTTCTGTGGCGGAGCGCGCCAAGCGTGCGAGTTCCTTTCATCTCACCGGGAAACATCCATCGCGGCGACGGGATCGATGCGGCACAGCCTGGCAAAAACGTTCTCGCGCATTGTATCGTCTCCATTTTTGCCCAGGCAGCGCAGTAAGAGTGCAAACGGAGGCGAGATCATTTCCGTGGCTTCCCACTCCTCCAGCTGGCGCTGGTCGATCTCCTTCACCAGCTCCTCGAGCACCGGGTACGCCACCTTGCCCTGTCCCGCGTTCACGCACAACTGGGCCATCTGCAATCGGCGCTGGAAGCGTCCGCGGCCGCTCGACTGCTGCGCGGCGTCTCGCATCAGCAACTGGATGGCCTGCGGAAATTGGCCGCGCGTCATCAGGTCCCGCGCTAAATCAAGCACGTCCGGAGGCGCATTCTCTTCCGCTTCGCGCGCCGACCGGTCATGCGACGAATAGACCGCAGGCTCGGGCTCGGGTTCCGGCGCCGCTTCCACCGGAACAGGCTCCGGCGGCTTGGGAATCACCATCTCTTCCAGCCACTTCAGCGTCTCCGCATTCGCCGTCGGCGTGTCGTCGCTCAGCGTCCAGCCGGTGATCTCAGGCAGATCCTTGAGCAGAGACTGCAAGGTGGTAATTACTGTCGTTGCGATCCCCGCGTATCCGCATTCGGAGCTGGCCTTCCAGATGTAACGATGAACATCCAGCCAAGCTCGGCCGCATGGCTCCCCCGCCGCGGAAACCGCGGCGCTGAGCAGCTCGCCCCAGTTCGATTCGGCAGACAGCTTTTTCAGGTTCTGCCGAGTCTCGGTCGCCGGCGGCACCAGAAAATCGTAGGCGGCCCAGCTTCCCTGCTCGCGCATCTCGCCTAGGCGCAGCGAAGTCTGCAGCAAATACGCCACCGGGCTGGCGGCGCTGTCGCCCAGGAAGAACTTGGCGCAAGCCTGGACGCGCGCGATGGCATCCTCTTTATCGACAGGCTCGGCGGACAGCGATTTTCCCGCTTTGGCCTTGGCCTTCGGGGCCGTCTCCGCAGCCGCTTCCATCACGGCCTCGAGCTCTGCCTCCGGTTCCGGCTCAGGCTCCGGCTGGGGCTCAGGTTCCGCGACCACCACATCCGGCTCGGTCTTGCGCTTCTCGTTGAGCAGCGAGTTGACGACCTGGCCGACCTCCTCGAGAGAGGCGCGAAACTTGCTGAACCCCGGTGCATCGTCGCGGTACTTTTCTTCGCAGAAGATCTGCAGCTCTTCCATGGTCTCCATGGATGAGCTGAACGCTTCCGACATCTGCACGTACCAGGCCTTGGGCGTGGAGTTGAACGATTTGTCGAAGTCTTCCGCCGTGGGCTTGCCGTCGGCGATGGCCTGCGTTCTTTGCGCCGTCTTGGCGTCGTTGTACTGCGCGTCGGCCTCGTAGCCGATCGACCGCGATTCTTTGTACTGGTAGTAATTCAGGCCGTCGCGGGTGATCGGAGCCTCGCGCAGGATCGCCGAAATCCGGTTGGCCGCCCACTCGATGGGAACGGCGCGCAGGCCCGCGTCGCCGTCCTCGATCACCGGATAGAGCGTATCCCAGAACTGGCCCTGCAGATCTTGAAACAGCTTCAGGCAGGGCTGGACGAGTCCGATGCCCTCCTTTTTTACGTGCGCTTCCATCAGCCACGCGGCCAGTTGCAGGTCCTTGCTCTTGTTGGCAAGGGCTTCGCCGGCAAGCTTGATGACCTGATTGAAATCCGCGCGCTTGGCCGTCCGCGCCCAGGCTCCCGAGGGAATCGACTCGTCTTCTTCGGTGCGCGCTTCCTTGATCTGGTCGTAGACGCGCTCGTAGCGCAGATTGGCCCCTGCAGGATTGTCGCCCGGGATCGGATTCAGCAGATCATCACGCAGTGGCACTTTCGGCCCTCTCCCCGGCATGATGGAAGGTGAGTTTGCGCAGCTCGAGGAACGGCTCTTCCTCCTCTCCGCGCAGCAGCAGCTTCTGGCCGAGGGGGAGTTGTCCGTGCTTGGGGTCGTCTTCCCAGACCGTGGTCCGGCCAAGGCGCACCGCATCGTCGGTGTGCACCCACGAGAGCGGCGCGATCACGGGCAGAAGAACCTCGCCGAGATCCTGGAGCCGAAAATCGGAGGTCGTGTGCAGTATGGCGGGCATCCACAGCAGGTCGCGCAGCCGCTTGGGAGGCTCGGTTTCGATCGATTCGATGTAGGCGTAGGGAATCCAGGTATAGCTGCCGGCGATAAATGCTTCCAGATTCTCGCCGATGCGCGGGTCGGCGTCGCTCAACCCGGTAAATGCCTCGCCGTTCAGCTCTCCCTCGGAGGGCGGATGGGCCGACCCGATGGGCAGGGCGTTGCGGGCAAACATGTCCTGCCGTTCCCTCTCCGCATGGAGAGCGGCGCGATAGAGCATCGACCCCGCCGCGGCTTCCTTGTTCGAATCGGCCAGAATGTCGAGATGCTTCTCGGCGCGGCCGTACTCGCCGGCAAAGCACAGCAGCTCGAAGAGAAAAGTACGGCGCTTGGTGTCGAGCGGTTGCTTCTTCAGCTCTTCACCAAGCGCGTCGATGGCCTCCCGGAGGTGGCCGGCCCTGTAGAGAGATAGCGCGTCCATACGCGGGCCGCCTTACGAGAGTGTATTGGTCTTGGTATTCATGGTGACCGGACCGGTGCTGGTCACGTTGCCCTGCTCGTTCTGAGTCGAGTAGTCGATCTTGATCTCGTTGTAGCTGAAGCTGATGCTCACCGAGGGAATTTCGCTCGATCCGGAAATCTGCAGGCTGGTGACGAACAGCTCCTTGAAATCCACCTTGAGGTAAGGTTTGCCATCGGAGCCGGATTTGATTGCATTCATCTCACCGGTCTTGATATGGGTGCCGGCGCAGATCGACTTGAAGAACTTCGGTGTCGACTTGTCGAAATACGTCATTACCGAGAAATCCGACAAGCTGACCTTGCCCGCGCCCGAACCGCCGGTGCCGGCCACGGACGAGGTCTGCGATCCGCCCCAGCTCCAGCTCAGGATTTGTATGTCATTTTTGTGCTTTTCATCCTCGGACTCACCTTGGATGCCATCCAGTGTCAGAAAATAATCGACTGCCATCGTTTGCTCCTCTCAACGCGCAGGCGTTTTCATCGCTCTGCCGTGGTTGCTTGCGCCAGCTGAACAGTGGTTCCGTTATTTCCGCGCCGATGCAGGCAGATCGGCCACCAGACGCAGCGAAACAGACAGCTCGTCCAGTTGGAAATGCGGCTTCAGAAATGCAACTGCGCGGTACGCACCGGGTTTTCCGGGTACTTCGGAAACCTGGATCACAGCCTCACGCAGAGGATGGCTCGCCTTGGCCGCCTGCGATGCATTGTCATCGGAGACGACATAGTTGCTGATCCACTGGTTGAGGAACTTCTCGCAATCCTGCCGGGTCATGAAGCTGCCGATCTTGTCGCGCATCATCGCCTTCAAATAGTGCGCGAACCGGGACATGGCGAGGATGTAAGGAAGCTGCGCGGAGAGGCGCGCGTTGGCGTTGGCCGCGTCCTTGTCGTACAGCTTGGGCTTGTTGCAGGTCTGCACGCTGAAGAAAGCCGCATAGTCGGTTCCCTTGCAGTGCACCAGCGGCACCAGCCCCTGATCGGCCAGTTCCTTTTCGCGGCGATCGGTGATGGCCACCTCGGTCGGGCACTTAAGGGCCACATCGCCCTCGTCGGTGCGGAAAGTGTGCGCCGGCAAGCCGTCCACAAGGCCGCCGCCTTCCACGCCGCGGATCGATGCGCACCACCCGTACTTGGCGAACGAGTTGGTCAACCGCGCCCCCAGTCCGTAGGCCGCGTTGCTCCACAGGTACTTGGAGTGATCGCTGCCGTCGACCGACTCTTCATAGTCGAACGCATCGATCTGCTTGGTGTCCTTGCCATAGGGTAGCCGCATCAGGATGTGCGGAAGCGTCAACGCCACATAGCGCGAATCGTCCGACTGGCGGAAGCTCTTCCACTTGGCGTATTCGGTCGAGTCGAAGATCTTGGCGATGTCGCGCGGTGCGCCGAGCTGCGTATAGCTCGACAGGTTAAGCAAGTCGGAGTTGGCCGACGACATGAACGGCGCGTGCGCCGCCGAAGCCACCTGGGAGATGCGCTCCAGCAATTCGATGTCTTCGGGGCCGCGGCCGAACTCGTAGTCGCCCAGCAACGCGGCAAACGGCGCGCCGCCGAAGACGCCGAACTCCTCTTCATAGACCTTCTTGAACAGCGCGCTCTGATCGAACTCCGACGCCCGCTGCAGGTCCTTGAGCAGATCGCGCTTGGACGCGTTCAGCACCTTGATCTTGAGCATGTCGCTGGTTTCCGACTGGTCGATCAGGTACTTGATGCCGCGCCACGTCCCCTCCAGCTTCTGGAAGGCGGGATAGTGCATGATCTCGTTCAATTGCAGCGAAATCAGCCGGTCGATCTGCGCAATGCGCGCCTGGATGGTGGCCTCGGCGTCGCGGCTCAGAGTCATTTGACCCTGCAGCACCTGGTTGACGAACTCCTTCACCATGTCGCGTCCGCGCTCCATTGAAGCGGGGTCGCGAGCAAAGCGGCCCTGGGCGACGATCTGGTCGAGCAGACCCTGTTCGGTGGTTGTCGTCTCTGCGGCAACCGCTGCTGCTGCCTGTTCCTGTGGACTCATTCTCCACCTCCGGTTGTGGTGCCGATTTCAGCCTTGAGCTTGGCCCGCGATTCGGTGTTCGAAACCGCCTCGAACAGCGCCTCGTCGAGCTTGTCGTTGCCCTGCAGACTGCCGCGCAGGTCCGAGAGCCGCGTGCGTAGATCGAGCAGTTCCTTGAGCGGACCCACCTGCTTGGCCACGTTCTCCGGCGAAAAGTCGTCGAGGCTTTCGAATTTGAGATTCACGCCCACCTGCCCGGCGTTGGGATCGTCGCTCAGTTTGTTGGGAACGGAGAACGCGAGATGCGGATTCATTCCCTTGAGCACGTTGTCGAAGTTGTCGGGATTGATCTCTACGAATTTGCGATCTTTGAGGGCGGCGAGCGGCTGTTCCGGCTGTCCGGTCAGATCTCCCAGGACGCCCATCACGAAGGGCAGTTCCTTCAGTTCGATCGCGTCGCCGATCTCGACGTCGTAGGTGATATGCACGCGTGGTGAACGGACGCGATCAAGCTTGTGCTGTGTGCTCTCTCTGGCCATGGCTTTTATCCTCTAGGCTTGCGCGCGGAGGGCCCGCGCGCCTTTCTCCAGTTGAGCAAACCGGGCTGCTGGAGATGTTTCCAGACTGCGTTGTTTCGGTTTCTACCTTGTTCGGGCAGGACTCAATTACCTAAATGTCAGGGGTGGTCTTTGCGTCCGTATCCGGAAGCGAAGTTGATTATTGACCCTCGCGTGTTGCCTGTCAAGCACAAACAGTTTTTGTTCGCGGTACTCTCTGAAAGGTACAAGATTCGAAGGGTATGGGCGTCGAAGGGTATGGGCTTCAGCCCGTACATTGAATGCCCCTAAATTGAAAAGGGGCTTTAGCCCCGGGGCTCTGCGCACCCTCCCCACGCACCCGCAACCGCATTTCTGCTCGGCGCGCTCTCCGATGCCATGGTGCGAACCGCCGCAAAAACGTTACATTGGTACTTCGGCAAAGTGTGAACCGCCGCCACTCGGCGCCGGTGTATACTCAACCCCCGAACGGGAAAATCCAGCATGCGACAGTTACAACCGGTTGTGTGGTCAAAGGGCGTCTTCTTATCCCCGCAGCACCTGCAGGCGCAGGACCGCTTCTTCGAGGACACGCTGCGCTTCCTCTCCGGCGCGCTGTCGTTTGCCAACTGGGGTTTTTCCAACCTCCAGATCGACCCCGCCGGCCTGAGCGAAGGCCGCCTGAGCGTAGCCCAGGCCTCGGGAATCTTTCCCGACGGCCTCATGCTCGACTGTCCCGCGTGCGACCCGCCGCCGGCCTCGCGAACCCTGGATAAATGCTTCCCCGAGAGCACCAAAGGCTGCGCATTTTACCTGGCCGTCCCGCAAGATCGCCCCGGAGGCATCAACGTGGCCCTGCAGCGCGGCGGAGTCAGCACCCGTTTCTACTCCGAACTGCAGATGCTGCGCGATGAGAACAGCTCGGGCATCGAAAAGCCGGTCTCGCTGGCGCGAAAGAACCTGCAGATCCTGGCCGAGGGCGAAAACCTCGAAGGCTCTGTCCTGATTCCGCTCACAATAGTGGAAAAGACCGAGGCCGGCGGCTATCGCCTCGACCCGAAGTATGTGCCGCCCATGCTGAACGTCAAAGGCAACGAAGCGCTCACCGGCATCCTGCGCGGCGAGATCGAGACGCTGGTCTCGCGCAGCGGCCAATTGGCCGGCGCCCGCCGCCAGCGCAACCAGTCTCTCGCCGATTTCAGCGCGTCCGACATCGCAAACTTCTGGCTGCTTTACACGATGAACGTTCACCTGCCGGTGTTGCGTCATCTGCTCGACTCGAACCAGGTCCATCCCGAGGCGCTTTACCTGCACATGCTCTCGCTGGCCGGCGCGCTGACAACTTTTTCGCCCAAGATCGAGCCGCGCGACCTGCCGCGCTATGAGCACGAGAAGCTGGGCCAATGTTTTCTCGCCCTTGACGCCATGATCGCGGAGCTGCTCGAAACCGTCGTTCCCAGCAACTTTGTGTCCATACCGCTCAAGCTGCTGCGCGGCAACATCTACGCCGCGGCCATCGACAAGGATCGCTATTTCGAGAACTCGCGCCCATACTTGGCCATCTCTTCCGATCTGAACGAAGCCGACCTGATTTCGCGCGTGCCCGGCTTGACCAAAGCCTGTTCGGCGACGCACATCGAGCAGCTCATCCGACAGGCGCTGCCCGGCCTGAAGCTGACCCACGTGCCCGTACCGCCGCGCGCCATTCCCGTCAAGCTCCGCTATCAATACTTCAACATCGAGAAGACCGGCCCGGTGTGGGAGGCCGTAGTGCGCGCGCGCAACTTCGCGGTCTACGCCCCCGGCGACATTCCCAACCCTGAGATGGAGCTGATCTTCCTGTTCGCCAATCCGACTTGAAAAAACTCCGCCCAAGCCGAAAATGCGAGGAAGAGCGGCTTCACAATCCTCTGAAAAAGTTGAAATCGGGCGTGTACGA
Organism: Occallatibacter sp.; assembly: GCA_049676965.1. Taxonomy (GTDB): domain Bacteria; phylum Acidobacteriota; class Terriglobia; order Terriglobales; family Acidobacteriaceae; genus Telmatobacter. The sequence continues at coordinate 20,123 of JBAUBR010000333.1, forward strand.
GCGGAGGGAGACGGGGGTTTCAACCCATAAGCGCTAAGATAACAGTTCGAGCTGAGGCGTTCGGCTGCGGCTTGGCTCGCTTAAGGCGTCGGCAATTTCATTCCATCGGTGCATGACCGCCGCGAGGGACAGACGTGGGGTAAGCGCCGCGAGCAGCTGGTGAAAGGCGAATTCGAACTCACGCCATGGACTGGGTGTAGGACGTTTTCGGCAACAGGTAGGCCCAGGGGGAAATGGTCTTTCCGATGCGGGCTAATCTCTGGCTGAGCAAGGCCACGAGCAATTTTCCGTAGAGCCAGGCACGACTGCTTTGATCGTCGTGCTTGGGAACATGGCCGATCTGAGCAATGGACTTCAGGCGTTTGAACGTCAACTCCACCTGCCAGCGCAGGCGGTAGGCTTCGAGCACTTGTTCAACGCTTGCGTCGGACGCGGGCAAGGTGGTGAAGACCAGAACGTACTCGGCATATTTGCGCGTCGCGGGACCGACCGTTTTGCCGCCCTGTTGTTTGATCGTCAGCCGGCGCTGGGCTTGGGCGATGGCGTCCCGACTCTTGCGAATGGCGCACACGCGACCGGCGATTCTGGCCTCGCCGGCCTTGATCCAGACCGGCCAGCCATCGCGATCGCCGGGCTTGCGCAACCGGGCCAGCCGCTGGAGCAGAGGGAGGGGCTTATCGTTTTCATCCCATAGCGGCAACCCGTGCGGACTGAGGCGGATGCAAAGGTCGGCCTGCGCGGCGACGACCGCGGCAATACCCGCCGGATGGCAATAACCGGCGTCGGCCAACACCAGTTCTCCCGCTTGAAAACGAAATCGGCCCAGGCCTTCGGCTGTCCCGGCGCCGCGCGTCGAAGCCAGATCGAACTGATCGCACTCCAGCGTAGGCAGACGCAGGCTGTAATGGATCCTCCACTGACTGCCTGTTTTGCCCGGTTCGCGAACCACCGTAGCGTCCAGCAAGCGCACGGTCCGGCCCGCGAGGCTGGGCACTAACCCCACTCCGTTGTCCCGCCAAATTTCCTGGCACATCTGGCGAAGCCAGTTCTCCGCATCGCGCAGACGGTTGAGCAAGGTGACATCGGAGACCTCCGCGATTCCCGCTAACTTAGCCCGCACCGCAGTCTCCCGCAGCGACCAACCGCACCCTACATGCAGCAGTAATGTGCGTAAAAGAGCATCCAGCGATGCAAAGCCGCGCAAGCGGCGAACCGCCCCGCTGCTCCGGCCCAACTGCCGCCACTCGGAGGGAAGCAGACCCACCAATATCTGCCATTCGTCCAGCTCAGCCATGCGGAAAGATTATCCCCCGCGATCGAGGGAGTCAATCATTATCTTAGCTCTTATGGGTTGAAACCCCCGCATAGAGCCGGCAGAATCGAATGGGCTTCAGTCCCGGGCGACAGCTTTCCACCGATTCCAGGCGAAATTCGGAGTTTTTCCGCAGCCCGTTCGGCTCCCGCAAGCATGAACTGCTCAGACTGATCCACCGTTCAAAAGCGCCGCATGTGCGTCCCGACGCGAATTTCCGCTATCATCGACCTATGTGCGCAGAAGTTGCCGATTCCCGCCAGCGTACCGCATTCAGGACGCATGACCCGCGCCTGGAGCCGATCGCTGCCCGGGTGTTAGCAGGCCAGCGTCTCGACTTCGACGAAGGTCTCGCGCTCTACGGCTCGCCGGACGTGCTGGCCGTGGGCTGGCTGGCCAACCACGTGCGCGAGCGCCTGCACGGCGATGTGACCTACTTCAACGTCAATCGCCACATCAACCCCACCAACGTTTGCGTGGCCGCCTGCCGCCTCTGCGCCTTCGGCCGCAAGAAGGGCGATCCCGCGGGCTACACCATGGCGCTCGAAGAGGCCTGGGAGACGGCCGCATCCGGATATACCGAAGCGGTCACCGAGTTTCACATTGTCGGTGGCCTGCATCCCGATCTGCCCTTCGAATATTTTCTCGATCTCATCAGCGGCCTCAAAGAGCGCTTTCCCAAGGTTCACATCAAGGCCTTCACCATGGTCGAGGTCGCGTACCTCGCGCGCCGCGCCAAGCTCACCATCGAGCAGACGCTCATCAAACTGCGCGACGCCGGCGTCGATTCGCTGCCCGGCGGCGGCGCGGAGATCTTTTCCGCGCGCGTGCGATCCATCATCTGCGACCACAAGATCGACGGCGAGGAGTGGCTCGAGACCGCGCGCACCGCGCACAAGCTCGGCATCAAGTCGAATGCGACCATGCTCTACGGCCACATCGAGAGCGACGAAGACCGCGTAGACCACCTGCTCAAGCTGCGCGCCCTGCAGGATGAGACCGGCGGCTTCCAGACCTTCATCCCGCTCGCCTTTCACCCCGCCAACACGCCCCTCGACCACCTGCCCGTGACCACCGGCCTCACCGACATTCGCCAGATCGCCGTGAGCCGCCTGCTGCTCGACAACTTCCCCCACATCAAGGCCTACTGGCAGATGCTCACGCCCAAGATCGCGCAGATCGCGCTGCGCTTCGGCGCTGACGACCTCGACGGCACCGTGATCGAAGAGAAGATTTACCACGACGCCGGCGCGACCACCCCTCAGGGCATGACCCGCAAAGAACTCTGCCGCCTGATCACCGAGGCCGGCCGCGTGCCGGTGGAGCGCGACACGCTCTACCACGCGGTCACGCGCACCGAGGATAGCTTTACGGTTGCAGTCTGAGGTTCAATGTGCTAAGCTAAGTCTAGCTAGGGCGGCGCAACTATGACGGTCAACATCTTTGAAGCCAAAACTCAACTTTCCAAGTTGATCGAGATGGCCGAGCGCGGCGAGGAAGTGATCATCGCCCGTGCCGGCAAGCCTGTGGCGCGGCTGACCAAATTGGCGCCGGAGAAGCCGAAGATCCGCTTTGGCGGACTCAAAGGCAAGATTTGGATCGCGGATGATTTCGACGCGCCTCTCCCACCTGAAGTTCTCGCCGAATTTGAGGCGGATATCTTCCCGCCGGAACGCACCGAAGAGCGAGGAGCAGTTTCCGAAGAGCGAACGAAGGCGCTCTGAGCATGCGCTTGCTGCTCGATACGCACATCTTCCTGTGGATGACTGCCGACGATAAGCGGCTGAGCAGCCAGGCGCGCCGGACGATGCGAGACGCCAGCGTGATTTGCGTCTCGTCGGCCACCATCTGGGAGATTGCGGTCAAGTTCCGGCTGGGGAAGATTCGAGTGGACCCGGAGGACGCGATTCGCGAAATGGAGGTCTGCGGCTTTGAGGAGTTGCCGGTTAGGAACTCCCATGCCGTCGGGGTCTCCAGACTGCCGTTGCTGCACAACGACCCATTCGACCGGCTACTCATTGCGCAGGCCATGGCGGAGCCGCTGCGATTTCTGACAGCGGATCCCCTACTTAAGGAATACTCCGAGCTGGTGATCCAGGTATGAATCCCCGGACGCTCTATCGAGGGTCTCGCCAGTGACCGCCTTCACCCCATCCGCCCTGATCGGCCTCTGCATCGGATTCATCTGGGGAATCGGCTGCTCGCTGGCGATCCTGTATTCGATCTATCTCGGCGGCTATCGCAAGGCTGTCGAAGACTCGCTGGCTCCGCAAAAGCCGCCGCGTTTCCAGCGTGCGCTCGAAAAGGTTCGAGCACGAATGGGCAGTCAGCCAGAAACAAAGAAATAATTTCCGCGCCCTCAAGTGCCGCCCGCCCCAAATAGCTCCGTGCCCCATACTTTCCGCGTCCGCCGCGGCGGATGCGGAAAGGGTGGGAAGCCACAAGTCAATCAAGAATCACCGCCGCACCACCTCACCATCTTTCATCACAAAGCGCACGTGCTCCACAACTGAAATGTCGTCGAGCGGATTGCCGGGCACGGCAATAATATCGGCATAATAGCCGGGCTTCAGCTCGCCGATCTGCCCGTCCCAGCGTAGCAGCTTCGCCCCGTTGATCATGTCCGCCTGCAGCACGGCCAGGGGCCTCATTCCATATTTCACCATCAGCTCCAGCTCGCGGCCCTGCGTCCCGTGCGGGAACGGGCCCACGTCCGAACCCACCGCAAACGGCACGCCCGCGGCAATCTGCTTCTTGAACTCCTTGATCTTGTAGTCCAGCATCGCCGCTTCGCCCGCCGCCTGGTCCTGCGACTCGCGATGCGTCGCAAAATACTCGAAGATGGTGAACGTGGGCACCGCAAAGATGCCTTTCTCCTTCATCAGCCGAATCGTTTCATCGCTGAGCTGCGTGGCATGGTCGATCGAAGCGACACCTGCCTGCGCCGCGTAGAGCGTGCCCGGCTCGCCCATGGCGTGTACGCCCACAAATGTGCCCAGGCGGTTGGCCTCTTCCACTGCTGCTGTGAGCTGCGCGGCAGTGTACTGGTAAGGCGTGTGCAGCACGCCGTCGACCATCCTGTCCGGCCCGGTCTCGTAAATCTTGGCGAAATCCGATCCCTCCTTGTGCTGCTCGCGCATCACTTCCACGACCTGCTCGGATGAGTTGGCGTAGTCGGCATTCGAAAGAACGTGCTGCGCGGGATTGAAGTGGTTCGCGTCTTCATGCCCGCCCAGGATGTCGATGGCATTGCCGCTGATGCGCAGGCGCGGCCCCAGAATGAGCCCCTCGTTGATGGCATTGCGCACCGCGGTGTCGGCCGAGCCTGCGCCTTCCGTGCCCATGTCGCGCTCGGCTGTGAAGCCGGCCATCAAATCGGCCTTGGCGGCCTGCTCGGCGAGGATCGTGCGCCAGGGCACCGACTCCTCCACGGTTTGCAGATCCTCCGACCCGGGATGCAGAAACAGGTGAACGTGCGCATCGATCATTCCCGGCAGCAGAGTGGTGTCACCCAGGTCGATCACCTCCGCGCCCTGCGGATGCTCCACCGAAGTTCCCACCGCGCTAATGCGCTCACCCTCGACCAGGATCTCGCCCGGCGCGATCATATTGCCGGTATCCACTTCGAGCAGCCGCGCCGCGTGCAGCACGATGGGCCCGACCCCTGGAGTTGCGAACTGCTGCGCTGACGCAGTACCGGTAGAAACGATGCAAGCGAGAGCGATGGTTGTTGGGAAGACGAAGCGAATCCACAGGCGAAGATTTGGCATGACTATGAATATGCCGCATCGCTTTCCGCTTGTCGATGGTTGTCCGGAAACAAGCCGAAGGATCTTCCGTGCGCGCTCAAGCCGGTCCCGCCGCGGCGCTCAGCTCGTC
>JBAUBR010000334.1:0-2223 GCA_049676965.1 Occallatibacter sp.
GCTCAGCTCGTCCGGCGTGCCCGGCTGCAATTCGCCGTTCAGCGGCAGGGTGACGGTGAAGGCCGCGCCGCGCGGCGCGCTGTCGCCGTCCCGACAGCGCACCAGAATGCTGCCTCCGTGCCGGCTCACGATCTCCTTGGTAATCCACAATCCAAGGCCGGTGCCCACATCCTCTTTGGTGGTGAAGAACGGCTCAAAGATCCGGTCCACATTTTCGCTGGGGATGCCCGGCCCATCGTCCTCAATCACCACCTGCACCACCGTGCTGTCCTTGTCTACGACGCACTGCGATTTGACGACGATGGTCCCATTCGCGCTCACCGCATCGGCCGCGTTGGCAATCAGGTTCGACACCACCTGCTTCAATTCGCCGCAGACGCCGTAGACCGGCGGGCACTCGCCAAACTCGCGAACAACTCTGATGCTCTTGTTCTTCAACCGGTTGGAATAGAGCTTCAACACCGTCTCGATCAGATCGGGAACCTCGATGCGCTCCGGCACATTTGACTCGCGGTAGAAACCCAGCGTCTGCCGCGTGAGGTGGGCCACTCGATCCAGCTCCTGCTCGGCGAGGTTCAGCGTCTGCACCACCGCGGGCAAGTTCTCCGCCGACTGCTTGGCGATGTAAACCAAATTCACCACCGCCTCGAGAGGATTGTTGATCTCGTGCGCAACGGTGGCCGAAAGCCGCGCGGCAGCGGCCAATTTCTCGGTCTTGCGCATCACTTCCTGCGCCTTCCGCTCATTGGTCACGTCGCGAAACACCAGCACCACGCCGAGCAGCCGGCTCTGGTCGTCGCGAATTGGCGCGGCGCTGTCTTCGATGGGGACCAGGCTGCCATCGCTGTTTTGAAGCACCGTGTGGTTGGCCAGCCCCACCACGTGTCCGAGCTCAAGCACCTTTCTTACCGGATCTTCAACGGGCTTTCTCGTCACCTCGTTGAAAATCGGGAAGACTTCGTTGATCTCCTTGCCAACGGCGTTCGCGAGCCTCGTTCCGATCAGTTTTTCCGCGACCGGGTTGAGGAAAGTCACCCTGCCGCGCCGGTCGGTGGCGATCACCGCGTCCCCTATGCTGGTGAGCGTTACGCGGAACCACTCTTCCCGCGAGCGGATCTCCTGGGCGTGTTTCTCGCGCAAATCCATTTCGCGCAGGATGAAGTAAGCAAGCAGCACCAGCCCCAGGGTGGCAAGAAAGCTGGCAAGGTAAATGCTCGCGACGGTCTGGCGAATGCTTCGCTCGTATTGCCTCGCCCGCTCCGCCTCGGCCTTGGTCTCTTCCTGTTGCATCTGGCTCACGACGTGCCGGATCTCGTCCATGTGAACCAGTCCGACGTCGGAAAGCACCAGTTGTCTGACCGCATCTTTCTGGCCGGCCTGAAAGAGCGAGATCGTCCGCGCGAGCTCGGCGAGCTTTGTCCCGCTGACAATCTTCAGCTCATCGACCAGCACCTGCTCGCGCGGGTTATCCGCGGTCAGTTGGGCCAGGCTGTCGATGTGCGGGTGCACCTGGCTGATAGCCGCATTGTAAGGCGCGAGATACTTGGGATCGCCGGTATAGAGAAAGCCGCGCTGCCCGGTTTCCGCCTTCGTAAGCAGCAATTCCGCCTGGCTCAACTCGTACAGCACCTGGCGCGAATGGGCAACTCGCGCGGCGTCGCCGTCCTGGATGCTGAGTTCGCGCCGGGTAACGAATGCATTGGCCACCAGAACGGCCAGAAGTACGGCAAAGCCGGCGATCACGCTAAAGCGCTTGAAGAAGGTCTGCATCGGGCAACTCGATTGTGTTGCAGGGCGATCAGACTAAACGTTCCACGGCTCTAGTCCCCTGAGGTTCTGCAATGCATCCTGGGGCGTCCAGGAAAACGGTCACTTCGCCTGAGTTGAAGCAAGTGAGGTGACCAGAGGGGAGTGACGCATCTCTATCGTATTTCTCCGCCACGAGTCAGGTCAAGGCGAACACCGATAGCGGATCAGTTCGAACACAGATAGCGAATCGGTTTGGGATGCGGGCAGCGGGTCAGTTTGAAGGGTACGGGCTTCAAAGGCTGCGGAAAAACTCGATCCGGAGGGAGGCGGGGGTTTCAACGCATAAGCGCTAAGATAATGATTGACTCCCTCGATCGCGGGGGATAATCTTTCCGCATGGCTGAGCTGGACGAATGGCAGATATTGGTGGGTCTGCTTCCCTCCGAGTGGCGGCAGTTGGGCCGGAGCAGCGGG
>JBAUBR010000335.1:0-19342 GCA_049676965.1 Occallatibacter sp.
CCGCGGTCCATGCGCTTTTGCCTTCGCCCGCCATGGCGCCGAGCCTGTCGAGCGGGCTGGCCGGCTGCGTTTGCGAAGCCGGCGCCTGCGCCGCGCATATCCGCGCCGCCGGAGCATTTACACCCGCAAAAATAACCACAGAAACCAATGGGAAAAGCCTGCAGTGGGAAGCCATGCCGGATGGTAGCATGCCTCCGCGAACCGCTTTCGGCGCATCTACGTCTATTAGTGTGAAGTGCGCCCACGGTGCGCACATACAGCGCAGCCTTCATGCAAGCTTTGGTTCAGGCCGCGATAATTGGCATTGACGAAGCGGCTCGCGCGAGTGACGAGCCAGACAGGTGTGCGTGCAACTCGCTATACTGTATTGATTGAGGAGATCTATCCCGCCGCAAGGCCGGTAAGCCCACGAGGTAACGAAGAACCATGAAATCGCTCTACGAACGGCTGCGCGCTCGCCGGCTCGCTTCCACATTTATCGTGCTGGCCACCATCTCGGCAGCCATCGTCGCCGGCTCATTTGCCGCACATGGCGTGCGCGGGCAGGAGACGCAGAATTCGAGCACGGACGCCACTCCTCTGCACGTGATCAACTCCCCGGTTCCTCCCAACGAATTTGAGAAGATCGCCAAGCAGGTCGGCCCGGCGGTGGTCAACATCAATACCCAGACCCTGCCCAAGCAATCGGCCAATAACAAGCGCTTCCAGCATCGCGCGCAGCCCAATCAGCAGCAGAATCCCGGCGGCGACGACGGCGACGACGACCAGCAGCAGGGCCAGGGTTCCGACAACTTTCAGGATTTCTTCAACCGCTTCTTCGGCGGGCAGGCTCCGGACCAGGGCGATGACGGCAGCGGCCAGGTGCGCGAATCGCTGGGCTCCGGTTTCATCGTCGATCCCAAGGGCTACATCATCACCAACTACCACGTGATCGATAAAGCCGACAAGATCTACGTCAAGCTGGCCACCGATCCCGACACGCAAGATCTCGGCCGTCCGGCGCGCGTCATCGGCACCGATAAGGCGACCGATCTCGCGGTTATAAAGATCGACACCAGCACCGCGCTGCCCACCGTCAAGCTGGGCAACTCCGACGAGACCAAGGTCGGCGAGGAGGTTGAAGCCATCGGCAGCCCGTTTGCCCTGTCGCAAACCGTTACCGCCGGCATCGTCTCCGCCAAGAACCGCACCATCGAGCCCGGCGCGCCGGGGCAGTTCCAGCACTTTATCCAGACCGACGCCGCCATCAACCCGGGCAACTCCGGCGGGCCGCTCCTGAACATGAACGGCGACGTGATCGGCGTCAACACCGCCATCTATACGCAGTCGGCCGGCTACCAGGGTATCGGCTTTGCCATGCCCGCCAATACCGTGGCGGACGTGTACAACGACCTCATCAGCCCCAGCCACAAGGTGGTGCGCGGGTCTATCGGAATTCAATTCCGCCAGGGCCTTTCGAGCGCCGTCAACCGCGTCTACGGCTTCAAGAACGGGGTGCTGGTGCAGGAGATCCAGCCCGGCGGTCCCGCGGATAAAGCCGGCCTCAAAGCGGGCGACATCATCACCGAGATCGACGGCCGCACCGTGAAGGATGGCGACGACCTGGTCAACGATATCGCCAGCCGCAGGCCGGGCTCGACCGTCCGCCTCGGCTACCTGCGCGACGGCAAGCAGGGCGACACCACGGTGACCATCGGCGACCGCGACAAGGTATTCGCCGACCTCGGCAACCCGCAGGCCGCGCCCGACCAGGAGCAGAAAGGCGACGCAGGCGAGGAGAAGCTCGGCATCGCGGTCCGCGAAGTCTCGCCGCAAACCGCCGGCAAGCTGCACACCCAGGGCGTCATTATCCAGTCGGTGCGCACCGGCTCGTTTGCCGACCTGCAGGGATTGCAGCCCGGCCTGGTGATTACGCGCATCAACAAGCAACCCACCGGAACCAAGGAGCAGTTCGACGCCGTGGTCAGCAAACTCAAGACCGGCGACGATGTAGTCTTCGAAGTGATGGATCCGCGCAGTCCGCAGAGCGGAATCAACTACATTGGGGGCACTTTACAGTAAAGTCCGGAGGGCGCCGGCCGAAGATCCTCTTTGAGGCCGGCACCCTCCTCAAACGTTTGAGGTTCGTCAATTCAAGGTTCGTTTCATCGGTGCTGCCGTTCCGAAAGCGGTCGCCATGGCGAATTGGCGAAATGACCTGCGTTTTGTGCAATTTGGCCGCATTTGAGTAATTTAAGACGTTCAAAAAGTCACTTGTGCTCGTTTTTTTGCCTTGGAATGTCCGGCCCGTTCCGATACACTACGGCGAAAGGTTCCGGACAATTCATTTCTTCGAGGTGGAACCAGAGTGCTGCTTTCATTCCGCTCCAGTCTTGCAGTTGTGCTTTCCGCGGGCTTATTTGCATCGCCCGCATTTGCTTCCCGCGTTCATCGGCCTCCCACCAGCGGCCATCAACAGGGAACCCACAAACTGGCCCGCAAGACGCACAAGGTGCACGGCCAGCAGGCCATCGAGCCGGCCCGCGTGACCCAAATCCAACAGGCATTGATCCGCGAGCACTACCTTTCCGGCGAGGCCAACGGCCAGTGGGATGCGACCACGCAAGCCGCGATGCAGAAGTTCCAGTCCGACCAGGGCTGGCAGACGAAGCTCATGCCCGACTCGCGCGCCCTCAAAAAGCTGGGCCTCGGTCCCGACTACTCCACCGCCATCAACGCCAAGACCGCCAGCTTCGACAATCCGCTTCCCGTCAACAGCATTCCGCAGGAGCAAACCGCGGGCTTCGCCTCCGCCGCGGGCGTGCAGCGGTAACTAAATTGCGCGGGCTTCAAGTAAAGGCTTTGGCCTTCCAGAGGCTGCGAGAAGATTTGAGGCGGGAAGAAAAATCGAAGCGGCGAGGGGTACGGGCTTCAGAGGCTGCGGAAAAACTCGATATTTCGGGTGAAATCGACCGAATACATCCTTCCGGGGCTAAAGCCCGCGCTGATTCTGTTGGCTTTATGCGGGGGTTAAAACCCCCGCCTCCCTCCGTATCGAGTTTTTCCGCAGCCTGTTCAGCCCTTGAGCGGAGTCTCCAATCCTCTACAAACTCCCCAGACTATCGCGCCTTCTGCCCACAGAGACATTGCATTGCGCTGGAGCCGGTCGGGGCTATGGAGTCGAATTGGCTCTCCCTCCCTTTCATTCTTGTAATGTCCTCCACGAAATCAATGATTTCCATTTGAAAAGTAAACTCAATCTCTTTTGATCGCATCCAACCCGTCCAGCAGAACTACGAAAGTACAGGTCCTGCCGCAAGACTCCCTGAACCGAAAACGGAAAACAGGCCGAGGACTCAGCGGGTGCGGGCACCGCTCCGCATCGGTGCTGCAGATGGGCCTTTGTGTGCCGCATCCCAGCTTTGCTGTAACCGATTCGTCCGACGGGCCTTTTCCGAATCGCAATGGAGTGCTGGCGCCGTCGTTCTGCAAGAATTCCTATGCTCAACGGGAAAGCCCGCAGGGTTCTCATTGTCGACGACGCGCCATGGGTTTCAGACACCCTGGCGGTCATTTTTTCGACCAGCGGCTTCGAGGCCCGCGCGGCGCACACGGCGGAGCAGGCGCTGGAGATCGCCGAAGACTGGGAACCGTCGCTGGCGATCATCGATGTGGGGCTCCCCAAGATGAATGGCGTCGATCTCGCCATCTTCTTCGCCGAGGATCGTCCTTCCTGCCGCATCCTCCTGTTCTCCGGCCAGTCGAGCGCCGTGGACACCGTAGAGAAAGCCGCCGAGCGCGGCTATCATTTCGAGCTCCTCTCCAAGCCCATTCACCCCAACGTCATGCTCTCGCGCGCCACGCGCATGCTCTCCCTGTGGCGGTCGCCCGATCTCTGACGCGTTTTTGGGACGTGGACATCGAGATGGGATACGGGCTGAAGCCCGCACCCTTCAGGACACGAACTTATTCGCCGGCATCGAAGAGCATATTCACGGCTCCTGTAATGCGAGCGCATTGCGCTTCCACCCTTGCGGCAAAGGACGCCGCAAGGATGGGCACCCACGCCGCGCGTCACTCGAGGAAGACGATGCTCGCCGGGCTGCCGACAGGGGTGTAACGGCCGGTGAACGTCAGACTGCCTGTTTCCGGATGGACGCGGAAGCACGTGATGCAGTCGCTGTGCTGGTTGCACGAGTAAAAGAACTGGCCGGAGGGGTCGATGTTGCAGTGACGCGGATAGTCGCCCAAGGTTGACGTTTGGCCGACTCGCGCAAGCTCGCCTCCGGCGCCAATGGAAAACACGGCGATGGTGTCGTGGAGGCGATTGGCGCCGTAGACAAATTTTCCGTCGCGCGACATGACAATTTCAGAGCAAAAGTTTGTGCCCGCAAAACCGGGCGGCAGCGTGGAGATGGTTTGGCGCGAGGTGAGCGCGCCGGTGGCGGGATCGTATGCGAAGCCGGTGATCGTTGACGATTCCTCCTGGATCGAATAGAGCCAGTGGCCGTGGGGATGGAAGGCAAAATGGCGCGGGCCGTCGCCGGAGGGCAGTTCGACAAAGGGCGTGTCGGATGGAGTCAGCTTTCCGGTGCCTGAATCGAAACGATAAACGTAGATGCGATCCTGGCCGAGATCGGTGGAGAGGACAAATTTGTTCTGGGGGTCGGGCGCGATCATGTGCGCGTGCGGAGCTTCGTGTCCGCCGATGGCAAAGCTGCCCGTGGGCGCGTGAGTGGCGTGGATGCTGCCCAGCGAGCCGGTGTCGCGATGAACGTCGACGGCGTCCGAGAGCGAGCCGTCGTCGTGGATGGGCAGCACGGAGATCGTTCCGCCGCCGTAGTTGGCGACGAAGGCGAACTTGCCGGTGGCGTCGAGGCTCATGTGCGCGGGGGTCGCGCCTTCGGAGCTGACCGTGTTGAGCGCGCGCAGATCGCCCGTGGCAGCGTCGATGGCGAAGCCGGTCACCGAGCCGCTTTTATCCCCGTAATTGTCGACTTCATTGACGGTATAGAGGAACTTGCGTGAAGGATGAAATGCGAGCCAGGAAGGGCTGGTGGTTTTTGCAACGAGCCTGCGATTGCGCAGCTCGCCGGTGAGTGGGTCCGCCTCGAAAAGATAGATGCCTTCTCCGTTGCCCGGCCCGTCGACAGAGGTTGTGTAGGTGCCGACGTATGCCAGGACCCTCTTTCCTGAACGCGCCGCCGGGTTGGCCAGGGCAAATGACGGCGCGGCCTGCGCGATGGCCAAGGCCGATGCGCCGCGCAGGAAATTGCGGCGGGAGAATTTTTGCGACAGTCGATCATCGATCATGATGTTCCTCCTGAATTAAGACCCGCGAGAGTTGCGAAAAGGCTTGGTTGCGGTGAATGCATCAGACCACGCGCGCCAGGCCGAGGGTGAAGATGAGAGCGGTGACGGAGATGATGGTTTCGCTGACGGACCAGGTCTTGAGGGTCTGCGCAACGGTCATGTTGAAGTACTCTTTCACGAGCCAGAATCCGCCGTCGTTGACGTGCGAAAAGATGAGCGCGCCGGCGCCGGTGGCGATGGCGAGCAACTCGGGATGGACGCCCGGGGTGTGCAGCGCCAGAGGGGCGACGATGCTGGCCGCGGTAGTCATGGCGACGGTGGCCGATCCGGTGGCCAGGCGCATGCATGCGGCCAGGATCCACGCCAGCAGAAGGATTGAAACGTGTGTCCGCATGGCCACCGAGATAATGGCCTGGGAGACGCCGCTATCCTGAAGAATGTGGCCGAAGCCGCCGCCGGCGCCGACGAGCAGCGTGATGGTTGCGGTGGGAGCGAGGCACTCATTGCTGAAGCGCAGGATGGTCTCGCGCGAGAAGCCGCGCATGAGCCCAAGGGTGAGAAAGCTGAGCAGGACGCCGATGAGCAACGCCATGTCGTCGTTGCCGATGAGATGAAGGCCGGAGTTGATCGCGGTTCCGGGCGATGCGAATGAGTCGGCCGAACTGCCGATGAGCATGAGCAGCACGGGAAGCAGCACTGTGAGAATGGCGAGGCCGAAGCCCGGCAGGCTGCGCTCTTCGCCGTGATCGGCGAAGCCGGCGGCCATGGGGTTTTCTTGGGCGAGATGGATATGCGGAGAGATGAGCTTGGCATAGAGAGGTCCGGCGATGACGGCGGAGGGAATGCCGACGATGAGCGCGTAGAAGATGGTTCGGCCCACGTCGGCGTGAAAGATGGCGACCGCCATTAACGCTGCGGGGTGCGGAGGGACGAGGCCGTGGACGACGGAGAGGCCTGCGACCATGGGAAGGCCGACCATGACCAGCGACGTGCCGGTGCGGCGGGCGACGGTGAAGGCGATGGGAACGAGCAGCACGAAGCCGACCTCGAAGAATGCGGGCAGGCCGACGACGAGGCCGATGACCACCATGGCCCAGTGAATGCGGCGCTCGCCGAAGAGGCGGATGAGCGTGTGGGCGATGCGGTCGGCGGCGCCGGATTCGGCCATCATTTTGCCCAGCATGGTGCCCAGCGCGACAACGATGGCGATGTGGCCGAGGATGCCGCCGACTCCGGCCTCGAAGGAATGGACCACGGTGGCGGCGGGCATGCGCGTGGCGGCGGCGAGGCCGAGCGAGGCAAGAAAGATGGAGATGAATGGGTTGAGCTTGGCGACGGCGATGAGCAGGATGAGCGCGACCACGGCGGTGGTGGCTGCGGCGAGGAGGTAGATGCTGTGCGAGTCGACCATGAGCGAAGGATTTGGAGCAAATGCTGGTTGCGAGGACGGCCTTTTTCCGGGGCTGAAGCCCCGTCGATTCTTGCATAGTTTGTTCGTACGGGCTCAAGCCCGTACCCTTCACGACCTCATCTTGTGCAGAAAATATCCGTGCTCCAGCGCGCTTTGCACTGTGCGAATCAAGAACCTGGGTCTTTGTAGGCGACGCAGTCGATCTCGACTTTACAATCGATGACCATGTGCGATTGAACGCAGGAGCGCGCCGGGGGATTCTGGCCGAAGAATTCGCGGAAGACGGCGTTGAAGGCGGAGAAATCGCGCGGATCGTCGAGCCACACTCCGCAGCGGACTACGTGTTCCGCGCCGTAGCCTGCTTCGTTGAGAACGGCGATCAGATTTTGAATCGCCTGGCGGGCCTGCGCGGCGATGTTGCCGCCTACGAGTTCGCCGTCACGCAGCGGAACCTGGCCGGATACATAGAGCCAGCCCGCAGCCTCGACCGCGCGCGCAAAGGGAAGAGAACCCGGCGCCTTCGCGCCGTCCGACCCGATTCGCTTGATGCTCATGCGTGCTCCTTGAAAATAATGATGAGCTACTGAATCCATTCTGTCTTGCCGCGGGGTACGAAGCGGCCGGCGCGCTGGTGCGTCGCTCCTTGTGCATTGTAGGAGAGAACGCCGTTGACCCAGACTGCGGAGATTCCTTGCGCGGGTTGCGCAGGATCGGAGAAGGTGGCCGTGTCGATGATTTTCTCCGGATCGAAGAGAGCTAAATCGGCGAAGTTGCCTTCGCGAATCACGCCGCGCTGCGCCAGGCCGAAGCGTTGCGCGGGCATGGCGGTCATTTTGTGTACGGCGTGGGCGAGCGAGAACATCTTTTCATCGCGGCAGTAGCGGCCGAGCACGCGCGGGAAGGTTCCCCACAGGCGCGGATGGGGCAGTGGATCGTTGGGCAAGCCGTCGGAGCCGATCATGGTGGCGGGATGGCGGAGGATGCGGCGCATGTCTTCCTCGGAGATGCTGTGATAGATGGCGCCGGCGGGCTGCAGGCGGCGGGCGGCTTCGAGCTGCGGGATTTGCCAGAGCGCGGCGATCTGCGTGAGCGTTTGGCCGGCGACTTCGGGGTGAGGTGTGCTCCAGGTGATGGTGATTTTTACGCGCTCGTCGACCTGGCGCAGGTCGAGCGTGCTCGATGCCGCTGCGTAGGGGTAGCAATCGCAGCCGGCCTGCTGCGTGGCGCGAGCCGCTTCGAAGGCTTCGAGGACCTCGCCGCTGCGTCCCCAGTTGGCGATGCCGGCGCACTTGAGATGGGAGACGACGACGGGCACGCGCGCGGCGCGGCCAACGGTGAAAGCCTCGTGCATGGCTTCGAGGATGGCGTCGGCTTCGGTGCGCATGTGGGTGGCGTAGACCGCGCCGGCGGCGGCTAACGGCTGCGCCAGCTCGAGCACCTCTTCGGTGCTGGCAGCATTGGCGGAGAGATAGGCAAGGCCTGTACTGAGGCCCAGCGCACCGGCTTCGAGCGACTGCTGCAACTGCGCGCGCATCGAGGCGATTTCAGATTCGTTCGCGGCGCGGTCGAGACGGTCCATGTGGTTGTTGCGCAGCGCGGTGTGGCCGACGAGCGCGGCCACGTTGACGGCCGGGCGCGCGGCGCGGATCGCGTCAATATACGCGGCAAAGGATGGATATTGGAATGCGTCCGCGTTGCCGAGCAGGTTCATGGGGTCGGGCAGGCGGTCGCGCAAGGTGACAGGTGAGGCGCTGATGCCGCAGTTGCCGACGATCACGGTGGTGACGCCTTGCGAGAGCTTGGGCAGCATTTCAGGTTGGCGAATGGCGTAGAGATCGTCGTGGGTGTGGACGTCGATGAAGCCGGGCGCCAGGGCCAGTCCTTCGGCATCGACGATCTGGGCTGCGTTCAGCGTGAGGCGCTGCGCGATGGCCGCGATGCGGTCGCCGCTCAGCGCCACGTCTGCGATCTCGGCGTCGGCGCCGGTTCCGTCGAAGATGCTGGCATTGCGAATCAGAGTGTCGCAACTGGACATCACGATCTCCCGGGGATGTAGGCTGTAGACATCTTGCGTTCGTGTGGTCGATCAGAGGTTCGTCGCATCATCAAGCGTCGGAGACGCAGGTCCTTCGACTCGGTCGCCGCCGCGACCTCGCTCAGGATGACAGAGCTTGCAGAACGAACTTCGGATTCAGGACACTAAACCGACTTATATTCTCGCAGGCCGAGGGGAGAATTTCGCTGATGAAGATGAAAGATACCCTACCTGAGATCGCCGAAGAACGTGTCGGCGTGCTTAACAAGGGACTGGGATTTCTCGATGCGCCGGTGGAGCGCGGGGAGATTGCGCGGCTGGGGTGGAATTTGCTGCGCGAGGACCTGAGCCTGCCGGCGGCGGTGCTTTATGAAGACAAGCTGAAGCACAACCTCGAGTGGATGCGGCAGTTCATGACTGCTTACGGCGCGCAACTGGCGCCGCATGGGAAGACGACGATGGCGCCGGCGCTCTTCAAGATGCAGCTCGATGCGGGCGCTTGGGGCATTACGCTGGCTACCGCGCAGCAGACGCGCGTGGCTTATGCGCATGGCGTGCGGCGGGTGCTGATGGCGAATCAGCTCGTGGGCAGGCAGAACATGGCCACGATTGCGAGCCTGCTGCGCGATGCGGAGTTTGAGTTTTACTGCCTTGTTGATTCGGTGGAGCAGGTTGAGCAATTGGGCTCGTATTTTTCGCGGGCTGGGCTGCGGCTGCGCGTGCTGATCGAGCTGGGCGTGATGGGCGGGCGGTGCGGTGTGCGCGATGAAGGGCAGTTGCGGGCGGTTCTGGATGCGCTGGGGCGCTGGCGTAGTGCCATTGCTTTGAGTGGCGTGGAGGTTTATGAGGGCGTGCTCGATGGCGAAGCATCTATTCGCGAATTTTTGCGGCGCGCTGTGGAGATTACGCGAAAGATTGCGGCGGAGGGGTTGTTTCAGCGCTCGCCTGCCCTGCTTACGGGAGCGGGTTCGGCGTGGTACGACGTGGTTGCGGAGGAATTTTCGGCGGCGAAGTTCGGGGTTCCGGTTGAGGTTGTGCTGCGGCCGGGGTGTTATTTGACGCACGATGTTGGGAACTATCGCAAGGCGCAGGAGAGAATTCTCAGATCGAATCCGGTGGCAAGGCGGATGCATGAGGGGCTGGTTCCGGCCCTGCATATCTGGGCTTATGTGCAGTCGATTCCGGAGGCGGAGAAAGCGATTGTTGCGATGGGCAAGCGGGATGCGGCTTTCGATTCGGGGTTGCCGGCGCCGGCGCTGCATTTCAGGCCGGGAGATGCGGAGCCAAAGGCTGCCCCTGCGCATTGGGCGCTGACGAAGATGATGGATCAGCATGCGTTCCTGCAGATTGCAGCGCAGGACGACGTTCGCGTGGGCGATATGATCGGGTTCGATATTTCGCATCCGTGCTTGACATTCGATAAGTGGCGGACGATGGCGGTGGTGAATGCGGGGTTCGATGTGGTGGAGGTGGTGGAGACGTTCTTTTGAGGGGCACAGTGATCGCATGTGGAAGGTCCTGAAAGGCGGGCCTCAGGGGCTAAAGCCCGTTGCTTTCCAGTGCTTTAATGTACGGGCTGAAGCCCGTACCCTTCACGGGTGCGACTCTTTCGGCACGACTGAAGTCGTGCCCTTTCAAAACTTATTCTTGTCCGTGAAAGCTCTCTGTCCGTCAAGGCATCTTCGGTCCGCGCCCCTCAAAGGACCTTCGCAAAGAGCAGAAGCGATGACGCCTCAGCCTTCGAGTTTGTAGCGGGTTTCGGCCAGGTGATAAAGTCTGCGCCAGACCAGGCGGTTCATGGTGACGACCATGAGCGAGATGAGGATGGTGGCGAGCAGCAGGATGGGGAAACGGCCGCTGTCGGTAGCGGCGTCAATCTGCGCGCCTAGGCCGATGGTTTGCAGGGTGCGGTCCTGCAGGTGGGAATATTCCGCAAAAACTGACGCGTTCCAGGCGCCGCCGGAGGCCGTGACCATGCCGGTGATGAGGTAGGGAAAGATTCCCGGCAGGATGAGGCGGGTCCAGCGCTGCCAGCGCGTGAAGCGGTAAAGGCTGGCGACTTCGCGCAGGTCAGAGGGGATGGACATGGCTCCGGCGATGACGTTGAAGAGGATGTACCACTGCGTGCCGAGGAGCATTAACGCGATCGACCCGATGCCGAGTCCGCCGCCGATTTTTACCAGGCCGATTAGCAGGATGGGGAAGAACGCCGTGGCCGGAATGGACGCGAGAACCTGCGCCAGCGGCTGAACGACGCGGGCGAGACGCGGGTTGAGGCCGATGGCCACGCCGACGGGAACGGTCCATGCGGCGGAGATGAGCAGTGCGGAGATCACGCGCAGGAACGTGGCGACGGCGCTCTCCAGCAGCAGGCGCAGCTCCGGCCAGCTGATGGTGTGGAGCATGATGACTGCCTGAGCGCCGCCCCACGCGGCGGCGGAGATCACTGCGACGGCCAGGACCCAGAGCCACGGCGGTACTTTGCCGCTGCGGCTGCTGTCGTCGAGCGGTCGAACCGTGCCGCAATCCCTGGTGCGCGCCATGCGGCGGTAGATGGGTTCTTCGATGCTCGTCCACACGTTTCCGGGGATGGAGCTGAGCAGCCGCGAGCGCTGCAGCAGCGTGAGGATAGGCGAGGTGACGCGGTCGGCGGATTCGATCTGCTCGAATTTGAATTTGTCGCTCCAGGCGATGAGCGGTCGCCACACCAGTTGGTCCGTCGCCACGACGATGAGGATCATGACGGTGAAGCCGGCGAAGAGCGCGGTGAGATTGCCGTTGATGGTGGCGGTCTGCAGGTAGCTGCCCAGGCCGGGCAACTGGAAGTTGCGGTCGCCCATGGTGAACATTTCGCAGGCGATCAGAGCGAACCATCCGCCGGCGACCGAGACGATGGAGTTCCACACCAGGCCGATGGCGGCGTAGGGCATTTCAAGCTGCCAGAAGCGCTGCCACGCGGAAAAGCAATAGATGCGCGAGGCCTCGATCATTTCGCGGGGAATGCTCTTGAGGGAAGAGTAGAAGCTGAAGGCGAGATTCCACACCTGGCCGGTAAAGATGAGGAGGATGACTCCCATTTCGATGCCCAGTTGATGGCCGGGAATGAGCGCCACCATGGCCAGCACGACAGGCGGCAGAAAACTGAGCACCGGGATGGATTGCAGGATGTCGAGCAGCGAGATCATCCACGCCTCGATGCGCGGATTGTAGGCGGCGGTGTAGCCGTAGGCGATGGCGAAGGTGAGGCTGAGCAGGTAGGCGATGCCGATGCGCACGACGGAGTCGAAGGCGTAAACCGGCAGCGCAGAGATGGAGGTGGAGATGGGCACGACGGGGACCGGCTTGCCCATCCAGTACTCGCCGGTATGCACGAAGGCCGCGAACAGGGCCAGCGCGCAGCAGGCGATTCCCACGTCGATGACGAAGGGCCAGGTGCGCACGGCGACCAGCGAGCGCGCGAGGGGGTTCTGGATGCTCATTCGGCTTCCTCGCCGGCGGCGGCCTCTTCTTCGAGCGCGTCGGGAAGGACGAAGCGGCGGCGGCCGGCGTCGTAGTCGAAGAGCTCGGCGTAGCGGCCCCAGGCGATGGCCGTTTCCATCTGGCGCTGGGCTTCTTCAGCGCTGAACTGCTCGTCGAGCATGTCGAGGAAAAAGTCTTCGGGCACGTTGTGGTTGCTCTTGGTTTCGAGGGCGCGGCGAATCTGGCGCAGCAGGAGGATGTTGCTGACGGCGGCGTCGCGGAAGAGCTCTTTCTGGCGCAGGATTTCGGAGTTGGCGTACTCGGCGCCGCTTTCGGTGATGACGGCGTCGCCTTCTTCGATCTTGAGAAAGGCGAGCAGTTGCCCGGCGTCGACGATGGGCAGCAGGTCGTCGATCTCGAAGGCGAGGTCGTCGGCCAGGCGGTAGATGTCGTCGCGGCCGCCCTTGTCGAGCAGCAGCTCGAGCAGGCCGGCGATGCCGCCGGGGCGCGCGTGGGGCAGCATCTGGTAGTGCATCTGGCGCTGGTCGCGTACTCGCGGGCCGGCTTGCTGGTCGGGAACCTGGGCGGGAACGTCGGGGCGCGTGAGCACTTTGTAGATGTAGTCGACGAGCTGCGTGAAGGGCTCGGATTTGCGGTCGCGAGGCTGGGCGATCTGCACGCGGAAGTCGGTGCGGATGTGGCCGGGATTGCGGCCCAGCACGATGATGCGGTCGGCGAGCAGGACGGCTTCTTCAATGTTGTGCGTGACCAGAAAGACCGCCTTGGTGGGCATGGTTTTGTTGGCCCAGAGCTCGAGAAGCTCGCTGCGCAGGTTTTCGGCCGTGAGCACGTCGAGGGCGGAGAAGGGCTCGTCCATGAAGAGGACTTCGGGCTCGACTACCAGGGCGCGCGCGAAGCCGACGCGCTGGCGCATGCCGCCGGAGAGCTCTTTGGGGAAGGCGGCTTCGAAACCGTCGAGGCCGACGGTATCCAGCATTTTCATGCTGCGCTCGCGGCGATCGTCGGGTGGGACGCCGCGCGCCTGCAGCGGCGCCTCGACGTTTTCAAGCACGGTGAGCCAGGGGAAGAGCGCGAAGCTCTGGAAGACGATGGCGACATTGATCTGCGTATCGCCGATGGGCTTGCCGTGCCAGTAGACCTGGCCGGCCGAGGGGCGCGAGAGACCGGTGAGCATGCGCAGCATGGTGGATTTGCCGGAGCCCGATGGGCCGAGCAGGGCGAGGATTTCGCCGGGAACGATCTCGAGGTCGGTGGCGGAGATGACCTGGATGCGGTTCTGGCTGGGCTGCTCGTAGTACTTCTCGATCTTTTCGGCGCGAATGATGGCTTCAACGGCCGGCTTCTGGATGGCGTTCTCAGTGACCGTTTGCTGCATGCAGGCTTCTCCGCTGACAGGCCCATCCGCGGCCGGTTGATTTTTGAGAGTGTAAGCAGGGTCTGTTGCGTTCCGGTGAATCGGTTTTTCGGTTGCGGGGTTTTGCCGGCAAATTACGGATCGCGAAGGGATTTCTCGAGCTCGATGCCAAGAACCTGTGCGCAAAAACCTTGCGACAATTTGCTCCTCCAGAGGGTATCATTTAACCAGGCGTCTTGCCAGGGAGCAAAGGCTATTTTCGCGATCCGCGGGCCGCGAAAAAGTGGATAGAAGGCGGCCGCGCTGTCATTCTTGTTGTCGCATCGAATCTTCGTTGCCGCACGCATTCCGAAGGAGAGTATGCCGGACAATCAAACTAAACCCAAGGTTCTTGTAGCCGACGATGAACGTGTAATCGCCGACACCCTGGCCATGATTCTGAACCAGAGCGGCTTTGAGGCCCGGGCGGTGTACTCGGGCGAGAAGGCCCTTGAAATGGCTCCCATATTTGTGCCGGACATGCTCATCTCCGACGTGATCATGGCCGACCTGAACGGGATTGACGCGGCTATTCGCATCCGCGCGCTGCTGCCGCAGATCAAGATCCTGCTCTTCTCGGGCCAGGCGGCCACGGCCGATCTGCTGGAGAAGGCGCGCGCCAAGGGCTATGAGTTCGAGATCCTGGCCAAGCCGGTGCATCCGCAGGATCTGTTGAGCAAGCTGAGAGGTTGAAGCATACCCGTCGCAGCGATGCTCCCGAGGTTCCCTCAGGGGCTGAAGCCCTCTTCCTAATTCGGCGCTTTTCGGCACGACTACAGCGGTTCCACAATCGCTGTATCCCGAATCCACTACGCTCAAGTGGCTTTTTTCTCAAGAAAAAGCCACCTTTCACGACGCCAAGCAGAACACGTGAATTGTGGAACCGCTCTAAAGTCGTGCCCTGATACAAAGCCCGTGTGCGCCATATGTTTCGGGACATTTATTCGGCAGCAACCAATAGAGCGCCGTAGTTTTTGACACCTCGGATGTCAGGGCTGAAGCCCTGACCTACCAGTTCCCACGGACCTGACCTGCCAAGTTTTTGCGGACCTGATCTACCAAGATCCTACAGAAACGTTCATGGACGGACTTCGCGGCGGCCTTCCATGGCGCGCGACATGCTCACCTCGTCGGCGTATTCGATGTCGCTGCCGGCGGGGACGCCGGTGGCGATGCGCGTGACGCGGACATTGAATCCGCGCAGGGCTTCGGCCAGCCAAGCGGCCGTGGCCTCGCCCTCGAGCGTGGGGTTGGTGGCCAGAATCACTTCGTCCACTTCGCCGCGTTCCGCGCGGGCGAGCAGCGTGCCGGTGCGCAACTGGTCGGGGCCGACGCCGTGCAGCGGAGAGAGCGTTCCGTGCAGCACGTGGTAGACGCCCTGGTAGGCGCGCGTGCGCTCAACGGACGCGATGCTGGTGGGCTCCTCGACCACGCAGACGAGGCGCTGGTTGCGCGAAGGGCTGGCGCAGTAGGCGCAGGGATCGACGTCGGTGATGTTGTTGCAGATGGAGCAGAGGCGCAGGCTGGCTTTGAGGCCGCGCACCGCCTCGGCGAGCGCGGCCGCATCGTTGTCGCTGGAGCGGAGAATATGGAAGGCGAAGCGTTGCGCGCTCTTGGTGCCCACACCGGGCAGCTTCTTCAGCTCTTCAATGAGGCGCGCCATCGGCTCGGCGTAGCGTGACACGGTGGAATTTGTCCTTCCGGGGCTGAAGCCCCTTCGTACCTCACGGCGTTACGCGGGGGTTGAAACCCCCGCCTTCCTCCGGATCGATACTCTCCGCAGCCTGTGAAGCCCGACTGATTTCAAAAGGGCTCGACGGACGGGCTGCATCGATTTGATCGGAGGATTCTCTGGTCGGTTTTCGGAAGCGGCCTCCGGTGTTTTCGCCTTTGTCAGCCTTTGCGATTATGTGAGCCCCGGAATCTTCAGGCCGCCCAAAACGCCCTGCACCCTGGATTGAATGGCCTCTTCGGCTTTGCGGCCGGCCTCATTGACGGCGGCGACGACCAGGTCTTCGAGCATCTCCACGTCGGGATGTTCGCCGCTGAGCGAGGCCACGGCCGATGGGTCGATGCGGATTTTGAGGAGCTGCTTTTTGCCGTTCATGGTCGCGGTTACGGCGCCCCCGCCGCTGGTTGCCTCGACCACCGTCTGGCCCAGCTTGCGCTGAACTTCCTCCTGCATCTGGTTGGCCTGGGAGAGCATTTCCTGCATCTTGAGCGGGTTGAACATGGCTCGTGTACCTCGCCTTCTATCTAAAGAATACCGGTTCCAGAGAGACTCATTTTTCGCGCAGATCGACCACGCTGCGCACCTCGGCGTGGAGAATTTCCCTGGCTCGCTGGACCATAGGGTTGGCGAGGGCCGCCTCCTGAACGCTGCCCGCGGCGGCGATTGGCGGCGCTGGCCGCGCGGCAGAGCTGTCCCCTTCTCCGGGGATGATTAGGAACCGCGCGGGCGCGGACTGCCGGGAAAGCGCCTCGCGAATGATCTTTTCGGCCGCTGCGTTTACGGTGAGGCTCATCATCTTCTTGCCCATGGCGGCAACTTCAATGCGCACCATGGCGCCGTCGAGGGACCAGACGCCGGCGCCCAAGAGCTGAGCAGCAGACGCGTGGCCGGCCTGGTCGAGCGCGGCGCAGACGGCCTGGCGAAGGGATTCGATTTCTCCATCTCCGGGCGACGTTTCCGGGCCGCCGGCAGCGGAGGCAGGATGCGGCGTTTTCGCCGCCGCGCCCGCGGTCGCTGCTTCGGTGGTTCCATTCGATGGGGCGATTACGCTCTCCACGGAAAACGGAGTGACTGCCGGGAGCACCTCTATCGGCTCTGGCAATACTGCGCTTGCAATGGGCTGTTGCGATTCCGCACGAGTTGCAGTTGCGGCGGGCGCGCGCTGCGTCCGGGCTCCGGGATCGTTCCAACTGCTGCCTGAAGGCCCAAATGGCGAATGCGCGGGCGCCGGTGGAGCCGTTGTGGAATTGGCTGCGGGCCGTGCGGCGGTTGCGGTTCGCGAAGTGGGAACGGGCGCGGCAGTCCGCACTCCGCCGCTTTGCGCAACGCCGCTCAGCAGCTCTTCGATGGGCAGAAGCCGCTGCGCATGGATGAGCTTGAGCATGGCGAGTTCGAGATGGAAGCGCTGCTCCTGGCGGTAGTTCAGGTCGTCGAAGGCGCGGAGGACGATTTGCAGGTTGCGCGTCAGTTCCTCTTCGGTGAAGAGCAGCGCCGTACGCGCGGCGCGGGCGCGCTCGTCGGTGGAGATTTCGAGCAGCTCGGTCTGCTCGCCGCCGATCTTGGCCATGAGCGTGTTGCGCAGGTAGCGGACCATCTGGCGGGCCAGCGACTGCGGGCTGTGGCCGGCGTTGATGAGCAGGTTCAACTGCTCCATGAGCTCGGCGGATTGGCCGGCGGCAACGGCTTCGAGCAGCTTCTCGAAGACGGTGTTGGGAACCGAGCCCATCAGTTCGCGAATCTGCGCGGTGGAGAGGATGGGGCGGCCGGAGTCGCACGGGGCCGAGGCGATGGCCTGGTCCATGATGGAGAGCGCGTCGCGCATTGAGCCGTCGCCGGCTTCGGCGAGCAGCGCCAGTGCGGCGTCTTCCGATTCGACCTGCTCCTGCGCGGCGATGGCCTTCAGTTGCGCGAGAATGTCGTCGAAGCGGACAGCGTGAAAGCTGAAGTGCTGGCAGCGTGAGCGGATGGTCTGGGGAATGTCTTCGGGCTGCGTGGTGGCCATCATGAAGATGACGTGCGCGGGAGGCTCTTCGAGCGTCTTGAGCAGCGCGTTGAAGGCGGCGTCGGTGATCTGGTGCGCCTCGTCGAGGATGTAGATCTTGTAGCGGTCGCGGGCGGGCGAGTAACGGGCGGCGTCGCGCAGTTCGCGAATCTCGTCGATGCCGCGGTTGGTGGCGGCGTCGATCTCGATCACGTCGACGGCGTTGCCCTGGCGGATTTCGGTGCAGGAGTCGCAGACGCCGCACGGCTCGGGCGTGGGGCGCTGCGCGCTGCCGATTTCGGTGCGGCAGTTGAGGGCCATGGCGAGAATGCGCGCGATGGTGGTTTTGCCGATGCCCCTGTGTCCCGAAAAAATGTAGCCGTGGGCGATGCGGTTCTGGTTGAGCGCGTTGAGCAGCGTGCGCGTGACGTGGTCCTGGCCGGCGACGTCGGCGAAACGCTGCGGACGATATTTTCGCGCCAGAACCTGGTATGCCATTGCCGAACCGCGCTCCGTGCCGAACCTATGGGAACTAGGTGATTGTATCGTTCCAGGCGCCGCGGGGCGATGAGTGGAAAAGAGCGGCTGCACCAAACAGGCTGCGGAAAAAGTCTGAAGTTCGGAGAAATTTTGGAATCGTATGCCTCAGGTGCTAAAGCCCTGCCGATATTGATGGGTTTTGAGTACGGGCTGAAGCCCGTACTCTTCAAGACATCGACTTATTCCAAGGCATCAACTTATTCCAGGCCATCGACTTGTTTGGAGATTTCCTAAGCTGCATCGAGATTCAGGCTGAGGTCGTTCAGCCACTCGGCGATGAGATCTTCGTCGCCGGGATCGAGGACGTAGGCGTCGTTGAGCAGGAGAAGCGTTGCCCAATCGGCGAGGTCGCGCTCCGTTATTCGGCCAAGCCTCTTTTGATGCAGGGCATTGTCAATATGTGTGCGGGTTATCGCGATGCCTGGTTCGGGCACTCTGAAGTGGGTACGCGCCGTCCTGTGCTCCGGCGCCAGATCGAAGTCGAATGCTCCGGTGAGCGCAGCGCGAAGCTCGTCGACGCGCATTTCAAAAGCGGCAAACCGGCTGAGCGCCTCCATTTGAGGCGGAGTGAGCGCCGGCAGCATGGCTTCTTTCTCCAACATGAATCTAATTTTATAATCGAGCGGCTTTTTCCGTCTTTTTCGTTCTCCGGTTCGGCCCTTTTTTGAGCGCCTTTTTCGCCGCAGCTTTGCGCCTGCGTATTTCTTCCTTCGAATACATGGTGCCGCGGCAGTTGGGCTCGCCGCAGTTGCAGAGGCACTCTTCGTCGCCGCCGTCGTAGAGGCAGTAGTCGTAGGTGATCTCGTCGCCGGCGGCGATGTTGCGGATGGCGGTAATCCAGACGCGGCCGCGGATCTCCTCGGTCTCGCAGTTGGGCCGGCAACTGTGGTTGATGAACATGGCCATGGAGTGGCCGTCGATGACGATCGAGCCGTCGCCCAGTCCAAATAAGTAGGTGAGGGGCGCGTCGCTGTAGAGTTCGTCGGCTTCGTCCTTGGTGATGCGCGGGCCATCGTACTGGGCCACGCGCTCGCCCTTGCGAATGGGCGTGGTGGCGTAGCAGCCGGCGGCGTGGATGGCGGAACTGCGGATGATGAGTCCCATGCGGGGGTGAGGTGTTTTTCCTGAATGTGGTTGGCGGTTCAATTTGCGGGAACTTGACCTCAAGGGCCAAAGCCCACAGCTTGTTTCAAAGGCCTGGATGTACGGTCTGAAGCCCGTACCCTTCCGAACGACCTGCCATCGGATGATTCGCATCCTATCATCGTTGGCGCGATAATAAGAGAGATGAAGTTGCGCATTTCCATTTCGTGGGTTCTGGCGGGCTGCCTGGCGGCAGCGCCGGGGTTGCGCGGCCAGCAGCCTGCGAATGGCGCAGGGCAAAGCGCGCAAGACAAGCCGGCCGCGCAAAACAATGCGGCGGATAAAGGGCAAAAGCCGGCGCAGGCTCCTCCGCAATCGAACGCCAATCCGTTTCC
>JBAUBR010000336.1:0-9149 GCA_049676965.1 Occallatibacter sp.
GTGCAGATCGACGCGCGGGTGTTGTGGTTCTCCTTCAGCCTGACGGTGGCGACCGGGCTGATCTTCGGCATCGCGCCGGCACTGCGCAGCGCCAGCGTCGATCCCGACAAAGTTCTGAAGCAGGCAGGCCGCGGTGCGAGCGGCGGAATTCGCGGCCGGCTGCGCGACGGGCTCGTGGCCAGCGAACTGGCGCTGGCTACGGTGCTGCTCATTGGCGCCGGGCTGCTGGTCGAGAGCCTGATGAAGCTGCAGTCCGTCGCGCTCGGTTTCGAGTCGCGCGGTCTGATCACGTTCGAGCTGTCGCCGCCGCCCACGAAGTATCCCCCCGCGGACAAAGCGCCGCAGTTGTACCGCGCGCTGCTCGACTCGCTGCGGTCGATTCCCGGCGCGCGCGGCGCGGTGATCTCGAGCGGCTTGCCCTTCGGCAATGGAGGCCATCCCCGGCACCCGATGTTGACGACCGGGCCCTCGGTGCTGCCACCCGGGACTAAGGTGCCCATCGACTGGTCGGCCGTGAGCGCTGGCTACTTCAAGATGATGCGCATTCCGCTGCTCGCAGGGCGCGACTTTACCGATGCGGACAACCCGCCGCTCGCCGGCCGCGACTTCACAGATCCTTACGGCCTCAACGCGATAAAGGTCATGATCGTGAGCCAGTCGACGGCCAGGAAGTTCTGGGGCAACGACAACCCCATCGGCCGGGTGCTGCGGCCCTCGGCGAAGCCGGAGCTCGCCTATACGGTGGTGGGCGTGGTGGGCGACGTGCACGACACGGCGCTGAACCAGGCGACCTCGCAGCTCTACTACCCGATTATGGCGCGGCCTCCCGGGCTGATCGATGTTGCCGTGCGCACCGACGGCAAGCCCGAGGCGCTGATGCCTTCGATCCGCGAGAAGGTGCATGAGCTCGACCCCGACCTCGCGCTGGCCAGCGTGCGCACCGAGGACGACTGGGTGCAGAACAGCGCCGCGCAGCCGCGGTTCAATTCGATCCTGCTGGCGATCTTCGCCGTGGTGGCGCTGCTGATGGCGGCGATTGGGATCTACGGCGTGCTGGCCTACTCGGTGAGCCAGCGCACGCGCGAGATTGGCGTAAGGATGGCCCTCGGCGCACAGCGCGGCAATGTGCTGCGGCTGATCGTGGGCGAAGGCATGAAAGTGGCGCTGATCGGCGTGGCGATCGGGCTCGCGGGAGGATTTGCGCTCGGTCGTTTTCTTTCCAGCCTCGTCTTCGGGATCACCGTGCGCGATCCGCTCACGTTTGCAGCGGTCGCCGTTGTGCTGAGTGGTGTGGCTCTCGCGGCATGCGTCCTTCCGGCGCATCGCGCTTCGCGTGTCGATCCTATGGAGGCCCTGCGATACGAATGATTCCGTCCGCGTGCCGGCATTCTCTGCGATTGCGCCTTGCTTTGATGGAGTGCGACCGTGTAGGTTACGGGCCATGCATTGGGCAACTCCGGAAGAGCGCCGTAAACTCGGACAGGCGCGGCGCAAGCAGGTAGGACGTCAGCATCACTGCGAGCACAATCCCAAGGCGCGCCAGGCTTCGGCTCTTGTGCTACTCGAGCGGTCGATGAAGGGCCGCGTGCCAGCGCTGATCAAGTTGAAATATCAGCTCATGGCCGACTCGCCCTTCGGCTACTTTCGCGGCGCGGCGCCGGTCATGGCCGCCGATCTCGCCGCATTGCCCAACGCCGGCATCCTGGCGCAGCTCTGCGGCGACGCGCACGTGCGCAACCTCGGCGCCTTCGCCGCGCCCGACGGCCGGCTGGTCTTCGACCTCAACGATTTCGACGAAACCATCCACGGTCCCTTCGAGTGGGATTTGAAGCGCATGGCCACTTCCCTGGTTCTTGCCGGCCGCGCCTCGGGACACAATGAGGCCGCCGCTCGCGCCGCGGTGGAGAAATGCATCCTGCGCTACTGCGCGCAGATGCGCGCTTTCGCAAAGATGCCGCATCTCGAAGTTGGCCGTTTTCAGGTTCACCGGCTGAGCCTGGTCGCGCCCGTGCACCAGGCGCTGGCCAAGGCCGAGCGCTCCACGCCCCGGCACACGCTGGAACAACTCACCGAGCCCGCTTCGAACAAGCCGGGCGCGCCGCGGCGTTTCAAGGAAAACAAGCCGATGCTGACGCGTGTGACCGGCGCCCAGGCCCACAATGTGCTCGCCTCGCTCACCACCTATCGCGAGATGCTGGAGCCGCAGCGTCAGCACCTGCTCACGTTTTACCGGCCCATCGATGTTGCTTTCAAAGTGGTGGGCACGGGTTCCGTGGGCTGGCGCGACTACTGCATTTACTTCGAGGGCAACGGCCCCGAAGATCCGCTCTTTTTGCAGATCAAGGAGGAGCCGGCCTCGTGCTACGCGCCGTATCTGCCCGACGCGCAGGCCAACCACCACAACGGAAAGCGCGTGGCCGACGGTCAGCGCGCCATGCAGTTGCAGAGCGATCCGTTTCTGGGCTGGACCGAGATCGGCGCCCGCCATTATCTGGTGCGCCAGCTCAACGACCATAAGGGTTCCATCGACCTCGAAGACCTGACCAGCGGCGCGCTCCAGGCTTACGGTGAAGTCTGCGGCGAACTGCTGGCGCGCGGCCACGCCCGTTCCGGCGATCCGCTGGTGCTAGCCGGTTATTTAGGCTCGGGCGACGGATTTGCCGAGGCGCTGGGCAAGTTCGGGTCGTGTTACGCCGACCAGAACGAAAAAGACTGGGAGGATTTGAAGAAGGCGCAAAAGACGGGCGCGAAATCGTAGGAGAAGATGAAAGCTGGGTGTCCCATCCTTGCGACGTCTTTTGTCGCAAGGGTGGGATACCACAAAGCTCGATATACCAACCAGGAGAAATCCATGAATCGCCGCAAATTTACGCAAGCTTTAGCAACCGCCGCTCTGAGCGCCGCCGTGCCGGAGATGCCGGTCGCCGCAAAAGCCAGTTCGCTTTCGCGCGAAGCGCGCCAGGCGCCGCAATCCTCCGGCGCGCAGTTCTCGCTTTCCGTAATGCTCTGGACCGTCTTCCACGACCTGCCCTTCGAGCAGCGGCTAGAGAAAGTAGCTGAAGCCGGCTATACGAATATCGAGCTGGTCGGCGAATACAGCAAATGGTCCACGGCCGACTTTGCCAACGCCAACGCCGCGCGCAAGCGTCTCGGCATCACTTTCGACGCCACGGCCGGCCTGCACCACAGCATGATCGATCCGGCCAGCCGCGATGCGCTCATCGCCGAGCTCGGCGCGGCGCTCCAGCCCATGGAGACGCTAGCCTGCTCGGCGATGATCATGCTCACCGGCAACACGATTCCAGGGCTCTCCCGCGAAACGCAGCACCAAAACGTTGTCGAAACGCTCAAGCGCGCCGCCGCTTCAGTCGAAGGCAAACAGATCGACGGCCAGCCGGTGCGGATTCTGCTCGAGTGCATCGATCCCGAAGAAAATCCCAAGTACTTTCTCACCTCGGCCGCAGAAGGTATGGAGGTCGTGCGCCAGGTAAACCACCCCCAGGTGCAGTTTCTTTACGACATGTTCCACGAGCAGATCGGCCACGGCAACCTGATCGAGAAACTGGAAAAGAACATCGACATCGTCGCGCTGATCCACGTAGCCGACGTTCCCGGACGCCACCAGCCCGGCACCGGCGAGATCGACTACGGCAACATCTTCAAGAAGCTCGGCCAGTTGAACTATCGCAAGATGGTGGCGATGGAGTTTATGCCCAATGGAGACGAGGTGGCGGCGCTGAAAGAGGCGAAGAAGCTGGCGCTGACTTCTGCGATGGCCTGATTCGCGTTTGCCCGGCTCTGTTGCCCACGGAGCAATCACGCGAGCGGCGAAGGCCCAATCAGCTCCATGTCGTAGCGGCGAAAGAATGCCGCATCCTGGTTGGGCGGGTTGGCCACGGCGGTGACCCGAAGGAACTCTTCCATCTTTCCTGCTGGGGTGAAGGCGATGAGCAGTCTCGCCGGCTTGTCTCCCACCGAAGAGAACGTGTGCGGAATGTTGCGCGGGCCGAGGATCGAGTCTCCCGCGCGCAGCGTCTTTCGGCCGTCGCCAATCTGAAACAGCACTACGCCCTCGACCACGTAGAACCACTCCTCCTGATGGAGATGGAGATGAAGCGGAGGGCCGCCCTTTACGAGGTTTTTGTGCTCGATGACAAACAGGCCGGCGCCTGTTTCATTGGGCATGACTTTGAAGAGGATCGAACTATACCCGCGCGAATGCGACTCACCCAGCCGATCTTCGCCCGCAGGCACCAGATGAACGCGCTCGGAAGTTGGAGAAGAAGATGCAGCTTGGCAGAATGCGAGTGCCGGAAATCCCGACGCAGGAACGATCGCGGCCGCAGTCTTTGGAAATGAACGGCGTTTCATTTGTTCTCCGATCCGCAGCGAAGCATGAGAGTGCCAGGGTACGCCGGAAGAATTGGCGCCGGTTTCTCCCATGATGTAGAGAGGAGAACCCACTATATCTCACCAAACGCAACCCGGGAAAGCAGCCGCAGCGGCGGGATTCGTGGCAAAGCGCCGCTACTCCCCCACTACAATGAACCGGTATGCCGACAACCGTCCGGTCACACGCGAAGATCAATCTCGGCCTCGGCATAGGCGCGCCGCGCGCGGACGGCTTCCACTCATTGGTCACTGTCTACCAGATGCTTGAACTGCACGACATCGTGACCGTGTCGGCAAAGCCGGCGCCGGCAACCACGATTCAACTCACATCGAACGACGAGCGAGTTCCTACCGACAGCCGCAACACCGCCTGGAAGATGGTCGAGCTGGCGCTGCAAGAGCTGCAGCGCAAGGCGGAAGTCGAAATCCATATCGAAAAACGTCTGCCGGTGCAGGGCGGGCTCGGCGCGGGTTCGGCGAACGCCGTTGCGGCGCTGGTGGGATTGGAAACTGAGCTCGGGATCGAGAATGAGAATCGTGGGCTCCCACCCTTCGAGCAAAAAGCGCTCGAAGGATGGGGCACGGGTCATTGGCTATCCCGGCGGCTCGAACTTGCGGCCCAGGTCGGCTCCGATGTTCCGCTCTTCCTCATCGGCGGCGCGATTCTAGGCCTCGACCGCGGCCAGGAAGTCTATCCGCTGCCGGACATCGAGCCCGTCCGGTGCGTAGTAGCCACGCCGGAGATCAGCGTCTCCACCCCGCAGGCGTTTCGCGACTGGGATACCCTTTGCGCCGAGGAGGGTTTGACCGCCGAGACAAGTGCCGGTAAACTAAAGCAGTTGAGCCGTGCCTATTCGAGCGCCTTTGCGGGAGGGATTCCGCGAGGCCGAGATGCGGCGGGCTCCTCCGGTGTCCTCTTCAATAACAAGGAGGACCTGGCCGGACCTCAAGAGTCCGCGCTTGTCCGCACCGGGATCAGTAGCTGGATCGAGAACGACTTCGAACGCGTCGTCTTTCGCCAGCATCCTTCCCTTGCAGAGATCAAGCGCATTCTTTTGGGCTACGGCACGCCGGAGGCAGCTCTCCACGCCTCGCTTTCGGGGTCCGGTTCAGCGCTGTACGGGTTGTACGCGACCAGCGCAGATGCGGAAGCAGCCGAGACGCGGCTGAAACAGGCCGGCGTGCGGAGCCATTTGACCCGCACCCTGCCGCGGCAGGCGTACTGGGCGCAAATGTTGCAGGATTTTGAACATTGACAGGCAGCCAACTTGCGAGAGAGACTCGCGGACGGCTGGCAAATGCTGGGCGATCGTCTAATGGTAGGACAGTGCCCTTTGGAGGCACTTGTCTAGGTTCGAATCCTAGTCGCCCAGCCAGATTTTTGTTGTGGAACTGAACAGCAGCCAAAGCCAACCAGCTTGGAGGTGCATTTCAGATGAACACAGGAACGGTGATCGTAGCCGAAGACAAGCAGGAGAGCGGTCCGGATTCGCCGAAAGACGGCGGAAAACGGGATGGCGGGGAGTCCGCAGGCAAGGGCAAAGAGGCCAAACCGGCCGCCGAGCGCAAGCGGGCCCGCAACCTGAGCGAAGACAAGCGCTTCAAGCTCTTCAGCGGCACGGCCAACCTCGACCTGGCGCGCAAAATCGCGCAGCACATCGGCGTCACGCTGGGCGAAGCCAAGCTGCAGCGCTTTGCCGACGGCGAGGTCTACTTCCAGTTGCTCGAGAACGTGCGCGGCGTGGATGTTTTTGTGGTGCAGCCCACCTGCTATCCGGTGGACCAGCACCTGGTGGAGCTTTTCATTATGATTGACGCGCTCAAGCGCGCTTCGGCGGCGAGGATCACGGTGGTGGTGCCCTACTACGGCTACGCCCGACAGGACCGCAAAGACCGCCCGCGCGTAGCCATCAGCGCCAAGCTCATCGCCGACCTGCTCACCACCGCCGGCGCCAATCGCGCCCTCTTCGTCGACCTGCACGCCGCCCAGATTCAGGGCTTCTTCGACATTCCCGTCGATCACTTATTTGCCAGCCCGGTGCTGGTGAGTTATTTCCGCGAGCTCCACTTACCCAACATGACCGTGGTTTCGCCCGACGCCGGCGGCGTGGAGCGCGCGCGCTTTTTTGCGCAGAAAATGGGCGCGCCGCTGGCCATCGTGGACAAGCGCCGCACCGACATGAACGTAGCCGAGGTGATGCACGTGATCGGCGATGTGGAGGGCCAGACCTGCCTCATCATCGACGACATTATCGATACCGCCGGCACGCTGGTGAAAACAGTCGACGCTCTTTTTGCGGCCGGCGCCGGAGCCGTCTACGCCTGCGCCAGCCATCCCGTGCTTTCCGGCCCGGCCATCGATCGCATTGCCAACTCGCGCATCGAGCAGGTGATCGTGACCGACACCATTCCGCTGCGCGAAGCGGCGCAGAAGTTACCCAAGATCAAGGTGCTCACGATCTCCGGCCTGCTGGGCGCGGCCATCGAGAGCATTCACATGGAGACGAGTGTAAGTTCGCTGTTTAACTAGCAGGGGTCAGGGATCAGGTTTCAGGGATCAGGGACCCGTATCGAAAACAAAAGCCGGTTGTCGGCAGACAGCGGGCAGGATCGGCAAGCCGTTTTTCTGATCCCTGACCCCTGAACCCTGACCCCTGGCGCCAACAAAGGGAGCGAGATTCTAACCATCCCGTGCCCGAACGCCAAGGAAAAACAATGCCAGTGCAGGAAGTAGTGACCGCCAAGCCCCGCGAGGGCAAATTCAGCAAGAACGCCGCGCGCCGCGTGCGCGTAGCCGGCAAGATTCCCGCCGTCCTCTACGGCTCCGGCCACGATCCGGTGCCGATCGAAGTGGATCCCAAGCAGATTTCGCGGATTCTTTACTCCGAAGCCGGCCACAACACGATTTTCGATGTGAATGTAACCGGCCACCCCACGGCCAAGGCCATGATCGTCGACTGGCAGCGCGAGCCCATCAACGACAAGCTGATCCACATCGACCTGAAGCGCATCGCGCTCGATAAGTTGCTGCGCGTGCATGTGCGCGTCAAGCTGCTGGGCATCCCAGTGGGCGTAAAGACAGAGGGCGGCATCCTCGATCAGGTATTGCGCGAGGTCGAGGTCGAGTGCCTTCCCGCCGACATTCCCAGCCACATTGATGTCGACGTGAGCAACCTCGCCATGCACGGAGTGCTACGCGTGAGCGATCTGCCGCAGCTTGACAAGGTGAAGTATTTGACATCGCCGGACGCGACTGTGGCGCACGTGGTTTCGATCCGTGAAGAAGTGGTTGCGGCTCCTGCCGAAGGCGCCGTGGCTGCTGAAGGCGCGGCTGCCGCGGGTGCCACTCCGGCTGAACCGGAAGTTGCCAAGAAGGGCAAGGCGGAAGCTGAAGCTGCCGCCGGCGCGAAGAAGCCCGATGCGGGCGCGAAGAAGTAAGCTTTGGCGGACGAACGTGA
Organism: Occallatibacter sp.; assembly: GCA_049676965.1. GTDB lineage: Bacteria > Acidobacteriota > Terriglobia > Terriglobales > Acidobacteriaceae > Telmatobacter. Next base: position 7,851 of record JBAUBR010000336.1, read on the forward strand.
GTCCGGCGGCACGGAGCGCCCATCTCCAAAGCCCTTTTTGGTGGTGGGGCTGGGCAATCCGGGCCTGGAATATCTGTGGACTCCGCATAACGCGGGATTCATGGCCATCGACCGCATCGCCCAGCAGGAAGGCGTTGTGGTCCAGAACCGGCGCTCGAGGGCAGTGACCGCGAGCTGCAGAATCGCAGGGCGCGGGGTCATCCTGGCCAAGCCGGAGACGTTTATGAACCTGAGCGGTGCGGCAGTGAGCGCGCTGCTTCAGGAGTTCGAATTGGACCCGGCCATTGACCTGCTCGTGATCTACGACGAGTTGGACCTGAAGCTGGGGACGATCAAGATCAGGGAACGCGGTTCGACTGCCGGCCACAACGGAGCCCGCAGCGTGACTGCGGCCCTGGGAGGACAGGAGTGGTTGCGGCTGCGCATCGGCGTCGGTCCGGACTTGCCTCCGGAAGCTACAGGCAGCAGACGGCCGGGCAAGGATTATCTGCTATCTCCGATGCGCAAGGCGGATTTGATCAAACTCGATGAGGTTCTGGACCGCGTGGCCACGGCAACGCGGCGCATTATTGGGGAAGGGCCAGCACCCGCAATGAACGAGTTCAACCGCCGCGAATGAAATTCAGGCTGTGAACTAAGAACTGTGAACTACGAACTGTGAACTAAGAACTGAGAGAAGAAACTATGTCGCGTTTGTATGAAGTGATGTTCATCATTCGGCCCGATGTGGCCGAAGAGGATGCCGACAAGCTGATTGCCGGCTTTTCCGCCACTATTACCGGCGGCGGAGGTGTGGTGAAGAACGTGGAGAAGATGGGCCGCCGCAAGCTCGCCTACACCGTGCGCAAGTTCAACGACGGCAACTTCGTTCTGCTCACCATAGAGGCGTCTGGTCCGGTGGTGCTGGAACTGGAGCGCCGTCTCCGCGTGACCGAGCCGGTGATCAAGTTCATCACCGTGCGCATGGATGAGGAAGAAAAGCGCTTGGCCAAGGTCAAGGCGCTGCGCGGCACACGCAGAAAGCTGAGCGCGGAACCCGTCGCGGCTCCGCCCCCTGTTGCGTCTCCGGTTGCGCCGCCGGCCCCGGCTGAGGCCGAAACCGTCCACGCCAGCGCATAACGCAGCGTACAAATTGCCGCCGCAATCGCAAAGCGTTGGTGCGCGGCCCAACCCGGCTCTCCCGCGGATTCACCGAACTCCGCTCAAAGCACGAAGACCGAAAGAGTGAAGAGGAAACAACATGGCTGAAGAGAATCAAGCAAGGGCGCCCGAAGCGGGCGCATCGGCGCCGCATCAAGG
>JBAUBR010000337.1:0-5988 GCA_049676965.1 Occallatibacter sp.
CGTGCAGGACGAGGGCTGGCGCCTCCGCAAGGACGGTTCGCGCTTCTGGGCCGACAGCATTCTCACCGCCATCCGCGGCACCACCGGCGAAATTACCGGATATGCCAAGGTGACGCGCGACATTACCGACCGTCGCTCCGCCGAGGAAGCGGTGATGCTGCAGCTCTCCAGCGCGCTGCTCGAGAATATGGATGTTCGCAAGCTGCTGAGCGCGATCTCGGACAGCATCGGCGCGGTGATTCCGCACGATTCGGCGACGCTGGCGCTTTTCGATCCTGCCACCGGCGGGCTGATCGCGCATTTTCTCGGAACCAGCGACGGCCAGCCGTTGCGCAGCGAGGTGCGCATTCCCCTCGACCGTTCGCCCGCCGGTGAAGCCTTTCGCACGCGCGAGCCGGTCATTTTGCAGCGCATCGAGGGGTCGCGTTTCGCCGCGGAGACGGTTCGTCACCATACGGCGATTGGCATGCAATCCGGATGCTGGGTGCCGCTCATCCATCGCGGAGAAGTGATCGGGACGCTGGCGATCGCCAGCCGCTTGGAAGGGGCTTTTTCCGAGCGCGAAGCGGAGATGCTGGCGCAGATCGCGGTGCAGGTGGCGATGGCGGTGAGCAATGCGCAGACTTTGCGCCGCATCACCGAGTTGCGCGACCGGCTCGGCCAGGAGAAGGAGTATCTCGAAGAAGAGATCAATCTGGACAAGCGCTTCGACGAGATTGTGGGCGAAAGCACCGGCCTGCGCCAGGTGTTGAAGCAGATCGAGACCGTCGCGCCGACGGATGCCACGGTGCTCATCCAGGGTGAGACAGGAACCGGCAAGGAGCTGCTGGCGCGCGCCATTCACCGCCTGAGCCCGCGCCACGAGCGCACGTTTATCAAGCTCAACTGCGCGGCCATCCCCGCCGGGTTGATCGAGAGCGAGCTGTTCGGCCACGAGAAGGGCGCGTTCACCGGCGCCATTGCGCGCAAAATCGGGCGCCTCGAGCTGGCGCACGAAGGCACGCTCTTTTTGGACGAGGTCGGCGAGCTGCCGCTCGACCTGCAGCCCAAGCTGCTGCGCGCCCTGCAGGAGCGCGAGATCGAGCGCGTGGGCAGCAGCCGGCCGATTCCCGTTAACGTGCGCCTGATCGCGGCAACCAACCGCGATCTGGGCAAAATGGTTGCGGAAAAGCAGTTCCGCAGCGATCTGTTTTACCGGCTCAAAGTATTTCCGGTCTTTGCTCCGCCGCTGCGCGAGCGCGCCAGTGACATTCCCATCCTCGTCCGCCATTTTGTGGCCGCGCACAGCCGCCGCATGGGAAAGGTTATCGAGACCATACCCGAAGAGACCATGCGGGCGCTAGCGCGCTGGCGCTGGCCGGGCAACATCCGCGAGCTCGAAAACTTTCTCGAACGGGCCGTCATCCTCACGCGCGGCCCGGCGCTCTATGTTCCTTTGGCCGAGCTCCAGGTCGAGGACGAGGGCGGCGGTTCAACGACGAGTCCCACGCTGCACGAGGCCGAGCGGGAGCACATTTTGCGGGTGCTGCGCGAAGCCAAAGGGCAGATCGGCGGCGACGACGGCACAGCCGCGCGATTAGGCCTGAAGCGTACCACTCTGAATTCGAAGTTGAAGAAGCTCGGCATCGAGCGAAGCGACTATATTTAGTCTCCGTGACGAGATTTCGTCACCGTCACTTCGTCACTTGTGCTTCGTCACTTTTCCGCAGCAAATTCGAGAAATCCTCTAAATCCTTTGATTTCAATTGCGACCGCGAGCCGTTCATCTCGGCCTGCGGTTTGGCACGCGTCCTGCCTTATAGAGTGCAAGCCGAAGGACGGGCGAGCATACGTTAAGAATCACGATCAGCGAGAGCGAGCGGGAGCTGGTGATGAAGTTGGAAGGCCGAATCGCCGGCCCATGGGTAGCGGAATTGAGCCGCGCATGGACTGAGCAAGCTCCCTTACTCGCCGCAAGGAAGTTAGTCCTCGATTTGCGCGACATCACTTACACGGATGCCCAGGGGACGCAAGTGCTGAGAGACATCCATGACCAGACCGGCGCCGAGATACTCAGCGCCAATGCCTGGACCCACTTCTTAGCCGAAGAAGTTATGCGCGGCAACACTCAAACCCGTTGATCAGGAGCCTTGAAATGCAAACCATGAGAGAGCTAGTTACCGAAAACAAGAGCCAGGCACGCAGGGCCGGCGAGTTCTTCAGCAAGCTATCTCCGGCGGCGCTCGGGGATTTCGAGTCGATGGAGCATCCCGGCGCTTACCCCCCGGGGATCATTCTTTTCTCGGAAAAGCAGACGCCGCAGGGTGTCTACATCATTGTTTCCGGCGAAGTGAAGCTCTCCATGAATTCATCGGACGGCAAGCGGCTCATCCTGCGCATCGCCAAGGCCGGCGAGATACTCGGCCTGGCTTCGGCGGTTTCCGGCGGGCCTTCGGAGATCACCGCCGAAACGTTGCGCCCGGCCAAAATCGCGGTCTTCGAGCGCAGCGAGTTTCTCGGCTTCCTGCGCCGTCATCCCGAGGCCTATCAACCTCTCACCGTGGAGTTGAGCCGCCACCTGAATACGGTGTGCGAGCAGTTGCGCACCGTCGGACTTTCTTCCTCGGCGCCGGAGAAACTGGCGCGCCTGCTGCTTGACTGGAGCGAGAACGGGCAGACCACCGATGCCGGCACGCGCTTCCATTTCCCCCTCACGCACGAAGAGATCGGCGAGTTTATCGGCACATCGCGCGAGACAGTCACGCGCACACTGAGCACCTTCAAGAATCGCCGTCTGGTCGCCTGCCACGGCACTACGCTCACGATTACCAGCCGTATGGCTCTGGAAACTTTCGCGCGTTGTTAGCTGCCAGGTCTAACTCGGGAGTTATCGCGCAGCAAAACGGATTCATAAAGCCTGGCGAGCGCAATTTATCCTATAGCTTCACTTTATTCACGCTCGCCGGGCGCATAGCCTCCTCCTCGTGCGCGGTGCCGGCGACTTCTATTCGAATATCACTAACGGAAGGGTCAAAGCCGGCCGGGTGAGCTGCTTGACTTTTTCCCGGTTATACGGAAACAACGGACCGATCTCGCCTGGCTTGAGAGCCGTGGCAAAGATCAACCGCATAGGCAATCGGTTTCCGATGGGTTCGTCGAGCGTGCCGACTGCTTTGAAATTCACTTCGCAGTCCAGGATTTCCCCCGACCTCATCAGACTATGAAAGACATCGTGCGCGTTGAGGCCGCGCCGCTCGATGTCGTGGATCATGTCATATTCGACCGAGTAGAGGGAACGGCCGGAGTCCAACACCCGTTCATAATCGAACGTGGACAGCATGACCGGCGTGCCCCATTGCGGAATAAGCGAGACGGTTTGCGTCAGCGATGCTTTCTGGTCTTGGGATAAATGCGACGAGATCGAGCCGGTAAGACTCCGCACCAGTTCGTCGATATCGGCGTCGGCGCTTTCCCTGGGGTGGTTGATCATTTCGCGCAGCCGGTCGAAGGCGGCCAGGAGAAGGTTGGCAATCTCGGCGTTGGGGATCATCCTTTTCGACCGGATCATATCCAAGACGGTCTCCGCCTTATGCGCCAGCTCCTTGACCTTGATCAGGCCAAAGAAGGCGCTAGTGCCCTTGATGGTATGAGCGGTGCGCAGGACTCTATTCACCAGCTCTACATCGAAGTTCGCTCCACCCTTTCCAATGGCCAGCAGATCGGCCTCGATCGTATTGAGGTGTTCTCGCGAGTCGTTGACAAGCTGCGCGAGAATTTCATCGTCCAAAGCCACGTCCGCTTCCATCGCGAGTTTCCTATTCCGCTCTAGCGCTTACGTTGAGGCGTGCCGTCAGTCGCATGCTCTCGAGCAGGCGGAATATGTCGGGACTGACGTTGGTCACGTGAACCTTGCCCCCGTTTGGAGCCACGCTGTTGGCCGCCGCGATCAGCAAGCCCATGCCGCTCGAGTCCACCATTCTGGTGCCGGCCAGGTCGAACACCAGTTCGCGGGCCCCCTTGTTCAGCATGTCCTTCAATCCGGCCTGCAGATCCGGAACCATGGCCGCGGTCAAATCTCCGGTCATCCTCACCGACCCCTTCCGATCGCTCTGTTCGATAACATAAGTAGCCATTGTGGCGCATTCCTTTCCCATTCGGTTTTTCCTCCCGATCCAGAGCGTGATCCGGTTCCCGCGGCGATTGAAGCGCACGCGCTCGGCATACAACGAGTAGAGGTGCAAGCCGCGGCCGGAGGATGCAGCCGTATCCATTCTGTTCTGCTGCGTCATTCGCCAGTCAAAGCCCGGACCTTCGTCGCTTACCTCAAGGCGGATCCACTTCCGCCCCAGCCAAAGAGACACCTGGATTGATTTATCGGCATCGTTCCGATTTCCGTGAATCACCGCGTTGTTCACGCATTCCCGCGCTAACAGCTCGACGGCGAAACAAACTTCGCCGAGGCCGTTTGCCTCAAGCAGGTCGCGCATCTTCAGGCAGACCGATTCTGTTTCCGCCAGACGCGACGGGATCGTTTCCCGCAAAGCGATCGATGGCTTCCGGGGGGAAGGTTTCATCGCTCCACTCCCACCAGCAGCGTGTCGTCCGCCGGATTCAGGCCGGCCATCACGTCGTCTACGACTGCGGGAACATGTTCCTGGAGCGGCAGGTTGCGCCGCGACCTACGTGCACCGGCCAGGCGTTCAAGGCCATCTTCGTAGGAACCGCCGGTCTCGATCAGCCCGTCGGTGCAAAAGAAAATCCGGTCGCCGGCCTTCACGGTGAGCTCGGCCACGCCAAAGACCGCGTCGGTGAAAGCGCCCACCACGTCGCCCTCCTGGCGCAGAACCAGGGCATCCCCGCCATCGATGTGAACGACAATGGCCGGCGGATGACCGGCGTTCACCACAGACAGGAGGCCCGTCCGGTGATTGAGCCGTGCATAGACGAGCGTAAAAAAGGCGCTGGGAGGAAGAATGCGGCAGAGAGAGCTGTTGATGGCGCGCACGATTTCAATGGGGAGGTTCAGCGGGCCGGAGTATTCGGCAGCCAGGGCCTTCAGCGATGCCGTCCACAGGCTTGCGGACAGATCGTGGCCGCTGGCGTCGGCCACCAGGTAATCCACAACGCCTTGACCGGCGGGGATCACGTCGTAGAAGTCCCCCCCGGCAGTCAGCACCTGGCGGATGGAGACCTCGAAGCGCGCCTCCGGAAAGTCCTGTGGGCGGGGCATCAGGTTCAGTTGCGCGCTGGCCAACCGCTGCACCCGCTCCGCCTGGAGCTCGGCGAGCCGTTCATAGGCCCGCTTCAGCCGCAGGTGTGTGCGCACCCGGGCGATGACTTCCGCACCGACGATCGGCTTGGTGATGTAGTCCACCCCGCCCACTTCGAATCCCTTGACCTTGGTCGCTGTATCTTCGCTGGCGGAAATGAAGAGAATCGGGGTCGTAAAGGCCGAGCCTTCATCCCGCAACGAGCGGCAGATGTCGAAGCCGGATCCATCCGGCAAGTTGACGTCCAGCAGAATCAGGTCGGGACTCTGTTCACGGATTCCCTGCAAGGCTGCGACCGCGTTTCCCGCACTCGCGGTCCGGAAGCCGGCTCGTTTCAGGAGCCCGTCCAGAGTGCGTACGGTAATCGAGTCGTCATCGACCACAAGAACCAGCGGAGAAAGCTGCCGTTCCTGCATGAAAAGGGTCTCCTTTTCTCACCGCAAAGTATCGTCGAGGAACCTCTGAATAAGTCGAGGTTTTGAAGGGTACGGGCTTCAGCCCGTACATTAGGAACCGATTTTGGTCTCCGGTTTTAGCCGCTGAGGAAATGCAAACTCCTGAAAGATCTTCCCTCAGGGGCTGAAGCCCCGTCATTTGCAGGCTCCGATGTACGGGCTAAATGTCGTGTCTCAAGACGTTGTTTACATCGAGCCAAGCCGTTCAGTAGTGAAGGGTCATGGAAAAGATGGAAAGCTGAAGAGCGCTTTCCACTTTCCCACAACCCCGGCTACGGCTACGG
>JBAUBR010000338.1:0-12212 GCA_049676965.1 Occallatibacter sp.
CCGACTCAGCTCCTTGCTGCTCAATCCTGTTCGCCCCAATCTGCCCCCTCATTCAAACCCAGAGGCAATCTAAAAGGGGGCATTTCTATCGAGCGTCCAAGGGGACATTTCTAATGAGCGTCAACAGTGGCGGCCGCCGCAGGCGATAAGGCAGCCGGTCGACTGCCTCAAGTTCGCCAGTTCCGCTTCCGCATAATGCCGCCGTCCCCTATCCCGGTGTCGGTCAATCTTTATCGCAGAATAATCAAATAAAGTTGACACTAACTCACTCAATCGTGCATCTTATTCACTGACGCTTATTTTCTGTTCAGGCAGGATACACACAACCATGGCAAAGATTATCGGCATCGACCTCGGCACGACCAACTCGTGCGTCGCCGTCCTCGAGGGCGGCGAGCCCAAAGTCATTCCAAATGAAGAGGGCGCGCGCACCACGCCCTCCGTCGTCGCCTTCACCAAGAGCGGCGAGCGGCTCGTCGGCCAGGTGGCCAAGCGGCAGGCCATTACCAACCCCGAGAACACCATCTTCTCCATCAAGCGCTTCATGGGACGGCGCTATAACGAAGTCAACGACGAGATGAAGATGGTCCCCTACAAAGTCGTCCAGCAGGGCGACCACGTGTCCGTTGTCGCGCAGGGCAAGGAATATACGCCGCAGGAAATCTCGGCCATGATCCTGCAGAAGCTCAAAAAGTCGGCCGAAGCCTACCTGGGCCAGACCGTGACCGAGGCGGTGATCACCGTGCCGGCCTACTTTAACGACTCCCAGCGCCAGGCCACCAAGGACGCGGGCAAGATCGCCGGACTTGATGTCAAGCGCATCGTCAATGAGCCCACCGCTGCGGCCCTAGCTTACGGCCTCGATAAAAAGAAGGACGAGACGATCGCCGTCTATGACTTCGGCGGCGGAACCTTCGATATCTCCATTCTCGAAGTGGGCGAAGGCGTCATCGAGGTCAAGTCGACCAACGGCGACACTCACCTGGGCGGCGACAACTTCGACCAGCGCATCGTGGACTGGCTGATTGCCGAATTCAAGCGGGAAGAGGGCCTGGACCTCAGCTCCAAGGGCAACGAAATGGCGCTGCAGCGCCTGAAAGACGCTGCGGAAAAGGCCAAGATCGAGCTCTCGACCACGATCGAAACCGAGATCAACCTGCCGTTCATCACCGCCGATGCCACCGGGCCGAAGCATTTGGTTCGCAAGCTCACCCGCGCCAAGCTGGAACAGTTGGTCGAAGACCTGATCGACCGGTCGCTTGAGCCATGCAAGAAAGCCATGGCCGATGCCGGCGTGACCGCGGACAAGATTGACGAAGTCGTTCTCGTAGGCGGCCAGACGCGCATGCCGAAGATTCAGGACGTGGTGCGCAAGTTGTTCGGTAAGGAGCCTCATCGCGGCGTGAACCCGGACGAAGTGGTCGCCGTGGGCGCAGCCGTGCAGGCAGGCGTGCTGGCCGGCGAGGTCAAGGACCTGCTGCTGCTCGACGTGACGCCGCTGACCTTGTCCATCGAAACGCTGGGCGGCGTGGCTACGGGGATGATCCCGCGCAACACGACCATTCCGACCAAGAAGACCGAGACCTTTTCGACCGCGGCCGACAGCCAGACCGAAGTCGAAGTGCACGTGCTGCAGGGTGAGCGGCCATTGGCGGCGCAGAATCGTACGCTGGGCAAGTTCAAGCTGGCCGGCATTCCGCCGGCGCCGCGGGGCATGCCGCAAATCGAGGTCACCTTCGACATCGACGCCAACGGCATCCTCAACGTGACGGCCAAGGACACCGCCACCGGCAAGGACACGCGCATCCAGATTACTTCGAGCTCCGGCCTCAGCAAGGACGAGGTCGAGAAGATGGCCAAGGAAGCCGACGCGCATGCCGCCGAGGACAAGGAGAAGCGCGAGGAGATCGAGGCGCGCAACCAGCTCGACTCGCTGGTCTACAACATCGAGAAGATGCTGAAGGAGTCGGGCGAGAAGGTGCAGGCGGCGGACAAGACCGACGTCGAATCCGCTCTCGCCGAGGCCAAGAAGACGCTCGAAAGCTCGCCCTCGGTGAAGGACCTCAAGTCCGCGCACGAGCGGCTCACTCAGGCCAGCCACAAACTGGCAGAGGTACTCTACAAGGCCAACGCCGCGCAAGCGACTGCGCCGAGCGGACCTTCGGGCGACGGCGCCGCGCAGAGCTCGGAGCAGAAGAAGGACGAAGGCGTGATCGACGCGGAGTACGTGGACGTGGAAGACAAAAAATAAGCGGAACTGGTGGAGTTAGCCAGTTAGTGAATCGGCGGGGTAGGCGGCGAAGGTTGTCCACCCCGATTTATTTGTGCGACTATCTGAGCGAACACGGAGATTTGCTGCATGGACTACTCGCAAATCATCACCATCGATCCCGAACGGCGAAGCGGCAAGGCCTGTATCCGCGACCTCCGAATCACAGTTTACGACGTGCTGGACTATTTGGCGGGCGGAATGTCGCATGAGGAAATCCTCGCCGACTTTCCCGATCTGACGGAGAACGACATCCGCGCGTGCCTCGCCTTCGCCGCGGATCGCGAAGGCAAGTTTGACATCGGCACGCTGTGAAGCTCCTCTCCCCTGAGGGACTCAGCTTTTTCAACATACTCGCTCCTTTGAGTGCTAAACTTTGCCCACAGTTCCATCGTGGAGGCAAGGCTGTGGCGTTCTCGATGCGTTCTCCCTCGTCTATATGCAGGCTGGCGTTTCTGCTCGCCGGCGCTCTGTCTGCAACCTTTGCGCAGGGTGAGCAGCCGAAGGCCAGCCCCCTGACGGTCGTCGATCCCTACCTGATGACGATTCCTTCAAATCATGAGCTTTCAGCCAGCGCCGTCGTGGATGCCGCGCTCGCCGGCAAGGCTGCCGCGAGAGGGATTGTTGCCGACGATACAACGGCCGCGATCGTCGTTTATAAGGCGAGTTCGAGCAAGGCCGTCACTTTCTCGGCGACAAACGGCGCCAAGGTCGCGAAATACACTCCCGGATTTCTCACCGCCGACTCGGGAGCAGGCACAACTTCGCTCGCAATTACCCCGACGAAGATCGGCACTGCGTACTATGCGCTGGCCCTGATGACCACCGGCACGGCGCCAGATGCCGAGCACGGCGCCGATGCCACGATCAGCGCGGTGAGCGCCGGCGGTTCGGCGCGCGCGACCTATTCCTTGCTGACGATTCCAACTCCGGTGGTGCTGATACATGGGCTCTGGGGCAGCATCCTGTCGCTGGCCTCGACCGAGGGTTATCTCAGGGCGACCGCCGCGTTCAGCCCGTATCGATTCCTGGTTACGCCGATCTGCTACTCCGACTATCTGGGCTTTGACGCGGAGACCGATACGCTGCCCGGCCATGGGACGAGGTGCGAATTCACCTCGGCCCAGTCGCTCGACAAATATTTCTCCTCCACGCTCTTTCCGCAGCTTGACGAGGACCATTACGTCGGCGGCCGCGTGGATGTTGTGGCTCACAGCATGGGCGGGCTCGCGGTGCGGCATTTCGCCGATATCCCCGGCTACAAATCCGTGCGCAACCGCTATCTCGGGGCCTTCCGCAATGTGGTCACGCTGGACACGCCGGAGACCGGCTCGGCGCTCTCAACCTATCTCGACGATGTCGCCTACAACCGCACGCTTCAGGTCACCAATCCGTTCAGCGCCGCATTTCTGCTGTGGACCAATTTCTGCGGCGCGAGTTCCACGACCACGGTTGAGGAGTGCTTCGATGCCAATAGCCTGCCGCTTTCTTACCCGGGCACGGCGCTCGACACCGGCGCGGTCTGGTCGCTCATTCCCGGCGGCCGCAGCATCGCTTCGGCCCCGCCGGCGGACACCTTCAATACCCGCCACGGCAGATGGTTTGCCGTCGCCTCGGACTACAAGGACGGCGACCAGCCTCCATCGCTGTTGCGCGATGTTCTGAATACCGTGATCGCCGCCACGTATGCACAGGCCCCGCCGACGGTCGATTCCATTCTTGGATCGGCAAGTAATGACGTGGTTGTGACCGTTGGCAGCCAGACCGCGGCCGCCCCCACGGCGCAGAGCAAGGAGTTCAAGGACCTGCAGCACACACCCGCTCCCGGCGAAGCGAAGCTTCTGTTCGGGGGCGACAGCAACGCCAGCGTCACCGATTCCGCCGAGGTGAACGGGCAGGTGGCGTATTGGCTTGGATTGCAAAAGACATCGGCTCCCGCAGCGGCGAGAGACATCGAGTCTGAGATCGGGTCCGAGCAAATTTCAGGTGGCTCCGTTCAGGGCCCCACCGGGGTTAGAGCGACATTCCTGGCGCCGGATCGGCTCACTGCATCGATTCCCGATCGGCCCGTTGGCCTTGGACAGCCGGTGCGCATACCTCTCCATCTTGCCGGGCCGTCCGTCGTCGACATTGCCGTCGATCAGAGCGGCGTCTCCGGCAGCCTTCGCAATGAATCGAAGGGCGTCCCGGTGGGCAGCGGCAGAGCAAAGATTCTGAGCCAAGACGACGGCACTACAACCATCGAAGTGACTCCGCTGGCTCTCGGGTCCCTCACCCTGCGCGTCTCCGTTCTATTCGCCGACGGCGGCCTGGCCACGCGCGACCTCCGGCTCAATGTGGTCCCGTCTGCGCAAGGACTGGCCAGCTTCGACCTGAACAAAGGCTTCAAGGTTCTGGCCCTCGTTCTGGACGATCGTGAGCAGGATCGGCAGGCGTATCTCTTTCCCGAGGTCCAGTTCAAGAGGCTCCGCGATCCGGTCTATCTTGACGATTCCAGCCAGCTGCATCTCGCCGTGGACCAGCCCGAAGACGATGCCGTCATCCGGGTTGACCCCAACGGCCTGGTTCACGCGGTGCGTCCGGGCACAGCAATCATCAACGGCAACTTCGATGGGGTCAGGGACAGCATTAAGGTGATTGTCTTGAGCCAGGAAGACGCGCCTCCGGGCTATGGGGGTTTGGACGACTGAGCAGCCTGCGCCGAGTAGTCTCCCCAGCTGATTTGGGTCTTTTTGCGGTCTCATGAATCTAACCAGCGGACAAGATTTTCTATTAGGCTTATAAAAGAAGTTGAGTCCAGGACAATCATGCCCACGACCGCAAACAAAGACTATTACGCAATGCTTGGCGTGAAGAAGACGGCCACGCCGGAGGAGATTCGCAAGGCCTTTCGCAAGGCGGCGCGCAAGTACCACCCCGACGTGAACCCCAACGACAAGCGGGCCGAGGAACGCTTCAAGGAGATCTCCGAAGCCAACGACGTGTTGAGCGACGAAAAGAAGCGCAAGGTCTATGACCAGCTTGGCTTCTACTCCGACCAGATCGACCCCGCGCAGGCCGAGGCCTATGCGCGGCAGCAGGATGCCGGCGGCGGCCGCGCGCCGGTGGACTTCGAGGGCTTCGACTTTTCGGGATTCCAGGGCGGCCCAGCCACGCAGACTGGCCCGGGGTCCTCCTCCTGGGGCAGCTTCAAGGACATTTTTTCCGGCATCTTCTCGGGCCAGCAGCATCCGGAGCGGCCGCGCGGCCCGCAGCCCGGCAGCGATCTCGAATATCAGGCTACGGTCGACTTCTGGACCGCGATTCGCGGTGGCCAGGCGCGCATCCAGATCAACCGCCAGGAGGTGTGCCCCACCTGCCACGGCCAGGCGCACACCGGCAGGCCCATGACGTGCCCGGAGTGCAACGGATCCGGCCAGGTGACGCAGATGGGCGGGCGGATGAAGTTCAACATTCCCTGCCCGCGCTGCAACGGCACCGGCCGCGTGACCAACGACTGCCCCACCTGCCACGGCGAGGGCGTGGTCAACCGGACGGAGACGGTCGAGTTCCGCATCAAGCCGGGCACGCGCGACGGCCAGCGCATCCGCCTGCAGGGCAAGGGCAATGCGGGGCTCAACGGCGGGGCGTCTGGCGACCTGTTTCTCATCGTGCGCACCGGAACGCATCCGGTGTTCACGCGCGCGGGCGACGACATCCAGATCACTGTGCCGGTGACGGTCGCCGAGGCTTCGCTGGGCGCCAAGGTTGAAGTGCCCACTATCGATGGCCGCGCGCAGTTGAAGATTCCTCCCGGCACGCAGAGCGGGCAAAAGCTGCGCATGAGGGGGCGAGGCGTCGAGAATGCGCAGGCTCCCGGACAGCGCGGCGACCAGATCGTAACCGTCGAGGTAGTTGTGCCCTCGCTGCAGGACGAGCGCAGCCGCGAGATCATGCGCGAGCTAGCCAAGCTGAACCCCCAGGACCCGCGGACGGCTTTGTTCGACAAGCTCTAACAATTGTCGAAACGACAGTGGCGAACATTGCAGAGGATTAGCGTAAGCTGATTGCGGCTACTACCATGCCCAAACGCAAGTCCAAAGGCGCGTACATGATCTCGGCGGTGGCCGAAATGTACGAGATTCACCCGCAGACCCTGCGCCTTTATGAGCGCGAAGGGCTGCTCAAGCCTTCGCGCACCGAGGGCAACACGCGCCTCTACACCGACGAGGACCTGGAGCGCCTGGAGTTCATTCTCAACCTGGCGCGCGACCTGGGAGTGAACATCGCCGGCATCGCCATCATCCTGCAGATGCGCGAGCGCATGGAGGAGATGAATCGCCAGATGCAGAGCTTTGTTGAGTATGTGCGCTCGGAGATGCTGACGCGCTTCCAGCAGGCCGCGCCGGGCTCGGCGGGAGCGATTGTGCCCATTCGCCGGCCTGCTGTTGCGCCCCGGTCGCCGTCGCGCGGAGAGCGTTGATCCTCTTCGGGTTCCGGCGAAATCGTGAGATTCCTGCTTGGTCCTGACTCCGGAAGGATCGCTTCGGCGTAGAACGAATCTTCATCCCCTCCCCGGCTTCCTGCCTTTATGCTGATACCTGCATGTTGCACGTTCTTCTAGGATTGGCAGTCTTCGGGCTCATGGCTTCCACAATCGTCGCCGGCATCGTGCTGGTAGCGGTATCGGGATTCCTCAAAAGGCGGCGCGCCGCCCTCACGCCGCACGACTCCGCTCCGCCGCTCACCCTGCTCAAGCCGCTTCACGGAGCCGAGCCTGGCCTGGCCGAGTATCTGGCCAGCTTCTTCGACCAGGATTACCCCGAATACGAAATCCTCTTCTGCGCGCGCGACGCGAACGATGCCGGTCTGGAGATCGCCCGGCGCGTCGCCGCGCGCTTTCCGCACATTCCAGCAAAGTTCCTTTCCACCGGCGGCCAACCCGATTACGTCAACGACAAGGTCGCTTCCATGGAGGCAATGGAGGCTGCGGCGGCGCACGACATCCTCATCATCAGCGACAGCGATGTGCGCGTCTCGCCCGGATATTTGCGCGCCGTCGCGCAGCCCTTTGCCGATCCCCAGGTCGGCGCGGTTACCTGCCTTTATCGCGGCGTGGCTGCTGAAGGCGGCTTATGGGCGCGTATCTGGGCTCAACTTGAGGCCGTCGGCATGAGCGTGGAGATGACCGCCGGCGTGTTGGCCGCGCACGCCGTCGAGGGAATGCAATTCGTCCTCGGGCCGACGATGGCCTTTCGCCGCGAAGTCATTCACCGCATGGGCGGCTTTCGCGTCACCGCCGACTACTGCGCCGACGATTTCATCCTGGGCAACGAAACGTTCAAGCTCGGCTCGACCGTCGTGCTCAGCCATTACGTGATTGAGCACATGGTCATCAATTCGGGGCTGATCGCCACGCTCAAGCACCAGGTGCGCTGGATGAAATCGACGCGCTTTTCACGGCCCAAAGGCCATCTGGGCACGGCGTTCACGTTCGGCATTCCCTTCGGTCTTCTCGCGTTGGCATCGGCGGCTGCGCTGGGCCATCCGTGGTGGGGATTGGGCCTTTTCGCCTGGAGCCTCGCGACGAGATTCGCCCTCGCCCTGACCGTTGGCCGGCAAGTGGTCCGCGACCCAAGCTGGTTCGGCTTGCTGATCCTTTATCCTCTGCGCGATCTGATGGGCTTCGGTTTTTGGGCCGCCAGCTACTTTTCCAGCCGCATCGTCTGGCGCGATCGGATATTTCAGCTTCTGCCTGGCGGCAAGATGCGGGCGGCGGGGTAGTTTTGGGCTACAATGTAGCTCGGGAGGTGAAGATGCCCGCAAACGCCGTAGTTCGTGCCCGGATCGACGCGAAGGTGAAAGTACGCGCCGCTGCCGTCCTGGAGACCATGGGGTTAACCGTTTCAGACGCATTTCGGCTGCTGCTGATCAAGGTGGCGGCGGAGAAGAAGCTCCCGTTTGAAATCCACACTCCAAATGCTGAAACGATCGAAGCCATGCGCGAGGCGGATCGCGGCCGGGGCACGCGATTTGGTTCCGCCGAAGCCCTGTTCAAGGACCTGGGTATCTGAAGTCCGTAATCCTCTAAGCGGTTCTCGATTCAAGCGAGAAGTAAAGCTCATGGAAAAACGCGGCAAAGAAATGGGCAAGCTGCGCACCGTCATACGATTGCTCATTGAAGGCGATCCACTTCCGGCGGAATATCGGGATCACCCTTTGACTGGCGATTGGAAGCACTTTCGCGATTGCCACATTGAACCGGACTGGCTTCTGCTCTACAAGATCGACGGGAACAAACTGCATCTTGTCCGCACGGGAACCCATGCCGACCTCTTCGGATAATCCCTTCAGCGAAAGGAATGCATCGCACTGCTTGCATTTGCAGACTACTTTACCGGCCTATCCGTCCACAGCGCCTTGTCGGCGATGGTTTTTGCCGAATACAGGCGCCCGGACAGCAGGCGTTCCACTTTATCCTGGTTGGTGTCCTGGGCGAAGAGCCATTTGCGCTCGCCGGTGCCCCAGATCTTCGTCAACTGATCGTCGGCCAGAAAGATGTTGGGTGCGTCGGTGTAGCAGGATCCCCAGAGAAGCGACGATCCGTTATTTTTGCTGCGTTGTGAGCACTGCTCCATCACCAGCAGAGCGGGCTTTCCCAGGAATCGGTGCGTATAAAAGATCACCGACGAGGCGTCCGACTGGTCGCCGTAGATGATGAATTCGTCGGCCGGCGAGCCTTCGTGCAGGATCACATCGGCGAGTTGCTTCGAGCTGAGCATGGGCTCGAAACGCACGAAGGCGATGTGGGCGGCGACGAGAAAAATTGCCGACGTAAGCGCCACGCTGATGGTGGCCGCCAGATGTCTCCCGCGCAATCGCAGCACCCAGCCAATCGCCGGGCCAACCAGCAGCGTTACCGAGGCCAGTGCCGCGGGCAATCGCAGCGCCGCAAACGAGACAACGGTGAGATCGAAAAAGTGCGACAAGGCCAGCGTGTAGCCGCCGACGTCGCGATGCGCCAGCAGCGTGCCGATGTCGGCCACAAAGGGCAAATTTCGCGACTCCCAAAGCCCCCAGGCCAGCGCCGCGGCCGCCAGCACTCCGGCCACGGCAAAGACCGCCTGCGCGCCGGTGAGCCACGCCGAAGAGAGCACTGTCGGTTCGCCGTTTCTTCCGGCGGCGGGCATCTCCTCGATGGATGCCACCACGCCGGCGATCAGGATCAGGATGGCCGGCCAAGCGGGAAACGTGTAGTACTCCTGGTTGGTCGAGATGGAGAAAAACAACACGATGAATCCCGCGTAGAGGGTCAGCAGCCAGATGGAGCGAACGCGGAACTTGAGCCGCTGTACGTAGGTGGCAGCGTCTTCGCGCAGGGCGTGATCGAGGTAAAAGTCCACCGTCAGGCCGGCATCGCGAGTGAGGTGTTGGAGCCAGGTGCGGCGCGTCTTCCAGGCCAGCGCGAAGAGCGCGGGCAGAAACAGGCTCCAGGGAAACAACCAAACCAGGTGGCCCAGCCAGTATTCGGCAAACGGCTGTTTGTTGTAGTCGTCGGGCCAGCGCTGCCCCAGGAAGCGCAAAACGTGCTCGTTGATGAAGTAGAAGTACCAGAAGCCGTGCACGTTGCCGAGCGTGGGGTGGTTGCCCACCGGATGCCCCTCGCCGGGATTGGCGATTCCGGCCAGAATGTGCCAGGGCGCGGCGATGGCCAGAAAAAGCAGCAGCCCGGAAAATGGTTTCAACGCGCGCCATCGCCGCCATTGGCCGCTGATGAGCAAGTATGGAATGGCCGCGGCGGCAAAGAAGACGGGTGCGATCAACCCTTTCGTCAGCACCGCCAGCGCCAGCGCAACCCACATCCCGTACATGCGGATGGGCCGTCTCGATTCCAATCCCGTCAGCAGGCTGTAGAGCGCGAAGAGCAGCAAAAAAGTCAGCAGCGCATCGGGAATAGCGAATCGAGTAAAGAGAAACGGACCGATCGAGGTGAGCACGCCCAGCGCGGCATAAAAGCCGGCACGCTCACCCCAACCTCGCCGGCCCCACAAGAAAGCCAGCCAGGCGCATCCCAGCACGGCCAGCGTATTCGGCAGGTGGGTGGAGAAGACATTCTGCCCGAAGATGCGATAGAGACCGGCCACGAGCCAGTAGGGCAGCGGCGGCTTCTCGAGATAGCGAATGCCGTCGACTTTCAGCGTGACCCAGTCGCCGCTCAGCGCCATGTGCTGCGCGGCCTCGGCGTGAGTGGCATCGGCATCGTCCAGCAGCGGCGGCCGGAAGAGCGCGACAAACTGGACTCCAAGGAAAATTAAAATGAGCAGCGCCCACGCCGCCACGGCAGTGGGCGTCTTGCGGACCTGACTCTCTGTTATCGTCGTCGCATCCATCGGAAAGAGATAAACAAATTAAGAATAACAGCCGCGTGATTCGATCATCTCGCCGGCCGAGATCGACGCGGCCATCCTAATTCACAGACAGATCCGGCCAATAAAATATCTTGCGCTTGTTTGCAAGTGCGCACCGTCAGCGTTGCGAAGCTGCGAAGAAGGTGTACGTAGCCGAATAAGGCACGCGCAGGGATTGATCCAGATCGCCCGGACTGCTGCAGCCGGTGGCCGGCGCTGAACCGCCGTGGGTCTCTGCCCGTTGGATGAAGGCCACACCGGCAAACTTCCCCGAGGCTGTTCCGGGTTTGGAGCGAAGCAGAAGCCACGGCACCGCGTTCGGTTCGGGCGCGGGACGGCTCGCGATCAATTCTCCCTGAACCTGGCTGCCGTCCGTCAGCTTCCATGTGGGTCCGGCGAAGTGGGTTCCGATTTGCTTGCCGGATTCATCGAGGAGCTTTGCGTCCGGTGCTTTCAGCATCCATTTAAATGTTCCCTGCGGCTCGGCGCAGGAATAAATCTGGACTCCGGCTCCCTTCGCCTGCAGCACCACAGTCGACCCCGGCGGCGGATCGATCGCCGCACCCGCCGGCTGAGCACTGAGCGTGAGTGAACCCACCAGGGCTGTCACGGTGAGAAGGGCTATCGAAAAGCTTCGCATCACGGACAGAGCTTACCAGACTGCGGTAATCCACGATCCGACAAGTTCGTTAATTCATTCCCTGCAACAGTCTCGCCTTGAGGCGCGTTTTCCACGTTCATTTGAGCCCGCCGCGCTCGTGTATCTTGGCCGGAGAGCACTCGATTTCCGTCGCCCAGAGGAGTTCACCACGCCTTGCCCACCCTTGCCGCCATTGACGTCGGTTCCAACTCCTGCCGGTTGAAGATCGCCCGCGTGGCCGCGCATCGGCTCAAAGTCCTCCACGAAGACCGCGAAGTCACGCGCCTGGGGGCCAGCGTCTTTTCCTCGGGGCTGGTTTCTCCCGAGGCCATGGCGGCCACGCTGCGCGCGCTCAAACGCTTCCAGCGCGCGGTGCAGGCGCACGGTGTGGACCAGATTCGCGTAGTGGCTACTTCGGCCATGCGCGACGCGCGCAACGCCGCGGCCTTCCAGGCCTGGGTGAAGGCCGAGACGGGATGGAACCTGGAGATCATCTCCGGCCTTGAGGAGGGCCGGCTCATTCACCAGGGAGTAATGAGCGGCGAAGAGGGCGCGGGGGGGCACGTGCTGTTACTGGATCTGGGCGGCGGCAGCTGCGAGATCACGCTAAGCGAGCGCAAGCGGATGAGGGAGACGGTGAGCATGCCTCTGGGCGCGGTGCGGCTGACGGAGGAGTTTTTGCAGGCCGACCCGCCGCCGGCCGAGGGGCTGGCGCGCATGCATCAGCTCATTGCCCGCGAGCTCAGGCGCGCTTCCCGCAAAATTCGGGAGCCGCGCCCGTCGCTTGTCATTGCCACATCCGGCACTGCCGCCGCATTGTCCGATGCGCTTTCGCTTTCCGGAAAGATGGCCGCGAAGCCGGGCAAAAAATCCGCTCGCAAGGCCTCCGCCGGGCGGACCGTCGCCGCTGCGGGCA
>JBAUBR010000339.1:0-25206 GCA_049676965.1 Occallatibacter sp.
GCCTGGTGGCGCTGGCCAGCGGCCAGAGCGACGCGGCGGTCAAGATGGCGGCGGCAGCCGTGGCCGAGGCGCCGGAGCAATGTCTTGCCTGGGTCACGCTGGGCCAGGCACTCAAGGCCGCCGGGCGAATCGAAGAAGCAGAGCGGGCCTACGCGAGCGCCGTTCGCCTGGATGGAACGAATGCCCTGGCGCGGACCGGAATGGGCGAGCTGAAGATCGCCGGCCGGCCGCAGGAAGCTGTGCGCGATTTCGAGCTTGCCCTTCGCCGGCGGCCGACGCTGATTGCCGCACATCTGGGTTTCGGCCACGCGCTGGCCTGTATGGGCCGGAACGAAGATGCGCTCGATCGCTACCAGCAGGCTCTGGCGCTCAAGCCTCATCTGGCGGAGGCCGAGTTCGCCGCCGGGTTTGTGCTGGCACGGATGGGCAGGCCAAAAGAGGCGGAGGTCCGCTACCGGCGCGCATTGGCTGCCAGGCCTGATTTCGCCGCGGCCTGGATGAACCTGGGCAATCTGCTGCGCGAGCAGGGGCGCGAGCTGCACGCCGAGGCCGCTTTGTTGCGCGCGGTAGAGTTGCGGCCGGATTCGATTCCCGGCTGGTTGAACCTGGCGCTGCTGGAGCGCGAGCGCCGGCGGCCCGAGAAGGCCGAAGCTCACCTGCGCAGGGCGCTCGGCCTGAATCCGGATAACGTGGAGACGCTGGTGGCCTGGTGCCAGTTCTGCGCCAACACCGGCGACGCGGCTGGCGCGCGGGATTGACTCGCTCGCGCGCTGGAGCGCGATCCCCGCCACGCCGAAGCTATGAACCTCAAGGGGATTCTATTGCACAACGAGGGGCGGTTTGAGGAGGCGGTTGTGGTATTTCAAGAAGCGGAGGCGCTGGGCAGCCCGGCTGCTCCGTCGAATCGCGGCAACTCGCTGCTGGAACTGGGCCGGGACGAAGAGGCCCTGCGTGCGCACCAGAGTGCCGTGGAGCGCGATCCGCACGCAGCCGGCGCTCTCTACAACCTGGCGCTGACGCGGTCGCGGCTGGGCGATTGGGAGCGCGGCTGGGCGGAGTACGAGGCGCGCTGGCGGTTTCGTGAGGTTCATCGCCGGCCGCGCGTGTTTCGCCAGCCGCGCTGGCAGGGCGAGCCGCTGAATGGTCGCCGCTTGCTACTCCACGCCGAGCAGGGGCTGGGCGATACGATCCAGTTCTGCCGCTATGCGGGGATGGTGGCCGCGCGCGGCGGACCCGGAACGATGATTCTTCAGGTGCAGCCGGAGGTCGTAACGCTGCTGCGCTCGCTGTCGGTGGTCAAAAACGGTTTTGCCGAGGTTGCCGAGCCGGGCCGCAAGCTGGCGGAGTTCGATCTCGAATGCCCGCTGATGAGCCTGCCCGCGGTGTTTGGAACCACCGTTGAAACCGTTCCCTGGCCGGGTGCTTACCTCTGCGCCGATGCGGAGCTAGCCGAGCAGAAGCGGAAGCGGTTCCCGGGGGCTTTGGACCGGCTGCGCGTAGGGATCGCATGGGCGGGCAATCCCAACTACAAGGCCGACCGGCAGCGATCGACCAAGCTCGAAACCCTGCTGCCGCTCCTTCGCCTTGAGGGCATCGACTGGATTTCGCTGCAAAAGGGCGAGCCGGCGCGGCAGTTGGAGCTTCTGCCGGACGGTGTCCGGGTTGCCGACGGCTGCAGCCAGGATCGCGACCTGGCCGAGACTGCAGCATTGGTCGAAAAGCTCGACCTGGTCGTGACCACCGATACCTCCGTGGCCCATCTCGCCGGAGCCATGGGCAAGCCGGTGTGGATCCTGCTGCCGCACTTCGCCGACTGGCGCTGGATGCAGCGCGTGGAGGCTACACCCTGGTACCCCACAGCGCGCCTCTTCCGGCAGCGCGAACCCAGCGGCTGGGCGGAGGTGCTGGAACGTGTCATTTACGAATTAAGCATCTGGAAATGAGATAGTTGGCGCCGCAGGATTTGAGGGCTCTCGGGCCTGCGCGGAATGAGCCTCAGATTCTTGTTGACAAATGATACTCTATAAACTAGAGTACTCTGTATTCGAGCCACCGTGGAGGTCACCATGCAATCAGCACTCACAAAACTCACTCGTCAACTCATTTGTGGGGAAAGCCTGCTCACCGCAGCTTTCCTGCTGGGATTCGGCGTGGCCGCTGCGCAGCCGCCGGCTCCGTCCAGCACAGACGTGCAGCGCGAAGCCATGCACAAGCTTTCGTTTCTCGCCGGCCGCTGGTCGGGACCGGTCACTATTTCCCGCGGACCCGGCGAACCGTTGCATTTCACCCAGACTGAAGATATCGAGTACAAGCTCGATGGATTGGTGCTGGTCGTCGAGGGCAAAAGCACCGGAGCCGACGGGAAAGTGGCGTTCAGTGCTCTGGCTACTATCGCGTACGACGACGCGTCCCACACCTATCGCTTCCGCGCCTACAATGACGGCCACTATCTCGATACGGAGCTCACGGTGCCGGAAAACGGATTCTCGTGGAGCTTTACGGCCGGTCCGGTGCAGATCGTGAACACCATGCACCTGACCGAAAAGGGCGAGTGGGGCGAAGCGACTGAGGTTACCGTCGGCGGCAACCCACCGCATCGCAGTGTGGATATGCTGCTGCGGCGCCAGCCTTAGATGCCGTTCGCTCGCTTGATTTCGCTGCGCGCCCTCACTTTGAATGCCACTGATTGGAGAAAGCCGATGACTGAAGAGACGACCGAACAGGACCTGAGAGACAGGCTGAGCCTGATTGAGGTCATGATCGCCGAAGGGCGCCGCACAACCGAAAGCTGGGGTTGGACATTCGTGCTGTGGGGTGTCGCCTATTACGTCGCCATTGCATGGTCGGCGTGGATGCCGAGTGCGTGGGCATGGCCGGTTACGATCGTCGCCGCGGTCGCAGCGACCTTTGTCGCTGTGTCGCGCCAGGCGGGAACACATCCGGAGACAACGATGGGCCGGGCTGTGCTTTCGATCTGGATGGCGCTTGGGATCTCGATGTTTGTGCTCTTTCTGGCGCTCGGGTTGAGCGGTAGGCTGGCCGACGGGCACCTTTTCGTGGCCGTCGCCTCGGCAATCCTGGGCATGGCCAATGGAGCTTCGGCGCTGATTCTTCGCTGGAAGGTTCAGTTCGCGTGCGCGCTAGTGTGGTGGGTAGCGGCCGCGGCATCGTGCTTCGGCAGCGAAATGCAGAGCTGGGTGGTGTTTCTCGTCGCTATCTTTTTTTGCCAGATCGTGTTCGGCATCTACGGCATGATCGCCGAGGCGCGCGAGCGCAAGCGGCGGAATGGCCCGGCCCATGCCTGATCTGCCCGAACTCAATCCGGTGATTCACGGCCGGCTGCGGCTGGCGCTGCTCTCGCTGCTCAGCGGAGTAGAAGAAGCGGAGTTCACCTGGCTCCGCGCCAAGACCGCTTCGACCGACGGCAACCTGGGCGCGCAGCTTTTGAAGCTCGAAGAGGCCGGCTACGTGACGGTGGAGAAGAAGTTCGTTTTGCGCAAGCCGCAGACCCTTTACCGCATTACCGAAATCGGTCGGAGGGCGCTGACTGAATACGTACGTGCGCTGAAGCAACTGCTGGGCTCGGCCATCGATGTGTAACGCTGCGTGCCCGACCTGCGGCTCCTTCGGTCGAGTCATCAGGAGACGATCCGCGATGCCGCCGGCGATGCATCGGCAGAGGCTCTGATTGATTCGCGCACCCGCTTCATGATTCCCAGATAAAACGCCAGATTGTGGATCGAATTCAGCGTGCCGGAGAGCGGCTCGGAGGCCTGCATCAGGTGGCGCAGGTAGGCTCGCGAGTAGCGGCGGCAGACCATGCAGTCGCAAGCGGGATCGGGCGGGCCCTGGTCTTCGGCGTAGCGCTTGTTCTTGATGTTGACGCGGCCTTCGCTGGTGAAGAGCAGCCCGTGGCGCGCGGCGCGCGTGGGCAGCACGCAGTCCATCATGTCCACGCCCATGCGGCTGTAAAGCTCGATCTCGTCGGGGTAGCCCACGCCCATCACGTAGCGCGGCTTGTCTTTGGGCAGCAGAGGAAGCACTTCGGAGATCATCTCCAAAGTGAGCTCGCGCGGTTCGCCTACGCTCAGGCCGCCGATGGCGTAGCCGTCGAAGTCCATCTCGACGAGCCGCTTGGCGCACTCGCGGCGCAGATCGGCGTACATTCCACCCTGCACAATCCCGAAGAGGCATTGCGTGCGGCATGCCTTTGGATCGAACCATGGGACATCATTCCGATGCGCGCGAAAGTGGTCGAGCGAGCGGCAGGCCCAGGCCATGGTGAGGCGCAGGCTTTCGGCGGCACGCGCTCGGTCCGCCGGGTACTCAGTACACTCGTCGAAGGCCATCGCGATGTCGGCGCCGAGGGCGATCTGCACGTCCATTGAATGCTCGGGCGTGAAGAAATGGCTGCTGCCGTCGAGGTGCGAGCGGAACTCGACGCCATCATCGGAGACCTTGCGCAACTGGCTCAGGCTGAAAACCTGGAATCCGCCGGAGTCGGTAAGCAGCGCGCGCGGCCAACTGATGAAACGATGCAGCCCGCCCATGCGGCGAATTGATTCGTGACCGGGCCGCAGATAAAGGTGATAGGTGTTGCCCAGAATGATCTCGGCGCCGAGGGATTCGAGCACGTCTTGCGCGACGGCTTTGACTGATCCAGCCGTTCCCACGGGCATGAAGACAGGCGTTTGGACGGTCTGGTGAGGAAGTTCGAGTTGGCCACGGCGCCCACCGGCGATGCTGCTGCGAACGATCTGAAACGTGGCCGGCACCTTTTCGATTTTACCCGCCGGGATCAGGCTGAATCATGGTATAAAGGGGCGCTTCGCATACACGGGGAGGATCCACTCACAAATGAGCGATCCGAATCAGCCGGTTCCCAATGCACCTGTCGATTCGGGGAAGACACCTCCGACTCCAATAGACTGGCCCGTTGTTGCGCCCGCGTCTGCCGCTCCGCCACTACCGCCATCTGCATCGGCAGCTGCGCCTGCCGCGCCTCCACCGCAGCCGCCGGATGCGTCGGCTTCGAACGGGAACGCGGCGTTGATCGAGAAGCACCGGCTGCAACTATTTGAACTCTACAAGAAATTTCGCTACAACGACTTGGCATTCAGCGAATTGAGCCGCCTGGCTTACAAATTGGAAGGAAAAGTGCGCTGGTCGGTCCTCATTACGCTTGCCATTTCTCTCCTGACCGACATCATTCCGGGAATGAACGCGGAAGCACTGCGTTGGATATGGGGCGCACTTGGAGCGCTGGCAACAGTGCTCACCATTTATGCCATGAGCGTGCAGAGCGGAGAGCAGCAATTCAAATGGTTTGAGCTCGCCAAGCGCGCTCGCGCGTGGGCCAGCAAGCTGGAGTCGTTCACGGCGCTAATGGAAGAAGGCAAGGTCGAAGAGAAGGAGCTGAACGAGGCCATGAGTTCCTATAGCGCTGAATTGAATGCGCAGTTCAGCGATGCAGGACCTCGCTATATCGACTTTGAGTCCGGGAACCGGCTGCGGCTGACGGATGAGCTGATGACGACGCTGAGAAGCGAGGGCAAGGCGAGATAAAGGCCAACCTCTCTCGCATCCGGAGCGCGAATTGCGGTATCATAGCTTTGAACGGAAAGGAGCGCCGACCATGAAAGTCCTTCGTCAGCAACAAGGTCCCGGCCCGGATCCCAGCCGCCCGATTGCGCCTTCTCCGAACTGGCCGCCTCACAAGCCCACCTATTGAGCCTGCGCGGCTCAGCGACCGCGATTCTGCGCTCGCGGGCCTGTGCCGTCCGCGCCTTTACTTGCCCTCGCCGATGCGCACCAGCAACCCGAACCGCGCCACGCGCGGCATCGCCAGCGTGGTGGTCGGCGTCTTGGCCACTTCGATGTCGCGATCGAAGAGGTTTTCCCCTGCGGCGAAGACCTGCAACCGCTTGCCGAAGTCGTGCGACCCGTACGCATCGAGGCGGAAGTATCCGTGCAGCATGTATTGGTTGGCCGCGTCGTCATATTGGCGGCCGCTCAGGCGGCTCTGCAGGCTCAGCGTTCCAAGAGCTGGTTTGAATGCGCGCAGGTTTCCAGTGGCCATGTTGCGCGCCACTTCGGGGATCCAGTTGCCGAGGTAGGGCGTGGGCCCGGCATTGGTCACCGTGGCGTGGGCATATTGATAGCCGCCGTCGACGGCCATCCAGCGGCGCGGTGCCAGCTCGAAGTCGATGGCTACGCCGCGGCTTTCGATCTGACCGAGATTTTCGCGCTTGAGCAGCATGGGCGAAGAAGTCTGATTGGTGAAGACCGCGGTGATGGGCCGATTGACCTGGGTGAGGAAATAGCTGGTGCGAATTGTGCCCCAGTTCCACTGGCTGGCCAGGCCGGTCTCCCAGCCGGTGGCGCGCTCGCTGCTCAGCGAGCCGTTGGGCAGGGTGAGCTGGTTGCCGACCTGCGTAGAGCGATAGAGCTCGTTGGGTGTGGGCGCGCGGAAGGCGCGGAAGCCCGATGCGTTCACGGCCCAGTGGTTCCAGAGCTTGCGCGTGAGCCCCAGGCGCGGGTCGAAGACTCGCTGGTCCCACTGCGGCGGCTGTGTCGCCGAAGGCGTCCAGGTTGAACCGTTGAAGCTGAGCTCCCGCCCGTCGTAGTTCTGGAACCAATCCTCGCGCGCGGACGCGATCAGCGTCCAGCCGCCGCGCACCCACATGGCTTCTGCGTAAGGCGCCGAGTCGCGCTGATGGTCATGCAGATTGGTGAGGGCGCCGGTGCTGAAGGTCTGCTCGCGGTCCCATACGCGCACGTCGTGCGTGTCCGCGCCAAAGAGCAGCAGCAGGCCTGCGCCCAGAGGCTGGCTCCAGTGAGCTACGGCGCCCAGCTCATTGTCGGGAGTAAGCGAAAATTTGCTCGGAGTTTCGCCGCAGCGGTAGGCGCAGCTTGGATCGCTGGAGTTGGGAAGGTTCGAGATGCTCGAAAAAGTCTGCCGGTAGTGCTCGGCAGAGCCATAGAACCGGACCGCCAGTGTAGACGCATGCGGGCCCTGCCAGTCGCCGCCGGTCGCGTAGCGCCACAGGCGGGTTCCGTTGGTCTGGAACGGCGTTCCGTTGCCGCGGGCTTCGTTGAACCCGCTGCCGCGCACAAACAGCCGCAGCGGGCCGCGGTCGTGCTCGGCCAGCAGCACGCCATTCTGGCTGTGCACGTTCGACGCAATATCGACCGGCCCGCGCTGCCCGGGCGCCTCCTGAATGTAACCATCGGTGCCCAGCGTGCCGCCCGAAGCCAGCACCGCCCAGGGGCCGCGCTTGCCTTGGAGCAGCAGGCTGTCATCGTAGGTGTCTTCGCTGCCGTAGCCGGTTCTCAGCTCGCCGAAGTCCGAGGTTGGCCGGTCGAGAGCCACGTTGATGACGCCGCCGATGGCGCTCGAGCCATACAGATCGCTGGCGCCGCCGCGCACCAGCTCGATGGAGCGCACGGCCAGTTCCGGCTGCTCCTCCCAGTGGATCCATCCGCCGACGGGATCGTTCAGCGGGACATCGTCTTCGGTCACCAGCGTGCGGCTGGCCGAGGTCGATCCCAGGCCGCGCAGGCTCACGCCCTGCGACGTAGGATTGGCCACCAGCGAGCTCGACCGGCGGAATAATTCCACGCCGGGCAGTTGGCGCAGTTCGCCGTCGAGCGTGACCGCGGACGTGGTTTGGAGCGCCTCGGATGTGAGCAGCCGCGTGGTTACGGGGCTGTCGAGCTCGCTCAGCGGCGCGCGATAGGCCGTCACCGTCACTTCCTCTGCTCCCGTGGCCGGCTCGAGGCGGATCGTGGCAGCAGCGCTGACTTCGACACTCTTTTCCGCGAAGCCTTCGGCATCAATGCGCAGCCGGCACGGAGCCGCGCAGGATACGGCAATTTGCCCATCGGCATCGGTCTCACCCAGAACACGATCGCCGCTGTCCTTGACCGTTGCGCCCTGCACAGCGGCGCCGGAGCTATCTTCGACGGTCACGGTCACGAGGGCCTGCGCGGGCAGGCGCGGCGCCAGCACCGCCAGGGCCAGCAATCCAATCAGGCCAATGAATTCGAATCGCCGCATCTTCTTCGTGGCTCGGTTCGCGTTCGCTTTTAGCTACCAGGTGATGAAGCAATTGTGACACGCTCTCCCTTTGACCCGCCGGGACAATCGACGGCGCAATCTCGGAGAGAGGCAGCAGGACGAAGGTTCGCGCGGTGAGGCGGGGATGAGGAATCTCCAGCCCCGGCTCATGGAGTTGGACGCTGCCGAGGAGCAAAATGTCGAGATCGAGCGTGCGCGGACCATTAGGTATGCCCGCCGAGCGGTCGCGGCCGAACTCCTGCTCGATCCCGAGCAGGCCTTCAAGCAACTGCCGCGGCTCCAGGTCCGTCTCCAGCGCGATGACGGCGTTAACGAAGCGCGGCTGCGCGGCGAAGCCCACCGGCTCGGTGCTGTAGAGAGATGAGCGATGCGTTACGCACCCCAAAGAACTGAGGCGCGCGACGGCCCCTGTCAGCGTAGCTTCCGGCGGGCCGGCCCTGCTGGGCAGGTTCGCGCCCATCCCGATGTAGGCCGCGCGCATAAGTCCTAGGTTAGCGCGGCGCACCGTGACGGCCAGGCGCATGGGAGCCTGCAGACGGAAAACGAAGGCTGAAGCTGCCTTATCCCTTAGCTTGCAGCGTGACCGCCTCGGCGATGCCCAGGAACAGCGCGTAGGTTGCGAACAGAAAGCCGCCATACCTGCCGGCTGAGGCAGGTTGCATCCCGGGCATCAATGCGGCGAAGCGCGAGAGCAGGATCGCCTCGCCGATCATTCCCGGAATGGCGATCAACAAGGCCGCTGAAGCCCAGATCGATCCAGGAATCCTGAGCCAGCGCAGAATTGCAATGCAGACCGCGGCCGTTGCGACCGGCGTGATCACAAAGTTTACCGCATAGCGCATGCTGGTGGTTTCAAACACGCGCGCGCCGTGAAACTCGTACCAGATTGTGCCGGCGATCCAGAAGACGATGCCAATCGCGAGCAGAAGTACGCTGTCTCTGACTTTCACAAGCTTCCTCCGGAGAAACTAGAATACGTACCGGGTGGTACAACCTGATTTGTACCACTTGGTACATGACGGGAGCAATGTGAGGGGGCAAGTTGCGTCGCAAAGAAGAAGCGGAGATCGGCGAGCTGACCGGCCGCTGCCTGGCGACATTCACGCAGGCGGGCACGCTCGACCTCAGCCTGGACCGGCTGGCGGCCAAGGTGGGCATCAGCAAGCGGATGCTGATCCACTACTTTGGCAGCCGTGAAGAGCTTGAGGAGCGCGTCTTCGCGCTGCTCGAAGATCGATTGCGCGCGCAGTTTGGCGTGGAATCATTACCCGCCGGCGCCACGCTTCACTCGGCCGTGATGGCCTTGTGGAATCGAAGCACCGCGTCTGAATCCCGCGGCGCGCTGCGCGTCGTAATGGACGCCACGCGCCGCGCCTGGAGCGGGTCCGCCCGCGCCAAAGCCTTTTATGCCGAGCAACAAGGGCTTTGGGTCGAGTTGCTGCTCAAATTCCTGCCCGATCCCGCAGCCGTCGAAGAGCTTCTGCAACTGTTCCAAGGCGCGGTGCTGGTTTATCTGGTAACAGGAGACCGCGAAGCAGGCCGGCGCGCGCTCACGCGCATGATTCGCAGAGAAACAGAAAAGGAGCGTGGGTGAGAACAGGCGTCGGTCTTCAAGCTCAAGCCAGTATTAGTCTTTCTCTTCAGGTTGGGGGAAATAGGGACATTGATCTACCACCTGCTGGCCCAGTCTCCGGTAGCTCTCAAATTTGGATTCGGTAAACCATTGATCCATGGTTGAGTCCTGAGGAAACGGCGTATGCTGCAGGCGGTAGTTATAGATGTCGGCAGCCTCCTTGCCGGTGATCGACGACTTGATGTAAAGAATCGTGCCCGGCTCTGCGGTGCCGGTTTCCGGATACTTGATGGAACCCAGAATCCAGTGCACTTTGCTCACCTTGGTTACGGCGTCGGTGGCAAGCTGATTGAGATCGAGTTCGATTTCGACTCCGAAATCGATGCGGCACTTGCGAATCGCCATTCCGATCCCTTCGAAGACGGGGCCGGTGTCCTCTTCGGCGTCGCAGATCACGATCTCGTAGCAGCGGCGGCGAACCAGTTCGTAGAGTCCCATGTTGTCGAAATGGCCGCCGTCGGTGAGATAAACAAAGCCGCGGTCGTCGCCGATCTGGCCGAGCAGTTCGCGAAGGAGCTGTTTAGGCGCAAACTTCGCCCGGGGGAATCGCGCGCCGCGGCGAGGCGGTTCTCCGTTGGGATCGAATGCCAGAAACGATCGGCGCGGATTGGGGAGCCACCAGCCGAGGCGCACGTTGAACATGGTGAGCAGGAACGCCATCGGCGGACTGGTGTGGTAGCCCCAGTTGGGGCTGATGGCCGCACCGGAGATGGCAGCCGCGGTGGAGACGTTAATGCCGCCGTTGGGATAAGCAAAACGGTCGGTGGGAACAAAACCGTTATATGACAACTGTCCCGAGTAGCGCCGGCCGGTCCAGGGAATATGGTATCCGGACAAGACCGGACTGAAGACGAAGGAAGCGGCCTTGCGCTCCTGCCAGGCCAGGTCTTCACCTACGGAAATGTTGAGCGCGGCGCAGAAAACCGGCAGCGGTCCGGTGTATCCCTGGCTGGGCAGGAATGTGCTCAGCCGCAGGCCTTCGACATCGGCTTTATCGAAACCCGTCAGCGGGTCGGGGTCTCGCATGGTGTTGCTGGCGCCGAGATAGCAGCGTGCCAGCCGGTTGCGATAATAACTGTGCATCGAGAACTCATTGATATCCACTCGCCATCCAAAGAGGAGGAAGGTGCCGAGCGGGACCAGGACAACAATGCTCAGCATGGCGCTCAAGTGGCGAACGGACATGCTGCCGCCGGCGATTCCGACGGCGAACAGAGCCTCTTGTACCGCCCACGACAGCATCAGCAACAGGCCGAGGATATAAACCGGCGGTCCAACCGCGATCAGGAAGTTCATGGTGCGCGAGCTTCCCTTCGATCCGGGCTCGCCGCTGGAGGAACTGCTCTTTCCGGACAGCACGCTGCCCGCCGTGGTCAACAGCCAGCTTCCCACTGCCGTCCAGTTGATCCAACTGTTGCCTTGCCGGATCATCATCTCGACCAACTGGTGGCCGAATAGAGAGATGCCCACCAACAGTGTCCATGCCAGGCTGTACAGGGCTACCCAGGCGCGCAGCCGCGCCAGCCATTCCAGCACCCAATCCGCGATTTTGTAACCGATCAGTCCGCACTGGAGAATGACGGCCAGGAACAGGACCGACATCAACGCCAGAGGCCCGAATGCCACCACCAGCCGCCATTGCATCTCCACTTCCTCATGGAGGGGATGGCTTGCGGGCCGGCTCTCGGCGGGCGCCTTTGTCACCTGCATCTGGACGTTGATCTGCTGGCTGTCGCCGGTGCTTACTTTCACGCTCACCCTGGGATCGGCGGCCGCAGGCGACGCCTGGGGCGCAGCAGGATAGAAGTGCGCGGGATTCCCGGTTACAAATGTATTGCGCTCGAGCAGCAGCGCACCCGTCGCCGCGAGAGCCGCCAGAGCCGCCGTCAATGTGAAGAAGATCACGCGCAAAAATTGCGGGTCGTCCACGCCCGGGCGCTTATCCATTGCACCGCCCGCCGCGGTCACAGCGACATTCAGGATGAACAACCCCGCGAAGCCGGCGATGCAGAGGTACGTTGCCTGGTGGATCGGATCGAGGCCAAAGGGAATGAAATAGAAACCGAAGTCGCTGACGAAGATGGCAATGACCAATGAAGGCATTACGACCGACCAGCAAAGGCTTTTGTCGCTGAGGCGCGAGTCGCAACTTTGCCCTTTGCGCGCGTCTCTGAGGCCGGCCACAAGGCTGCGCACCAGCAGGAGATAGTTGGATAGAACGGCAACAATGATTACCACGGCCAACGCGATCTCGAATCCGGAATGGGCGATTGCGGCCACCGGTTGAGTGCTGGAGATCTTGGGCAAAGCCGGGCCCGGCAGCAGGAAAAGATGCGGACCAAGAAGGACCAGCAGCAGGAAAGAAACAAGGACAATCTGGTTCAAAAATGTATTTCGCACCCAGATAGCGAACGTCACCCAGGTGTCGGCCGAAAGAAGACCGGTCTGAGGCGTGAGGTAGTTGCTGTACTGGCGCAGCCAGCGGATGGGCTGGGGCGTCACCGGAGCACATCCCGGATTGGGAAGCGGGATCATCTGGCGGCACACGGCGTCGAGGCCCGGACTGCCGGCCGCTGCGGTGTGCTGAGCTTCCTCGCGTTTGACCCATGCGGCAAACCACTGGTGAATGTAGCCGCCGCCCGACACCGAGGAAAGGTAATCGAATCGCCGCAGGAGATTCTTTTGCGCCAGGCCTTGCAGGATTCCGAGATTGAAAGTTGCGCTGCGGATGCCGCCGCCGGAGAGACACAGTCCGCTGAGCCGGCCAATGTCGCGGCTCCATGCGTGAGGGTCTTTCTTATCTGAGAAGCCGCCTGATTGCGCTTCGGCGGGCGGTGAGACAGGCGGAACCGTCGGACCTTGGCTTCCCGCCGGGACCTCCGCGCGGGCATCGTTCAACCGCCGCTTGCGCGACTCCAGGATGACGGGAATCTCCTGCTCGAGCAGCCACTTGTTCGGGGTGTAGTTCACCAGGTAGGCGAGCTGCTGCTGCAGCTTGGAAGAACGTTTGAGCTCTTCCATGGCACCAAGATCCTCGCTATCCAGCGGCCCGCCGGCGACGCTCAGCTGGTGGCGCCGGACGTGATTCCTGATGGATTCACGCAAGACATCGTTGGGAAAGAGCTTGTCGTTTTTACCGGCGAGGTTGAACATCACGGCAAGCCGGCCGGGGAGCTTCTCCAGAATCTTTTTCCGGCAACCGTCGAGATGCTCGTCGCTGGCAATCAGTGCTTCGATGCGGCGCAGGATGTCCGCCGTTTCGTCCGAGTCCGCTGAAACCAGATCGCTCTGCGGTATTGCCTCATCCAGCAGAATACGAAAGAGCATCTGCCGCGATTCAAGGTAGAGGCGCGGCAGATATGCCTTGATTTCGGGGCCCGGATTCGGCGTGACGGGATTCGTGGACACCTTGCACTTATCCGAAAGAACTTACCCGAAGGACCGACGCACAAAGACTTCGCGATCGCGGTCAATTAAGCATCGTTCTTTTTGAGATTTTCGAGGAAGGTAAAGATTTTGCTCACCTGGTTCAGCGGAGAAGGCAGGCGATTGAGCACAATCTCCACCATCGTCGTCGTAAAAGGATGAAAGAGCGAATCGTTTTCGCTGCCCAGCCCACCCAGGTCGATCTCGACCGGCTTGGCGGTTGCTCCCATGTCTTTTTCGACGTCGTCGCTTCCGTATCCCTGATAGGCCATCAGGTCCGTTCCCGTCGAAGCCTGGATGCGAACGCGCAGAGGCACTTGTCCGCCGCAGATTCCCTTGGGGAGCCGGATATGGAAACAACGGTAGCTTGGATCGGCCGCGTACGGATGAACGTCGGTGTACATTTCCTCGAAGTCGACCCAGTTGTTCCCGTCCTTGCGCAGCACCTGAATCATGTAATCCGTGACCGGATCGCCTCGCTCGTCGCGCGCGCGAATGACGAATTGCTGCCAGCCGTCCATCTCCTCCTCGCCAAGATGGAGCAAATGGCCGAAGAACGCCTTCGCCTCTCCGACCACTCCGGCCGCACCTCTGCCGGGATTGACCAGCATCTTTTGCTTGGCCGCCGCGCCGTAAACCTGTGCGCCTGCCAGCCATTCGTCATGGCTCTTTCCGTCCCCGACCGAGAGGTAATCCGCGATCAGCTGCACCATTCCCGGCTCCGGGTTGCTGATCAGCGTTCCGTGGTTTCGCCCTTCCACGGCAATGATCGGAATATCCAGCCGGTCGCCCGCCCAGGGAGTCATCCTGGTCCGCGACGTTGCCGGTTTCCCGTCGGGCCCGATCGGCGTCTGCGTCAGGTCGATGGTGATCTTGCGCGTATTCAGCCCGCAGCCCGCCCAGCGGACCGTGCCATCCGTCCCCGGGTCGTTGGCGACGCTGGCCAACCCATCATACGGTTGATTGCCGATGAAGACGGCGACATAGGGGGTGTTGGCGCCCTTGCCGTAGTAGGGCGCCGTGCCGACAAGATCGATCGAGGAAAGATCCCACGTAAATCTGCTCCCCAGTTCCAGGCCATCGAGAATCTTGTCTCCCGCATTCAGAAAGTCCGGCCCCGGCGTTTTGGGCCCCTTGACCAGCGCGCCCAGCCAGGTGCGGCCCTTGGCCGCCTGCGGAGAACCCCACGTCGCCGGCGCAACCCCGATCAGATGCTTCAGTTGTGCAAGCCGCTTGTTGGAGCCCACGGCCGCTCCGTAGTTGGTCAGCCATGACCGGATCACCAGCATCCCGGTCGAGTGCACGATCACATCGAACTCCGTCGCGTTCTTGAGCGCCGGCTGGGCGCCAAAGGCGCGGTCAAGCCCCTCGGCAATGTCCTTGATCGTGATCTCGTTGTTCAGCGAAACGTAGTTTCCGATATTGACTTCGGTCGGCTCGCACTTCAGCACGTCGGCGAGCGCGTTGGCAAGCGGTGTGAAATCCAAGCCATCGGCCGAGTAACCATGAATCAACAAAAGGGGGCGTGTCACAACTCCTCCTGCGTGTCGAGTGGCTCGACTGCTCTACATTCCTGTCTTCATTGCTGTCGAGACCGCGCCAGTTGGGGGGACACAGATCTCTTGATTTACATTGACGGGACTTCAAAACCGGGATCGCAAATGACCGATAATATGATCTCTTTTGCCGCGGCAGTCAATTGATTTCTTCATGATCGGAGTTGGGAATTCACATCGGAAGCAGCGTTCTTGTTCTTGATGGCAGCGGCTTCAGCTATCCGTTCGCAACAACCTCAGAGGCGCGATCCCCATTCTCGTGGCCACCTGCATGGTACTCCTCGTTAAAATCCTCAACCGCCTCAAGAAAATGAGGCGAACCATGTTTTGGAACGGCAAGGAACATTGTGATTACTGCGGCTTGCCGTTGCTTGACGACGACAAGGTGGAAGTGAAAATCCCTCGTATTCCACTACCACAACCGCAGTAGCGAAGACTGTTTAGCCCAAAAGCTCGCCGAACCCAAGCAGAGGTTCGAGAGCCAGTCCATTTCGGCTCCCAGCCGCTAACGCCCATTCTCACCCTATGGGCGCTTTCTTTGCATCAAATGTTGTATATACGCCCGGCGAGGCCGGAGCGACACTTTAGCACTGACACCGGGTCTCTATGGATGTAGCTCGATCCCGTAAGGAGGGCATATGAGCTTCGGAAAAATCAACTATTGCGACTTATGCGGCGAGCTGATCTTCCCCGACGATGTCGCCCCCGTCAAAATCAAACAAGACGGCCATGTCCGCCAGCACCATTTTCACAACCGGCATCCGGAAGATTGCCTTCAGCAACAGCTCGCGATCCTAGATCAAGAGCTCGCTCGTGCGGCATAGGGCGCTGTGCATTCGCACCCTTGCAATCCCTCGCGCGAAATTCATACTTAATAGGGTCGATAAACCAAACGCCCCTCTTAACTGGCGGGGATGCGCGAATCAGCGCGGGCCGTGAGTGACAGGACCAGCCACCCACTTTGAACAAAATATGCCTCGTTTTAGCCCTCATTCCAGCGGTTTTGATCCCGACAGCCCATTTCCCTATCCAGCCGCCTAAAACCCCGGAAACTGTCATTTCAGGGCAAGGATGGGCGTATAAGTCCCATTACCTCGTGCCTGAGAATTACGAGCGTGTGGACGACGAAAATGGTTATACCGTGATCGTGAAGAAGGGAACGAAGGTGGGCGCTCCCGAAGATGTGCCGAGCATTGATCGAGATTTCTAGCGGAACACCACATTTGGGTTTACAATTGCGACCTATGCCAGATGAAAACGATCAGGATCCAAGCGTATCTGTACGGAGGGGATATGCGCTCCTCGTAATAGGTGCAACGGCTATTCTCATCGCAATCTATCTACTCGTTCTAGTTCTCTCTATTTATCGCGGGGATGTTCTGAATCTCCCGTACCAACACGCAGGAACGATCTTTGGAGTGCCAAGTGCTGTCGTCGTGTCGCTGGCTGTAGTGCTTTTGCTTCGCACTGTGGCTGGAAACATTCAGTTCAAAGTGCTGGGAATGGAATTCAAGGGAGCTTCCGGACCGATTATTATGTGGATTCTTTGCTTTCTCGCATTGATCCTCGCAATCGTGCGGACCTGGTCTCTCCCCGCTAAATGAAGCAAATAGTCGCTCCTGATAAATTTATAAAGGTTTCTCCAGGAATAAGCGTGCGGCAATACCGAAGTAGGCATTGCGCCTCATAACGACCCTCCCCTACATAAGAACATGAAAAAGTACTACTACAACCCTAAGACGCAAGACCTCATGATCTTCGACACGGAGCACAACGAGATCGACGTGCTTGAAGTGTTAAAGGGCATCCACGTCATCACCAGTTCGGAGATTCGTGGTGCTTGGTCTGGCAAGAACGGATCAGAGGACTTCAATCAAGAAGCACCGGTGAAGGTCTACAAAAAGCATCTCAAGGCAAGCAAGCGCAAGTGCGGCAAATGCGGCAACGGCACGGTCCTATTCCCTCGAACGGGATGCGAAGAGCTTTTAGGCCAGGTCTTCAATCTGGGCGTCGAAAGCCATGACGATCTATGCGATGGCCTCACCACGCTCTTACAGGGATTCATGAACCAGGGGCTGGAGCTGCCGAAAATTCACTGGATTGATGCGTAGGGCTTGATTCGTTCGTTTCATCACTGGCATCGATTCCCAGCTCAATTTTTGCCAAAGCATGGATATTCCTAATTCTTTGCTTCAGTTCTCGCCAAGCACTACAAGGCGTTCGGCAAGACCCCGCCGTGGGAGGAAAAGTCCGAGAAGTCGCCCCAGATCGGCGACCGCTGCGAGCTGGACGACGGGACGCCAGGGATCCTCGACGCGCTCGACGCCGAATCGAAGGGCCTCCATCCCTATGCGCAACTGAAACGAGTCAAGGAACTCGCAAAAGAGTTGAAGGAGTAAGTTATGCCGACAAAGAAGTGCCCGCGCTGCGGGTACGAATGCTCTCCGTGGGCCTTAATCTGCCAGCGGAAAGGATGCGTAAGCGATCGTCTCTCCGACCCCGGTCGATTTTTTCGAAAATCCACGGGGGTCGGGGGGGCCGTATCGAAATCTAAGAACATAAAGTAAGAGATGAAGGAATTTAAGGTTGAACGAGATCTCGCGAAATTGATCAAACTGACCAAGAGGATCATGGCCGAGGCAAAACGTCTCAACATTCCCATGATCAAGAAACAAGCAAAGCGGCTGCCGCAACAAAGCTCCCAATCATCAATTCATCCGTCGAAAAAGGAATCGGATCGCCGCGCCGAAATGCGTTCGTTGCGCCGGGCGGCCAGCCCTTTAGATCGACCACTCTTCTCATCTGAAAGTGCTCCGAGGCTCGACGAACATTCTATACCCACGGGGCCGTAGAATCATGGAAAGGGGAAAATCTATGCCGTATCAGAGAATCGATGTTGAATTGATCGTATTTTCGGAGGAGGCTGATGTATTCGTCGCTGATCTCAATTTGGCGATTGACCGGCTCGAAGAAAAGTACACGATTTTCGGCGGCGGCATTGAGACCTTTCCCGTAGAACATAGCGGAACGCGAAGGAAATCTGCGCTGAAGCACGTGCTCGACGCAGGAGACACGGCTGCTGCTGCGGTCAAACTGGCGGCTCAAAAGGTTGCCGACGCCTACAAAAAAGTCATCTAGCGAGCTTGAGTGGCCCACGTCCCCCTCACCGCCGCCTCAAGGGGAATCCGGCGTACAATTATCACCGAATTCTAAGGGGTGATGGATGGACGCCACAAACCCGATCAGGTTTGACAATCCGTGGTCGAAATGGCCGCTCATCGGGAGCAGCCTGATCTTCCTGATAGCCGGTCTTATTGGCCTTTCCCGGCACCACATGGGCCGCGGCGTGTCTTACGTAGCGATCGGTGTCGGCATGGGGTTTTACGGGCTCCTGATGTACTACATTCCCCAATTCCGGATGCGCTGGCTTGCACTTTTCGTGGCGCTCGTAGCATGGTTCGGCGGGGCGTTCGGAATTATTTACGCCGTCACCAGGTGAGGCGGACTGATTCCTCAAGCACATCGTTTCTGCTCTTGACCCACGGCGCGTAGTGCTTCTGGCAGACTTGCACGGTATTCCCTAAAAGCGCGGCAACCGTTTCAAGCGGAACGCCTTTTTCAAGCAGTCGCACTGAAAAAGTGTCCCGGAGCCGGTGAAAATGCCCGTCAGGAATGCCGGCGATCACGCACACTTTTTTCATGCGCTCCTGCCATTCCGTAGTCATCGATTTTGTCGTTTCCCTTCCCGACCAGAAATAATACGGGTCGCCTTCGTCCGCCGCCTTGAGCGCGTCGAGGACGATTTTCGGCAGCGGGCATGACACCGGCGTTCCGGTCTTTTGTGTATAGATCAGCAGCTTTCCGTCAGTAATCCGCTCCCGTTTCAGAAGGACAACGTCCGAAATCCTCATCCCCGAATGCAGGATGAGGAGGATGACCGCCCGCAATCTTCTCTCTGTGCTCTCTAAAATCTGCGGATGAATCTCCCGAAACGAATCCACGGCCCAGAGCAATTTCTTCACTTCATCTTCGGAAAAGGGCAAGGTCGGGACCTGGCGGACGACTGGCGCCTTCACCGCTTTCGCCGGATTCTTTTCGATCCATCCCGATGCGACGCAGAAATTAAAGAAGCCCCGGATCGATTCCAGGCGCTTGACGGTCGTGAGCGGCGAGAGCTTCCACCGCTCCCGGAAGGTCCGGACATCGTCTACCTTCAGCGACCCGACTTGGAGATCTCCCCAGGCTGATTTCAAAAGCTCGGAGAGCTGGCGATATTTCTTGAGGCTTTGAGGTTTCAGACTCCGCGCGACGCAGTCCGCAACCCAGCGATCGCAGGCATCGTTCACGCTCACGAGAATCGATTCGCCGCTCGTCTCCCAATCGCGGACAATCTTCTGAGCCGCATCCCAACTACGAATGTCGAGCGAGCGCCGGACCATGCTCCCGCGCAGCTTCCCCTCAACCATAAGCGGGCAATTGCAATGCCGGTGCTTGCGGCCTTTCGCCGCGAACTTGCACGACTTCAGATGGCGCCGGAAAACAGTAAGCACGCGAGGAGTATCACACGTATTACACACTCGAATCAACTCGAATAACTAAATAATTGATTATAAACAACTTAATTTGGCGGAGGGAGAGGGATTCGAACCCCCGGTACCCTTTCAGGCACAACGGTTTTCAAGACCGCCGGTATCAACCGCTCACCCATCCCTCCGCTGTGTACAACGTATATGTTTCTTGCCGTACTGCAAGGACATGATTCCGAGATCGGCGTCCACTGTTGCATTTTGGTTGCAGGCATCGGCTCCGAAGCCTGCATTTGCGGACCGCGCCTGGGGTCCACAGCACCTCTCATGATACCGAAATTCGTGCATTCAAGCGATGCGGCGTCCCGTAAAGAGCCCGGAATTGGCTCAACCTGGCTCATTTCGGCGAGCACAGTCTCAAGTAAGGCGGCCGAAGACGGTGCTTGGTCGTAGCGGTTGCGGTGCAGCGACTCATTCAGCTCCCCGGAGCCGTTTTTGACCTGATTTTTGCGTGGATAGTGTGCCTGAGCAGGAGAAATGCTCGCCGTCGGCGTCAGGTCGAAAAAACACATCATTCCTCCGTTATCCAGCGATTTCGATTTCTGCTGAATGCGCCATTGCCGCTACTCTGGAAGGTACTCGCGGCTGAACAATGGACGCATCGATCATTACCACCGACTCGACCATCGGCTCGACATTCAATGGACTTCGGACGATTGTGGCCGAAAGCCGCTTTCTGCGCCTTGTGGTCCTTCCCGAAGCGGGCGCCAGAATCTGGCAGATTACCTACAAGGCTCTCAATGCCGACCTGCTGTGGAACCATCCCACGATACCGCCGTCGCTGCATGGATTGCACACCTCTTATGACGACGTGTGGAGCGGCGGCTGGGATGAGTTGTTCCCCAACGATGAAGCGGGGATGCTGAATGGGAGCTTGCTTCCCGATCACGGCGAGTTGTGGACCGGCGCATGGCAGGCGGAACCCTTTCAGAATGGCGAATCGGCCGGCTTGCATCTGCGCTACACCACGCCCATCAGCAACTTCCTCGTGGAGAAGACCATTCTGTTGCGACCGGAGCGCGCGGCCTGTGAAATCCGTTACCGATTTACGAATCGGGGCAGCGAGAACTTTCCGTTTCTTTGGAAGCTGCACCCGGCCTTTGCCGTTTCCGCGAGTCACCGCATCGATTTTCCGTCCATGGTCGTCCGGCGGGAACTGGAGTTTCCCGGCACGCTGGGCGAGGCGCCGCGCGTCTTCCCCTGGCCGTATGCGGCAGTCGACGGCATGCTGCTCGACCTGCGCCAGGTTCCCGAAGTCTCATCGCGGGCCGTGCATTTCTTCTATGGCACGGAGCTTGCCG
Source organism: Occallatibacter sp. (assembly GCA_049676965.1). Lineage (GTDB taxonomy): Bacteria > Acidobacteriota > Terriglobia > Terriglobales > Acidobacteriaceae > Telmatobacter. The sequence continues at coordinate 20,583 of JBAUBR010000339.1, forward strand.
CGGGCTGGTGCGGCATCACCAACCGCGCCAACCGGCTGGCCTGTGCGCTGCGCTTCGATCCGGAGATCCTTTCCAGTTGCTGGCTTTTCGCCACGCACGGCGGCTGGCGCGATTTGAACGTGGCGGTGCTGGAGCCGGCTACCGGTTACCCATACCAAATGCAAGCGATGATCGATGGCGGGCAGGCTCGCCGGCTGGCGCCGGGAGCGAGTCTGGAGACATCGGTGCTCTTTTCCGCCCAGGAAGGGCTCACGTCGATTGGCGGCGTTGAAGAAGACGGGCGAATTCTGCCGGGGCTAGAGCCGTAGACTGCAAGCGCTCTACGCCGCTTCAGGCTTCCGCCTTGGGCGGCGCTTCGAGCGAGAGCAGAATCGCCGCCGTAATTGCCGTGACCGCTCCGGCGGTCTGCGTCCAGGTGAGCCGCTCGCCGAGCAGGAGCACCGCCAGGACCACGGTGAGCAGCGGATAAAGCGAGATGAGCGAGATGACGATGGAGGCCTTGCCTCCCGATTCGAGCGCGCGGAAGCTGGTCCAGGCGCCCAGGCCGTTCAATGCGCCGCCGGCAATCGAACAGAGGACGACGGTGCGGCCCAATCCCCAATGCGGATGCGCTACCAGCAGGACCGCCGCCGACAGGGCCACCATGGCCCAGCAAAACCAGAGGAACGAGCGCTCGCTCGAGATGCGATTCGTCGACAGCTTCTGGGTCACTCCGGTGATGCCCCAGAGAACCAATGCGAAGACGGCAAAGCCGAGCCAGACGTGCATATTTCCCTCTCTCCCGCAAGAACACCTGGTGGTGTCAGCGAGCTTTACAGCGGTTCCACAATTGCTGTATCCCGAATCCACTACCTTCAAGTGGCTTTTTCCTCAGGAAAAAGCCACCTTTCACGACGCCAAACAGGACACGTGAATTGTGGTACCGCTCTAAGCGCTCAGCAGATAAATAGCCACAAACGCCAGAGCCAGCCCCGCCCATTGCACCCGGCCTAGTCGTTCCCTTAGAAAGATCAGGGCCAGCAACACCGTGACCATGGGAAAGAGCGCCGTAACCGGAGCTACCACCGAGGCCTTGCCGCCCTCGACCATGGCCTGGAAGAACGCCAGGTTGCCCACCCCGCCGAGGATGCCGGTGAGGAAGGCCCAGAAGACCCCCATGCGGCGGGCAGCGCGCTGCTTTTCCGATCCAGGAGCTTCGCCCTGGCTTTGCTTCCACACCGTCCAGGCAACGAAAACGAGCAGCGGAGCGAGTCCCGCGGTGTAGAGCAACTGATTGACGTAGGAGTCCATGCCGCCTGAGGCGATCTTCGAAACCAGTCCCCACGTGCCCCAGAACACAATGGTCACCAGCGACCAGATCAACCATCTCGGCGGCCGTTGCGATCGTCTTTCCGCATTATTCATCGTTGTATCTTGGGCCGGCATGGGCCGAGGATATCGGCCCCAATGGCGCGCGGGCAACAGCCGGGTTGAGCCGCCGCTTCTGTTTTGCGGTTCATTCTTTCGTTCTGGCCTTCGTTCTGGCGGTCATGCCTTTCGCAATCAGGCGGCCGCGCTTTATCATCGCCGCGTCGGATCGGGGACGACACCATGAAGATCACAGCCGTCGAGGCCATTCACCTGCGCGCGGAAGACCCGCTGATCGAGCTGTTCGACGGATCTTACGACGATTGCCTGCTGCTGGTGCATACCGACTCCGGGCTCACCGGCATCGGCGAAACGGAGTCGATGGCGCCGGTCATTCAGGCCATCGTGCGCGGACCTTCGGCGCACAATCATGCGCGGTCGCTCTCCGCGGTGCTGGTGGGGGCCGACCCATCCGATCCGGTCGAGCTGTGGCATCGGATGTACGAGTCCACCGACTACGTAGGACGGCGCGGCCTGGCCATGCACGCCATCGGCGGCGTGGATCTGGCGCTGTGGGACCTGCGCGGCAAGATCGAAGGCAAGCCGGTGCATGAGTTGCTCAGCGGCAAAAAACGCGACCGGGTTCCCGCCTACGGCACCATCTATCCCATGGCGCAGACGTCGGACGAGGTGCGAACTCAAGTGGCCGAGGGCCAGGCCAAGAACTTGCGCAACTTCAAATTTGCCGCCGATCCGTGGTGGCTCGACGACATTGCGCTCACCGGGCGCCTGCTCGCGGCGGCGCGGGAGCAGGCCGGCGATGCGGCGCACATTATTGTCGATGCGGCGCTCTCGTATCGCACGGCGGCCGAGGGACTGCGCCTTTTTCCCATCTACCGCGAGGTAGGCATCTGGTTTCTCGAGGCGCCGCTGCCGCTGGACGATGTGGAGGGTCACCTGGAGATGAGCCGCCACGGTCTGCCCACTGGCGTGGGCGATCTGGGACTGACGCACGTGCGCGAATTCATCGAGATGATGGACTCAGGCGGAGCCAGCATCTGCCAGCCGGACATTTCGCAGGTGGGCGGATTTACCGGCATCCAACAGATTGCGGCAGCAGCTTATGCCCGCAACAAGCGCGTGATCGCTCACGGCTACAAGACCAACATCGAGATCGCGGCCAATCTGCACTTTCTGGCGGCGCAGCCGGCCGAGGAGCCGCTCGAATTCTCGCTGAGCCACTCGCCGCTGCGCTGGCATACCACCAACGAGCACTTTCCGGTTGAAGAGGACGGCTGCGTGCGCGTTCCGGCAAGGCCGGGGCTCGGCGTCACGCTCAACGAAGAGACCGTCGAGCGATATCGGTTCAAGCAATAGCGCGGTCGAGTTTTTCCGAGGGAGCAGAGGCCTTGAGGCCTCTGAATTCCTGCCATCCATCGCGGGAGCCTTTAGGCCCCGGCCTTCTTCTGCCGGCCGGCTCATCGCGAGTCGTAGCCCGTATCTCCATTCATCCGGATAACTGAATTTCCGGAATGTCTCGCATACTTTGGAGGCACGGCGGCACGGTTAATGTCGACATTTGCGTCGTCGGCGGCCACGATGCCGCAATCGAAGCGAACACCTGAGAACACGGCGCGGCCGCGGCCTGAGACACGAATCTGGCTGGTTGCCAGGTCGGGACGCTGCTTCACAAGCCGCAGCGCGCCGACGATCCCGTTTTCGACAGTCATGCTAGCGTCTCCTGAAACGGCCAGCCAGTCCGCGTATAAGTTCGAGTTGCTCACCGCGACGGTCGCATGTTCGCCCGCAATTAGTTCATCGATCTGCGAGTCTTCGACCGTCAGCCTGGCGTGACCGGCCGTATAGATGTCCCAGGTATCGACATTCACGTCGTCGAGGCTGATATGAAACGGGCAGTTGGAACTCTTCGCGTCGGGAAAGACGGCGGGCTTGGCGGCCGTCCCCAATCGTCCCCTGGGCAGCCGCAAGGTTCCATCGCAATCGGGGAAGAGCGCGAGCTGCACTCGATCCATGTGGGCCAGGGTCGCTTCGGAATGCCCATGGACATACAAAAGGAACATCTGCATGCGCGAATCGGTAAGTTGCGCATGAGCGCCGGACCCCAGGTCTAGATTCTGCGTGAAGGCGCGATCCACGGGGATGTTTGCGAAGTGCAGATGGTCGCCGTCTCCACTGTGCGTCGAGAGAAAGACCAGATCCAGCCCGCGAGCAGTCACCTGGCTCCCATCCGAGATTTCAAGCTCGAAGATTTTGAGTTGATTCAGGCGCGCTTGAACCCGCTTCAGATGAAACTCGGAGTTGAGGGTCGTGAAGCCGTCGACATCGAGTTCGCCCTGCAAAAACCACATCGGGTGAGCGCTTCCCACAGGGGTCATCGTCGAGCGGCGGACGATCACGTGCGCCGCGCCATCACACGTCAGGCCGCTGGTGCCATTAGGCGCGCCGTCGGGATCCGAGACATTGAGACGCACGTCGTTCAGTTCCAGAGTCGCATTCGCGGCAACGCGGATGGGGCCGTGGAGGTCGAGCGTCATATTGTTCAGCCTGACTTTTCCTTGCACAAGCAACTCGCCGTCATGGCGAAACTCTCCCGGACCCGCGACGACCGCGCCGTCGTGCAAAGGAGGCAGCGGCCTTTGGGCGGCCGCAATCGCCGGATTTGCGAGCACCGCGAACAGGGCCAACTGAGTCAGGACCGCGCGCATCAGTCTCCCTGTCTCGCCGGTTGCGAATGCTGAGTGTCCGCTTCATGAGCGCTGAACTGCTGCGGCCGGCTGGCGTAGGCGCGCGGCGTGCAGTGCATGTGCTTTTTGAAGACCGAGGCAAAATACGCGGGGTTGCAGAAGCCGCAGCGGTCGGCCACCTCGGCCACATGCAGTCGTGGATCGAGCAGCAGGCGCTTGCCCATCTCCAGCCGCTGCTTGATCAGGTATTCCTCCAATGTCTGTCCGGTGGTCCGGCTGTACACCCGGCCCAGATGCCCGGCGGAGATCTTCAGGTTGCGGGCAATCTCCTGGATCGTCACCTTCTCCGGGCCTAGCTCGCGCACCAGCCGCTGCGTCTCGCTCACGATCTTCTCTTCGCGCTGCGAGAAAAGCTGCACCAGCTGCCGGCGCAGCTCATCCACGTAGCCGCGAAAGGCTTCGGCCATGGCGAAGGAGCTTGGCGAGCCGACAACGATCTTGATGGCCCGCTCCTTGGCGGCGTTCACCGGCTCCGCGCTTGCCCCCAGCGCAGCCAGCTCCCGCGCCAGGTG
>JBAUBR010000340.1:0-5445 GCA_049676965.1 Occallatibacter sp.
GCGAAGCGCGAGCCGCAGGTCGAGGCGGTTGGCGGCGCGCATTGCCGGGGGAGAGTAGCCGGAGGCGGCCATGGTCTCCTCAATGACGCCGGCGAGCAGGTCGAGACTGCCAGAGGGAGCGGTGGCAGGGCCGGGGTCGCCTGACTCTGGAATCGGCTGTTCCGGCGGGGCTGGCAGGTTCGGGCCGGATGGATCGGCCTGGCGGCTCAGCTCGTAGAGGCAGACGGCGACGGCCTGGCCCAGGTTCATGGAGGGCTGACTCGGTTCGGTGGGGATTTCGACCAGGAAGTGGCAGTAAGCAAGATCGTCGCGGGTGAGGCCGTGTTTTTCCGGACCGAAGACGAGGGCGGCCTGGGCGCGGCTGTCGAGTTTCCTGGCTAGTTGCGGGGCCAGTTTCGGGAGCGGTACGACCGGCTGATCGGGTTGGCGATGGACGGATGTTGCGGTGCCGGCGACGAAGGTGCAGGACGAGACGGCTTCGGCAAGCGTGGAGGCCTCTCTGGCGTTTTGGAGCAGATCCGGGGCGCCGATGGCGGAGCGGGCTTCTCGCCAATGGGGCGCGTAGGGCGCGACGACGGTGAGGCGCGTGAAGCCGAAGTTGGCCATGGCCCGGGCCGCCGCGCCGATGTTGAGCGGGTTGCGCGGGCGGACGAGGACGACTTCGACCTGGCCGCGTTGGAATGGATCGAGCATGGGGCGGGCAAGAGTCGATTGTAGAGCGGGCATCGACAGGGAGCGAGGCCGGGAACAGGACGGGGCGACGGTTTTAAGCGGCGCTCGGGGAAGATGAAATTTGCGCCGCTGGGCCATGGCGGCGAATCCATGTTCGAAGAGGGCGCAGATGGCCTTGATCTCGAACATCCTTTTTCCGGTAAACTTTTCTCCCTCCTGCGTTGGCATGGCCGCATTCGTCAAAAGGGCGGCCATTCTTCTCGGCGCCAGGGTGTCGCTGGTTCATGTCGTCGACCTTGCCAGCCACAACGCCTTCGAACTCTACGTGCGGTCGACGCCCGAGATCCTGGAAGAGCATAGCCTCATTGGCCAGGCAAAGCTCGATTTGTTTCTCGCCGCGGATTTTCCTCCGGCGGAGTGTCCGAGAATCCTGCTTGTGGGGGATCCAGCGACGGAGATCGCCAGGGTTGCGCGAGAGGACGGATTCGACATGATCATGATGCCGACGCACGCCGGCACCTTCCGGCGAATGCTGCTGGGCTCGACGACCGCCAAGGTGCTGGACGACGCCGATTGCCCGGTGATAACGAGCCAGCACGCGGAGACCATCGCGCCGAGGCCTTTGCAGCATCGGGAATGGCTGTGCGCAATCGGCTTGCGCGAGAACTCCGAACGCGTGCTTCGCTTTGCCGCGGAGATTGCGGCACAGGCGCGCGGCAACCTCTCCATCATTCATGCGGTGCAGGCCGGCGGTGCGAAGGTGCCGGTCGATCTCGACCTTGAAGGGCGGGTCCAGAATGCGGAAAGAGATGAAGCGAGCCGGCGCATCGCCGAGCTGCAGCGGATCGTGGGTTCGGATGCTCCGGTGCACATTGCCGCCGGTCAAGTGAAAGAAGCGCTGCTCGAGGCCGAGCGGCGCTTCGACGCCGATTTGCTGGTGATCGGCAGAAGCCCCCGCTCCGGCGCTCTGGGCCGCCTGCGCGACCTTACTTATGCCATGATTCGCGATTCTCCCTTTCCGGTGATCAGCGTGTGATGCGGTGTTGACGAGGCTGGGTCGCTTTGCGCCGCGCATCCGATTGCTTGCTACACTGCCATTGCGTATGGATCCCGTCGCGAGCTCTCTGCAGGCTGAAGTCGAGGCGCTGTGCTCGACGGCGCGGTGGTGTTACGCGCGGGGATGGGCGCCGGCCACGAGCGGCAACTTCAGCGTGCGCGTCTCGGGCGTCGAGCAGGACCACGTGCTGATTACGCCGAGCGGGATGGACAAAGGCGTGTTGATGCCCGACGACCTGCTCGAAGTGGACTTCGAGGGCCGCGTGGTGACAGGCCGCGGCAAGCCTTCGGCGGAGACCGGGCTGCACCTGTTTCTCTACCGCGCGCGGCTGGATGCGGGCGCCATTCTGCATGTTCATTCGGTGTGGAACACGCTGATTTCGGCGCGCTATGCGGCGCGGGGGCATGTGCCGATCGAAGGCTACGAGATTCTGAAAGGGCTTTCGGACGTGAGCACCCACGAACACGTTGAGAAGGTGCCGATTCTGGAGAATACGCAGGATTACTCCCTGCTGTGCGAGAAATTGAAGAGCGCGCTCGATGAAGATCCCGGCGCGCATGGTGTTCTGCTGAGCCGGCATGGGCTCTATACTTGGGGGGAATCGGTTGCCGAGGCGCGCCGGCACCTTGAGGCGCTGGAGTTTCTGTTCGAGGTGGAGATGCGGCGGCTGACGGGGTTGCCGGAATAGCGTTCGATCTGACCCCACATCAAAGTCTGCGCATTCGGAGATAGGAGCATCTATGGCGGTCCTTCGATTCCCGGATATCGAGCGAAAAATTGAGGGCGAGGCGGAGATCCGCGCGGCGCTGGGAGAATTGGGCATCGACTACGAGCGCTGGGATCTGTCGCGCGTGGGTGACGATGCGCCGGCCGATGCGGTGATGGCGGCTTACGCCGCCGAGATCGATGATATGAAGCAGCGCGGCGGGTACCGGACGGCGGACGTGATCGACGTATACCCCGAAACGCCGGGGCTCGATGCGATGCTGGCGCGCTTCGACAAGGAGCATACGCACGACGAGGATGAGGTGCGGTTCATTCTCGCCGGGCGCGGGGTTTTCTTCCTGCATATTGACGGACGCGTAGTGTCGGTTGAGGTGGGGCCGGGCGACATGCTGAGGGTGCCGCGCGGCACCACGCACTGGTTCACGCTGTGCGAGGACCGGCGCATCCGAACCGTCCGCTGGTTCCAGGACACAACCGGCTGGACGCCGCATTACACCGGCTCGGGAGTCGATCAGGGCTACCAGCCGCTGTGCTTCGGACCGGCCTATCTGGGACCGCGCGTCGAGACCAGCCTCAGCGCATGACAACATCTCGAGTGCGGCTGTACCTGTTGGATATCGAGGGGACAGTCGCGCCGCTTTCGCTGGTAACCGAGCAGCTTTTTCCGTATGCGCGCGCGCACCTTGCGGAGTTTTTGCGGGAACGCGGCACCGAAGCGGATGTGCTGGCCGATCTCGACCTGCTGGCTGAAGAGAATCAGGCTGAAACTGAACTCAGCGTTCCGCGAATCACCTTAACTTGTCATCCTGAGCGAGGTCGCCGCGGCGACCGAGTCGAAGGACCTGCATTTCGTGATGCTGCGTTGAGTTACCTGCTCTGGCTCATGGATCGCGACCGCAAATCGACCGCTCTGAAATCGCTGCAAGGGAAGATCTGGAGGTCGGGGTTTGAATCGGGCGAATTGAAAGGAACGCTGTTTGCCGATGTGCCCGGAGCCATGAAGCGCTGGTCGCAGGAGTCAAAGGTTGCGATTTATTCTTCCGGCTCCGTCGAGGCGCAACGACTGCTCTTTCGCTACTCGAATTACGGGGACCTGACGCCGGCGCTCTCCGGATATTTCGATACGCGCACAGGGCCGAAGACTGCCACCGCGAGCTACGCGGCGATTGCCGCGGCGATGAAAGTTACGCCGGGCGAAGTGCTGTTCTTTTCCGATGTGGTGCGGGAGCTCGACCCGGCGCGCGAGGCCGGATGCCAGACGCGGCTGGTGGTGCGCGACGGGAATGCGCCGATTGACAATGGGAACGGACACAGCGCGATTGAATCATTCGACGCAATTTAGGCTCTAATAATCGTGATCTGGACGAACCCAGCCGAGACGGCGCTCCGCGAGCTGCAGCAGGCTCCGCTAGTGCGCTTTTCGCTGCTGGCGCTGAGCTCGATCTTCTTCCTGGTCGATCCGTTCGCGGCTATCGGATCGTTTCTGGCTATAACCGGGAACTTCGACGAGCGGCGGCGGCGGCGCATGGCGCGCAAGGCGGCGATCACCTGCTTCATCGTGCTGACGGCGTTTGCGCTGTGCGGGCAGTACATCTTCCAGATGTTCGGGATCAAGCTGCCGGCGTTTGAGATCGCCGGCGGGCTGATCCTGATGCTGATCGGACTGGACATGCTGGAGGCCAAGCGCTCGCCCACGCAGGAGGCCCATGGCGACACCGAAGAAGGCGCGGCCAAGGAAGACGCGGGGATTGTGCCGTTGGGAATTCCGATGCTGGCCGGGCCGGGGGCGATCTCGTCGGTGATGGTGCTGGTGGGCCAGGTGCCCTCGCTCTGGCACTGGGAGATGGGCGCGATTCTGGGGTCGATCGCCGTGACTGCGCTGGTGAGCTACTGGGTGCTGGCCGGGGCTAGCCAGGTGCGGCGGGTGTTGGGAGACACCGGAATTCGCATTCTTGTCCGCGTGATGGGGCTGTTGCTGGTGGCGCTGGCCATGCAGTTCTTCGTGAATGGGCTGACGGATCTGGGTGTGATTCCTAAGTTATAGATAAAAAATTAGATGCAAGGACGAGACAAACGCTTCCTCCGCTAGGTTAGCGGTGCTGCCTTCCCAACAATTCGCCGCATCGCTGAGGAATCCAAGAAAATCAGCGATTTCCCACAGAATTGGCCGGTTTCCACAGGACAATGACGCTTGCATTAACGCGAACCGGTTGATATTCTCGGAAAGTTGCAATCGGATGAATGCCCGGTTGCAATGCGGGGTAGCCTGTGCTACTCTTTGAAAGCTGAACGATGAGCAGTGGAGCTTCCTTGTGGACTTCGGTCCTGCCCGGCATGGGAAATGGGAGGCCGGTTCGTTGGGTCGGGTGAGTTTCTTTAGAATCCCCGAGCCCCTGTTGGAGAATCCCGCAGAGAACAAGCCATTGCACGACCCGGGAGAAAATCCCGCGAGCCCTAGCGGCTCGGGTTTTTTGGCTGGTCGATCTTTGATATTTTGCGTTGCGCGATCCGGAGTTGGGGGAATCGATTTGGTAACCTTCGATTCGCCTTGACATGAAGTTGAAAGTTCGATAACTTCAAAAAGTTCGCGCAAAAATGCCGGCGGCCGCTATGAAGCGCTGAAACCGGCAATGCGCATCGAGTTCGGGGACACTCAGACTTTCTGGTCTGGGCCTCGATCCAAAAGGGCGCCGCTCAGGCGGAAGGCTCTCACGGATCTTTGACAAATTGGTTGAACGTGCCAGTCGTGAGATATCGATCAGGTTTGGTCTGATCATCTCACAAGGTAAGGCATCCGGTCTTCGGAGCGATCCGAGTCCTGGATGCGGCCACACCTTTTCCGACCTCCGTCGGAAGGGTGAGGCATCAGGTTTCAAACGAGAGTTTGATCCTGGCTCAGAATCAACGCTGGCGGCGTGCCTAACACATGCAAGTCGAACGAGAAAGTGGAGCAATCCATGAGTAAAGTGGCGCACGGGTGAGTAACACGT
>JBAUBR010000341.1:0-8596 GCA_049676965.1 Occallatibacter sp.
CGATTGCCCCGCTGCCGCCCCCGGCTCCGGCGCCTCGTGCGGCCCAAGGCGGGGTGGTGAAAGGCGATGTTGCGCGGCGGGTAATGCCCGACATCCCTGAAAGAGCAATGGCGACCATTCAGGGAAAGGTGGAGATCGCGATACGCGTCGCGGTCGATTCCAGCGGTAATGTCACCGATGCCACGTTCGAATCGCCTGGGCCAAGCAAGTATTTCGCCAACCTGACTCTGCAGGCAGCGCGAAACTGGAGGTTCACTCCAGCCCAGGTTGACGGTCATGCCGCCTCCAGCACGTGGATCGTGCGATTTCAACTGCGAAGAAACGGGACCGAAGTCACTCCGGTGGAAAAAGCTCCATAAACGCCTGCAAAGGATGCGCCGCCGACCTGCGGGATCCCAACGAATTTACCGCAATATGGTGTGATTCATATCACTGCAAACAACACGGACTTAATTTGTCGTATATTAAAGAGGACCGAATTGGTCGTAGTTCACGGAATGGCGCCGCGCGTACCCGTGGGGCTCCTCCGAAACACTCTGCAATCAAGGGAAATGCGCTTGCGAACGCCACAAATCCAATTGCGCTGGATCTGTTCATTTGTCGTCCTTTTGAGCGCCACATTCGCCTGGGCCACTGTCGCCGGAAGCATCAATGGCACCGTGAAGGACCCTTCGGGACGGGTCGTCTCTTCCGCATCCGTTACGCTGCATGAGGTCGACAAGGATCTCACGTTTCGCACGCACGCAGACGGCAAAGGCTTTTACACGCTGCCCGTTTTGCCGGTCGGCCGGTACGAGCTGGATGTCGAGGCCCCGGGCTTCGGCGAGTATCAGCGCAAGAACATCGTGCTCGACGCCAGTGCGGCATTGACGCTCGATGCCGTCCTCGAAGTGGGCGACGTTCGCCAGACCGTCAGCGTAACGGACAACAGCCTGCACATCGAGACGAGCAGCACGCAAATGGGCCAGGTGATCAGCGGGCGGCAAATGGCCGCGCTTCCGCTCAACGGACGCAGCTTTACCGATCTGCTTTCGCAGCAGCCCGGTGTCGCCCCCGCGACGGCTATCACAACGACCACCACGCAGGATGTCGGCGCCACCATTCTCAATCCATCGGGCACGCTCAATCCAGGCAATCTTTCCGTCAACGGGCAGCGCGAAACGGCAAATTATTTCAGCGTGAACGGCAGCGACGCGGAAGAAGATGTGAACGCCGGCACGGCGGTGATTCCGAATCTGGATGCAATTTCGGAGTTTCGCATCGTGACCGGCGATTTCGACGCCGAATACGGCGAGTACAGCGGCGGCCAGATCAGCGTGGTCACCAAGTCCGGCAGCAATGCATTTCACGGCGACGCGTTCGATTTTCTGCGCAACACCGATCTCGATGCGCGCAATTACTTTTCCCCGTCGCGCGGCGTGTTCCAGCAGAACCAGTTTGGCGGAACAGTAGGTGGACCGATTCGCCGCGATCGCGTCTTTTTCTTCAGCGACTACCAGGGCACGCGGCAAACGCAGGGCGTCGACACCGGAGACATACCTGTACCCTCGAATGAGGACCGCAGCGGGGATCTGATCGACTTCACCGAAGGCCCGAACGGAAACCAACTGACAGGAAGCGTGGGCGGACCGTACTTTGCCCGCATGCTGAGCCTCAAGTCGGGATACACCGTGACGGCAGGCGAGCCATATTATCGGCCTGGATGCACGGCGCCCTCATCCTGCGTCTTTCCCAACGCGGTGATCCCGCAACGAGCCTGGTCTGTGCCGGCGCAGAGAATGCTTCAATATATTCCGGCGCCCAACACTTCTTCCGGCGCATTCGCCACTTCCGCCTACAACCAGACCGTCCAGGACGACAAGGCCGGCGAGCGGGTGGACGCGAACACGCGGTGGGGTTATTTGTCGGCCTACTACTTTTTCGACAATTTCAACCTGGACAACCCCTACCCGGTAGCGCAAAGCGGCGCCAATGTTCCCGGCTTCAACGCGCTCACCGCGGGACGCGCGCAACTGGTGGCGCTGGGCGATACGAAAACCTTCAGCCCCACCCTGGTGAACGAATTGCACCTCAGCTTCATGCGCGACAACACCAATGTGGGGCAGCCGATTGGCGGCCGCAACGTCAGTCTCGTATCCCAGGGCTTCGCAAATCCGAATGGCTCTCCCAGCATCGTTGCCCTCGATCCCAAGGGGCAGAGCGTGGAAAACCTGAACTTCAACGCATACTCCACGGGCGCCGCGGCCAACCAGTTGATCCAGGTCAACAACACCTATCAGCTTTCCGACAGCTTCTCCAAGGTCCTCGGCAACCACTCCATGAAATTCGGCGCGGAGTTTCACGCCGACCAGATCAACGCCGCTCCCATCGCGCAGTTCAACGGCAACTTCGTTTTCTCGGGCACCGAGACCGGAGTCGATTTCGCCGATTTCCTCATCGGCGTGCCCAGTCAATTCAACCAGAGCCAGCTCAATCCCTTTTATTCCCGGAACAAATACGCGGGGCTGTTTGCGCAGGATAGCTGGCACGCCCGGCCCAGCCTGACCTTGAACTACGGGGTGCGCTGGGATCGCGTGGCGCCATGGTCGGAAAAGTACAACCAGATCTCGACCTTCGTTCCCGGCGCGCAGTCGGTCGTCTTTCCCGGCGCGCCGGCGGGAATCCTTTATCCGGGCGACAAGGGCATACCGAACACTCTCGCGCCCATTGACGAACTCGACTTCTCGCCGCGCGTGGGCATCGCATGGTCGCCCCAGTCCTATAGCGGCAGCCTCATCGAAAAGCTCCTCGGCAAGCCGGGATCGACCAGCATCCGCTCCAGTTTCGGCACCTTCTACACGGCCATCGATGCAGCGGCGATCTCTGTGCTTGCGGCCAACTCTCCCTACGGCACCACTTACACAAGCCCCGCGCCTCCGCTCTTCGCCACGCCGTTCATCAGTGCGGCCGACGGAACCAGCTATGGGCAGCCGTTTCCCTACACCTTTGCGCCGCTCGATTCTTCGCCCACTCATCCCGACGCGAATATCGATTGGTCCACCTACGAGCCCATCAGCGGCATTCCCGGATACGACATCCACAATCGCACGCCGTATACCGAGGAGTGGATGCTGTCGATCGAGCGCCAGGCCGGGCCGAACACCGTGCTCGGCGCGAGCTACGTCGGCACCTCCAGCCATCGCCAGCGCGTGCTCGTCGAGTCGAATCCCGGCAATCCCGCCCTTTGCCTCAGCCTGAGCCTGCCGAGCGAGGTCAAGCCGGGAACGCTGACCTGCGGCGCCAACGGCGAAGACACCGTCTACTACCCGGTGAACGGTGGGCAAGTGAACGGGACGCGGGGACCGCTCGGACCGAACTTCGGCAGCGATGCGCTTCAGTCCAATATCGGAGTCGCCAACTACAATGCGCTGGAACTGAGCGCGCGCCATACCAGCGGGCGGCTCGAGTTTTCCGCCGCCTATACCTACAGCAAATCGCTCGATCGGTCCTCGAATATCGGCGAAGAGGTCAACCCGTTCAGCCCCTCGTTGAGCTATGCCATCTCGTCGTTCGACGTGAAGCACGACTTCGTGGTCAGCTACGACTATCGTCTTCCCATCGACCGCTATTTCCGCGCCGGCCGGCTTACCGACGGCTGGACACTCTCGGGAATCACGCGCTTTGCCAGCGGTTTTCCGGTAACGATGGTGAACAACGGGGACAACTCGCTGATCGGGACCAATCCCAATGGGGTGAACAACGGCAGCATCGACGAACCGGACTTCAACGGCGCCCCGCTGCACCTGAATGCAAACCCGCGCCGCAACGGAAGCAACTACTTCAGCGCCGCGGACTTCAGCATGAACGCGCTGGGCACTCCCGGCAATGCAAAGAGGCGGTTCTTCTACGGCCCGGGCGCGGACAACTACGACATGGCGCTGGCGAAGAGCCTTCCCTTCACGGAGTCGAAGTCTGTGCTGTTTCGCGTGGAGGCTTTCAATGTCTTCAACCATGCGCAATTCAATGGTCCGGCCGGGGTGGACGGGAATATAGGCAGCACCACGTTCGGCAACGTCGTCAGCGCCGCGCCGCCGCGCATTCTGCAGGGTGCTATCAAGCTATCGTTTTGAGATATTCGTTCGGCTTATTTGGAAAGAACCTGAATAATTCAATGTCCTGAAGGGTACGGGCTTCGGCCCGTACGTAGAGCTCAGGAGATTGACAGGGCTTTACAGGCTGCGGAAAAAGGCTGGATTCCGGGGGAAGATTCCAAAAACGCTTACCTCAGGGGCTAAAGCCTCGCTTTATTTGAAGGCCTTCAACGTACGGGCTAAAGCCCGTACCCTTCCGGTTCCGCCTTTTTCAGCAAGCTGTTGGGGCACCGGGAGCAACAGTTGCTCGCTACTCCCATCCGCCCGAGCCCACAAAACCTGCCCAGTACCACGGATGCGTGCCCTTGCCGGCCAACCGTCTCGCCTGGAGTTGCTTTCTCGCGGCGATCCAGACGGCATCCGCGGTGGTGGCGCGGCGGCCGAAGCGGGCGGAGTAGAGCGCCCGCATGTAGTCGCGCGTCATCTCATCGTCCACCGGCCAAAGCGCCATGACCACGCTTTTGACTCCGGCGACGCGGAACGATCGCTCCAGACCGAGCACGCCCTCGCCATCCTTCAGTTCCCCGTAGCCGGTGTTGCAGGCCGAAAGCACTGCCCAGTCCACCCCTCTCAGGTCGATGGATGCGATTTGCTGCGCGGTGAGGATCGACGCGTTGCGGCTCTTGTTGGCTCCGGCGAAGACCAGCCCCGAGTGCATCAACGGATTGCCGTTGCCGCAGCTCTTGTCGAGCACAAAAGCATGCGTGGCCACATGCAGAATTCGCGACCGCGGCGCGGCCTCGAGGAACTGCGAGCGCGTGGCGTTGTCGCCGGTGAGCAACTGCGCCGGCTCGTCCGAGTTCCAGCGCTTCCACGACGCGGAGACGTCCTTTACCTCGTCGAGCGAAGCCGGCAACGCGGGGAATTCCATCTTGTCGAAGCTTTCGCATTTGACCGGCGCGTCGCGGAGCGCATCCGGCGCAGCGTTCGGCGTATCCGGCGCGCTGCTTCGCGTATCCGGCGCATCGCTTATTTGGGCGAGCTCGAACGATGGGCTGCCGATGGCGAGCAATCCGGCTTTCTTTTCGCCGCGTTCGCCGGGAATCAGGTCGCGCTCGCTGGACAGGATGTGCACTACCGGCCCGTGCTCGACGAGATAGCCTTTCCCATCGGGAAATGCGCTGAACGGAACCAGGTTCAAAACGCCGTCGGGCACAACCAGGGCAAGGTGCGCGCCCACGAATTCGCCTTTCACGGGGTCCCAGACGCGCTTGCGCAACTCTTCGGCCGCTTCGCGATATTCGCGTTCGTTGCGCGTAGAGCCCAGACCGCCGCCGTGAGCTTCGGCATCGGCGGAATCGCGCATGCGATGCACGAGGGTGTGGATCGACTTGGCGTCGCCGAGATCGTAGACGCCGATGCGCGGCGAATCGCGATGCATCGCCAGGGCCACGTACGACCACACCGGCGGTTTGTTGAAATTGGCCAGCCCCTCTGGGTAGCGGGCATACAGGACATACGAGATGAGCACCGAGCCGGCGGGCATGTTCCCGCGCAACTGGGCGAGATCGCTGGCGCGCACGCGCTCATCGGTGCGGAACTCGGCGCTGAGCTTGGCCAGTTGTTGCTCGGTGCGCTCCATCTTTGCCGTCGCGTCGCTCAGGGCTGCCGCAGTGTTCTCTGTCGTCGCCGTCCCTTGCAGTTCCATCACGGCTTTGCGCTCGGCTTCGAGCTCCCCTTCGAGGGCGCTTACAGCGGGGTCGCGCTTGCGATTGAGCGCCGCCTGGCGCTGCGCCATCTCTTCGGCCACCAGCGCGCGCGAGCGCACCACCTCCTGGTAGACATCCGCGGTTTCGATCCCGGGATGGCGCGCTACAACCGAGACGGCGAGATTGTACGGATTCGCTCCCGAATCGGCCAGCGCCAGGGCCTGCCGCTCGGGCATCTCGCGGATGGCGAGGCGAATGCGCTCGCGCAGCACCGCATGCGCAGCCAGAGCCTGATCGATGGCCTGCTTGTAGTTGCCCAGCATGTTGAGCGAATAGCCGTACCCGGACTCGAGAAGGGCCGTCTGCGACTGGCCGGGACCATAGCGTTTCGCATAGAGATCGCGCGCCTGTGCGTAGTATCTGAGCGCCTCGTCGCCGTTGCCCACGCACATTTCCAGGTAAGCAAGATTTGCGAGTTCGGAGCTTTGGGCGAGGTTGTTCGGCCTATTCAGCTTGATGCTCAATTCGAGTCCCTTTTTCAGATGTTCGACGGCGTGAGGGTAATCGCCCTGGAAGAGATAGAACCCTCCTTCGTTGTTTTCGATAACCGCCCAGTCCTCGTCCACCTTCTCCTCATGCTCGGCAAGCGCCTGCACCTCGGCGAGAGCTGCCTTGGCTCCATCCAGATCGTGGTTCTCCCGGCGATTGTCCACCAGGTCGACCAGCGCGGACGCCAGTTCTTCGGGGTCGACGTCTTTGATGGAACGAAGCGTTCTTACCTGCAGCTCCACGTTCTTCAGCGCGCAATCGTTGTCTCCTTCGCGCTGGCACACGTTGCTCACCACGGCTGCCGCATTGGACAGGCCTTCGGCGTCGGGAGTCACCCGCTGCTCGATCGCCAGCGCCTCCTCGGCCACTGGCCGCGCCGCCTCCGGCCGGTCCATGAACAGAAGGACGCGACCCTTGGTTGCCAGTGCCGTTGCATAAAGGCTCGATTCCCTGCCCGACGCCGCCTCTGCTATGCGCACCGCGCGATCGATCTCGTTGAGGCTCTCGTCGTTCAGGTGTTCGGCTGTGGTCTCAAGGTTGGCCAGGTCGATGATCGCCTGGACGACCTCAGGCGTGTTGCCGGGGTGCTTTGCTTCGGCTTCGCGCAGGGCGGCGCGCGCCTCTTCCACCGTTTTGGGATCGGGCGATTTATCGGCCTTCGCTTGCTGCCCTGCCCGAGCTGCAGCGGGCGCGGGCTGCTGTTGACCCGCACAGGGCAGGGCCAGCACCGCCGCAACCAGACACAGCCAGATTCTTGCAGGCTGCATGATCTTGCTCCTTCAGCTTGGCGTGTTTCGGGGCCCGGTAAAGGAAAGACACTCGCGCACCATTTTACGTGGTGGCGAGGTGACCGATATGAACGAAAATGTGCGGAGTTTGATTTTTTTGTTTGTATAAGCGGTGCGAGCCTCACGTTGAAGCACCATGAAACAGACAAGCGAATGGCGGGTAATTTTTCAGGTCAAGCCGGGGCGGCTCAATTTCGAGGCTATTGCTTGATCACCGTGCCGTCGGGAAGGCGGATTTCGCCCCAGCCGCCGTTGAGCGGGCTCGCTGTAAACGGAGCTTTGGCTGCTTCCTTCTCGTCGATCTCGATGCCCCATCCCGGCTTTTCGCTGACCCACAGATAGCCGTCGCGCATCTCCGGGCAACCCTGAAAGATGGCCTGCGTGCGCTCGTTGAAGGGGGAATACTCCTGGATGCCGAAGTTGTAGCTGACCAGATCGAGAGTGACGTTGGCCATGTGGCCCACGGGTGAAACATCGCCGGGACCGTGCCACGCCGTCCTCACGCCGAACTGCTCGGCCAGAATGGCGATCTTGCGCGCCGGCGAGAACCCGCCCACCTGCGAGAGATGCACGCGGATGTAGTCGATGAGGCGCTCGACGATGAGCGGCTGCCACTCGTGCGGGTTATTGAAGAGCTCGCCCATGGCGATGGGTGTGGCGCAATTCTGGCGGATCTGGCGGAAGTAGTCGATGTCTTCGGGCGACAGCGGGTCTTCGAGGAAGAACATATGGAACGGCTCGGCCTCTTTGCAGAACTGGACGGCCTCGTTGGGAGTGAGGCGCTCGTGCATGTCGTGGAGCAACTGGACTTCGTCGCCCAGTTCGCGGCGACAGATTTCGAGGAGCTTCAAAGCGCGGCGAAACTGGGCTTCGCGATCGAAGAGCGGTTTGTCATGGAGGGCTTTGGGGCGGGCGGCATCGCCGTGCTGCGAGCCGTAGCCGGCCATCCCGGGAAGGCCGACCTGAACACGAACGTTGCGCCAGCCCTGCGCCATCAGCTTTCTCGCGTTGTCGACGACTTCTTCGAACTCGGCGCCGCTGGCGTGCGCGTAGGTGTCGGCGGCCTCCCGGCACTTGCCGCCGGCCAACTGGTAGACGGGCATGTTCGCCTGCCGGCCCTTGATGTCCCACAGCGCCTGGTCGATGCCGCTGATGGCGTTGTTGAGCACCGGGCCGTTCTTCCAATACGAACTGTCGTAACAGGATTGCCAGATGTCTTCGATGCGGTCGGTGGTTTTGCCCAGCAGGAAGGGCTTGAGGTATTTCTCGACCGCCGGTTTCACCAGATCGGCGCGCTGCGTGAAGGTGGCGCAGCCGTAGCCGTAGAGGCCGTCCTGATCCGTAGTGATCTTCACCACGGTGAGGCGCACTCCCTGCGGCTCGCATTCAATCACACTGATGTCTTTGATTCGCGGCGTGGGCATGGCGTGGGTGGCGCGGGCGGCTTGCTCTTCGGCGTGGGCGATGCGCGGGACGAGCG
>JBAUBR010000342.1:0-20152 GCA_049676965.1 Occallatibacter sp.
CGCTGGACTCTAGAGCGGTTCCACAATTCACGTGTCCTGTTTGGCGTCGTGAAAGGTGGCTTTTTCTTGAGGAAAAAGCCACTTGAAGGTAGTGGATTCGGGATACAGCAATTGTGGAACCGCTGTAATGCGGCCAAGGCTCCTCCCAGCGGAATAAGGATCTCTAAATTACCTCTGCGGTTATCAGCGAATTCCAATCTATTCGCGTTTCGGCCTAACTGCTGAATGAAGTTACTCCGCTCCCCGCCGATGAAGCAGAGGACGGGGATTTATGAGCGATCGCACAGAGTTACTCGAGGCCGCGCTGGATTGTCTGCCGGACGGCTTCGCATCGATGGGCCTCGACGGCAACCTGGCGTTTTGGAACCGTGCCGCCGAAGCGATTACCGGCTACGCGGCCGTGGAGCTGCTCGGCCGGCCGGTATGCGATGCGCTGGAGCAGCTCATTGTCGGCGGTTCGCGGCACTGGATCCATCAAACCGATGCGGAGACGGCGCCGGGGCGAGGCTCGCTGGTGCAAATGCGGCATCGGCTCGGACACGAGCTGCCGGTCATGGTGCGCATCCTGGTACTGCGCGACGCGTTTGGAGCACGCATCGGCACTGCGGCCACCTTTCATCCCGCGGAGCGGCTGGACGCGCTGCCGCATGGCGATTGCGGCGAAGATACCACCGTTGAAGCGAGCCAGGCGGAGATCCAGGACCGGCTGGAAACGGAATTCGATGACTGCGCTCGCTCGCATCTGCCCTTTGGCCTGCTATGGATCACCGTCGACCAGGCGCACGAGTTGCGCAGGACGCACGGCGCGCGCGCCTGCGACGCGATGCTGGAAAAAGTGGCGCATGTGCTGGCCGGCGGATTGCGGCCGGGCGAAGAAACGGGCCGCTGGGGAGAAGACGAGTTTCTCATCATCAGCCATGAGCGCACCGCCGAGATGCTTGGCGCGCACGCGAAGGTGCTGGCTGGGTTGGCGCGAACGGCCGATTTCCGCTGGTGGGGCGACCGCATCTCGCTCACGGTGAGCATCGGCGCGGCGCAGGCCGGGGAAGACGACACATTGGCCGAGCTGCTCGAGCGGGCGCAGTCGGCCATGCGGACAAGCATTCACGCCGGCGGAAACCACGCCACGCACGCAACAGGGAGGCATGCATGTTTGCCATCGTAGGCATTCTGGTGGTGTTCGGGGCGGTCATCGGCGGCTTCCTGATGGAGAAGGGCCACATCCAGGTGCTGCTGCAGCCGGCCGAGCTGCTGATCCTGGGCGGGGCGGCTATCGGCACGCTGCTGGTGGCCAATCCCATGCATATCCTTAAAGGAATTGTTGGCGGCCTGCTGGGTGCGCTCAAGGGCTCCCCGTTCGGCAAGGATCGCTACCTGAACACGCTCAAGATGATGTACCAGTTCCTGAATAAAGTGCGCAAAGAAGGGCTGCTCAGCGTGGAGAACGACGTGGAAAAGCCGGCCGAAAGCGCGATTTTCAAGAACTATCCCGAGTTTCTCCACGACCATCACGCCTGCGACTTCGTGTGCGACACTCTGCGGATGGCCATTACCGGGGGCGTGGAGCCGTTCGACATGGATCAAATGATGGAGCTGGACATGGAAGTTCACCACCACGACGCGACCATGCCGGTGAGCGCGCTGACCACCGTGGCCGACGCGCTTCCAGGGCTGGGCATTGTGGCTGCGGTGCTGGGCGTGGTCATCACCATGGGCGCGCTGGGCGGACCTCCCGAGGCCATCGGCGAAAAAGTCGCCGCGGCGCTGGTGGGAACGTTTCTCGGCATTCTTTTGTGCTACGGCGTAGCCGGACCGCTGAGCTCCAACATGGCCAAATCCGCCGACGAGCACAACGCCTACCTGGGCGTGCTGCGCGTTCTGCTGCTTTCGTTTCTCAAAGGCTCGGCGCCGATGATTGCCGTGGAGATGGCGCGGCGGGCCATCCCCGCGCATGTGCGGCCCAGCTTCGACGGGATGGAAAAGAGCTGCAAGGGCGGCGGGCCGGTGGCTGCGGACGCCCCCGCCGCCGCGGCTTAGGAGAGCGCTCGGCATGGCAGGGAAGCAACCCATCATCGTTATCAAGAAGAAGGGCGGTCACGGCGGCCATCATGGCGGCGCGTGGAAGGTGGCGTATGCCGACTTCGTCACCGCGATGATGTCGCTGTTTATCGTGCTCTGGCTGATGGGTTCGAGCGAGAAGGTCAAAAGAGCTGTCGCCGGCTACTTCAACGACCCCAAGGGAGCTGCCAGCCTGCTCGGAACCACCATGACTGGAACCGGCAACACGGTGACCGAGAAGAACGATGAAAGCCTGCAGAAGCTGAAGGAGAAGCTGGAGGAGGAGATCAAGGCCAAGAAGGAGCTCGAAAAACTCTCGAAGCAGATCGAAATCACCATCACTCCCGAGGGGCTGCGCATCGAACTGCTCGAAGGCAAGAACGGAACGTTTTACGAGAGCGGCAGCGCGCAACTGAGCGCGAGCGGCCAGGAGCTGCTGGCGCTGCTTGCGGGGGAGTTGAAGACGCTGCCCAATTCGCTGCTGATCGAGGGCCACACCGACTCGGCGCAATACTCCGCCGGGAAAGACTACAGCAACTGGGAGCTTTCGGCGGACCGCGCCAACTCCGCGCGGCGGCTGATGCAGCAGGATGGGGTTCGCTCCGACCAGGTGACGCAGGTTCGTGGATACGCAGACCAGCTTTTGCGCGTCAAGAGCAATCCCTTCGACCCTTCCAACCGCAGAATTTCGATTCTGGTGAAGAACGAGAATGGGCCACCGCCGAACCTTTCGGCTTCCAATATTGCGCAATCGTCCGTCGCGCCGCCGCTGTCTCCCCTGTCGCAAGGCGCCGCTGTGGGCGCTCGGAAACCTGCGGCGGGTACGGCGCCGTCTCCCGCGCCGGTAAAGCCATCACCGGCAACGGCGGCAAAGCCGGGAATGCTGGACAGGATCAAGGGAATGCTGCCGGGATCGAAGAAATAGTGAGGTAGCGAGTTAGCAAGTTAGCGGGTCAGCGGATTTGTCGCTCTTTTCCACATTCGGCTCCGTCCATTGCACCGGGTCGGCGCGCGCCCGATTGCGCTAGGCTTAAAGTCGAATGACTGTCTGCTCAATCTGCAATGGGGTCGGCCTCGTCCGCGTGGTCAATGAGGCCGGCCAGTGGGTTTCTCGCGCCTGCGAGTGCCAGGAGATGGAGCGCGAGGAGAGGCGCCTGGCCGCGGCGCACATTCCCGAGCGCTATCGCCATTACACCCTCGACGGCTACGAGACTGCCTTTCGCGGCGCCGACCCATCGCTCGGCCGCGCCCATCTCACCGCGCGCAAATTTGTCGACGCATACCCGGTCGACACCGCCGGCAAGGGACTTCTTTTTGCCGGCTCCATTGGCGTGGGCAAAACGCATCTCGCCGTAGGCGTGCTGCGGCGGCTGGTGCAGGAACGCGGTGTCAAGGGGCTCTTCTGCGACTATCGCGAACTGCTCAAGAACATCCAGAACAGCTACAACCCGCAGGTGAATACGACGGAGCTCGAACTGCTTAAGCCTGTCTTCGCGGCCGAGGTGCTGGTGCTCGACGACCTGGGCGCGCAAAAGCCCAACGAATGGGTTTGGGATACGGTTGCGCTCATCCTCAACACCCGCTACAACGACCGACAGACCACCATCATCACCACCAATTATCCCGATCTGCCTGCCGCGGCGGGCGGGCTAAGCGATCCCGAACGCGCCGCGCGCGAGCAGACGCTGGGCGATCGCATCGGCGACCGCATGCGCTCGCGCCTGGCCGAAATGTGCGTGCGCGTGGAGATGACCGGTAAGGATTTTCGCGAGACGGTCAAGCGCGCCAGCTTCGGATAGCAAGGGAGATGCGTGGGTTCCCAGGATCGCGATTTTTGATGCCGGGATTCGGACTTCCTATTGCCTGGCCAACGCCGGCACCCGGCGCAGCACGAGGGTGAGCGCAGCGGTGAGCAGGACCACGGCCGGGACGGCGATGACCAGCCACGCCAGCAGCGCTTCGGCGGCAAAACCCGTCAGGTGACCCACGAAGCTCATCGGCGAAATGTGTAACAGCGCTTTCAAGCCGATGCTTTGCCGCGGGCCGAGCGAAAAAAGCCATCCGCCGAACTTGACGAACGGCGCAATCAGCACCAGTTGCAGCGGCATGACCGCGTAATTCGCTGCTTGAATGGCGGGCAGATTCAGTTTGAGCACCAGCGCCAGCAGCACACACAGCGCCGTCGGCAGGCCGACCACGGGCAGGCACCCGACAGCGAACCCAAGCGCCAGCGTAAGGGCCAGCCGCCGCGGCGAGATGCCCTGGCGCAGCCATTCGGCCGCTTTCTGCTTCATTCGACTCACGGCAATCCACGTCCCCACAATCACACTACGTAAGAGTGATGTCGGCAGATCTTTCGTTTCGCGTGAATTGTCTATAAATGAACCAAATTGGGCAGCAGCGTTCAACCGGATTTCATTCGAGGACGAATTGCATCGGGGCAAGTCTCCAGGCGTGAGGCTTGGAGCGCTGCCGGCTTGGAGGACGGGAGACCGCAACTCTCATTGCGTCCGCTCGAACCATGCGGTCATCTTCGGCGCCAGCCGCTTCAGCAGCCGCGCCAATCTCTCTTCCACCTTTCGACCCGCTTCGAACACCTCTTCGTGGCTGAGCTGCGTCGCGCCCAGTCCCGCGGCGAGGTTGGTCACGCACGAGATCCCCAGCACCTCAATGCCCATGTGGCGCGCGACGACTGTCTCCGGCACCGTAGACATGCCGACCAGCGTGGCGCCCAGGGTGCGAAAGGCGCGAATCTCGGCCGGCGTTTCGAAGCTCGGCCCGCTCAGCGCCAGATAGACGCCTTCCTCCATTTCGAATCCCTCAGCGTGCGCGGCTTCTTGTGCCAGCACTCGCAAGGACTTCGAATACGCTTCCGTCATATCGAAAAACCGCAACCCGGCGCCGGGCCGAAATCCGAAGCGTGCCTCATTGGGGCCAATCAGTGGGTTGAACCCGGTGAAATTGATGTGGTCGGCGAGCGCTACGAGCTGGCCCACGCGATAGCCTTCCTTGATTCCGCCGGCGGCATTGGTGAGCACCACGGCCTGCAGGCCCAGCGCGCCAAGCACGCGCATGGGGAAGGTGACCTGCGCCGGCGCGTAGCCTTCGTAGTAATGCACGCGGCCCTGCATGACGATCACGGGCACGCCGCCGAGCGAACCTGCGACGATGCGGCCCGAGTGGCCCTCAACGGTAGATTGCGGAAAGTGCGGAATCTCCGCGTAGGGCACGATGACCGGCTCGCGCACGGCGTTTGCGGCCGCGCCCAGCCCCGAGCCCAGCACCATGCCGATGCGCGGCGATGCGTCGCCGATTGCGCCGCGCATCTTCTCGCGCAAGAAAGCCGCGGCTTCAGTAACCTGGTCGAAGTGGGTCATCTATGAACCTGGGTGTGCTCCAATTAATTAGACCATCGTCACTCAGAACAAGAAAAGAAAGCCGCTGGCGAGACGTGGAATCGCCTGCTGAGCTGTTCGATGTGCGTTGTGTTCAGCTTCCGTTTTCCGGAAAGCACCTCAGAGACCACGCTCTCTCCCCCCAGTTCCCGCGAAATATCTCGTTGCTTCAACCCGTGCCGTTCGAGCAAGAAGCGCAGCACATCGGCGGGGGTTGCCTTCGGCAGGGAATAGTGCTCCAGCTCGTATCGCTCG
Organism: Occallatibacter sp.; assembly: GCA_049676965.1. Lineage (GTDB taxonomy): Bacteria > Acidobacteriota > Terriglobia > Terriglobales > Acidobacteriaceae > Telmatobacter. The sequence goes on from JBAUBR010000342.1 coordinate 5,709, forward strand.
ACCAGAAGCGTGAGCAATTCGATTGCTTCAACCTGCGCCTTCGTAGGATGCGGCTCAGTAGTGAGGCGAAATAGCGCCTTGGTATATGCCTGAAGCTGCTCTTCGTTGTGAATCACACGCGGTGCGCCTCGCTCCATCATCTTTTCCGGGTCCGCTAAAACTGTAGCCATTTTGCCCTCTGTTTTTCAGTTCCGGAACACCACCGGTCGTACTCCTTGTGCGTCATGAACGATGCGACATACACATGCCCGAGAGTCAGTCGTTTTTCGATCGTCTTCGCATAATGAATAGCGGCGATCAGACGATACCGATTATGCCTGATATTGAAAACAACCAAACCGTCCACATGATCGGCGTCGGGGAAGCTGGCCCGCAATTCGTCGAAGTTGCGCCACCGGGCCGTTTTCACTATGCCGATCCAGGCTCCAATCTCCCGCGCAGCCTCACGGTATCTCTCGGCAGCTTCTTTGAGCCGCTTCACCGTTATGATGTGCACTGTCCCAGCCTACTTCGCAAGTTGCGAAGTGTCAATTGGCTCACCGCTTGTCATCGGGGCAAACTAGAGTAGAGAGAGCAGCCGGGCCGCCTCATGGACGGAAAGCTTCGCTTCAACGGAGGGCACCAACCATGTGCCGCAACATCAAAACGCTTTTCAACTTCGATCCTCCCGTGACCGAAGAGGAAGTTCGCGCCGCGTCGCTGCAGTTCGTGCGCAAGATCTGCGGCTTTACGAAGCCGTCGAAGTCGAACGAAGCCGCGTTCCTCGCCGCTGTGGATGAGGTCGCCGCTGTTTCCGGGCGCCTTCTTTACGCGCTTGAAACCACCGCGCCGCGCAAGAATCGCGAAGAGGAAGCTGCCAAGGCCAAAGCGCGCGGCATGGCGCGGTTTGGCGATTGACGCTGCGACCTGGGGGGGCACGCAAATGAAGGAGATCGTCGCTGTCATCTTTGGGCTGGGGCTGGTTTGCAACGCGTTGCTGTTCGTGCCGCAGGCCATTGCTGTGTGGCGCAAAAAGAGCGACGAGGGGATTTCGCTGATCACTTTCGGAGGATTCAGCGTGTTGCAGGTTGTCGGCATCGTGCACGGAGTTTACCAGCGGGATTGGTCGCTGATTCTGGGCATGGCGGCGAGTTTGCTTACTTGCGGGACGGTGACGGCGTTGACGGTCTTTTACCGGTTGCGGCGAAAGACGTCTCTTGGCTAGGAGCGCCTAGACCCGCGGCCACCCCAGCAGGTTGGCCCGCATCGGCTGATTCTGGGGATGGATGCGGTGTTCCCCGTAGAGCAGCTCGCGCAGCAGCGGCGTGGGACGCCCATACCAGCTTGCCCAGGAGAGCGGGGTTTCTCCGTTGGCGTCCCTGGCTTCCAGGATCGCGCCCGCGCCCTTCAGCATCCGGATCGTCTCCACCTCGCCGAAGGCGGCGGCGCGGTGCAGAGGAGTCTCGCCCTTGGTGCGGCAGTCGCGCATGAAGGCGCCGGTCTCTATGCCGGGGATTGTGGCGGCGTTGGGGTTCGCGCCGTGGGCGAGCAACACGCTTACGACCCGGTCGTAGACCATGCGGTCGGCATTGTTGAGGGCCGCGTGCAAGGCTGTCTCGCCCGTGGCGGCGTCGGCTTGGTTGACGTCTGCGCCCTGCTCGAGGAGGAATTGACAAAGCCGCCAATGGCCATGGAACGAGGCGGCGTCGAGGCCGAGGTTCTTCCCCAGGGGCGCGAGGGATTCGCCCTGCGACAGCAAGTACCGGATTGCGCTGACATCCCCGTAGTACGCGCAATGCCGGATCAAGGAGACGCCGTTTTCATCCTTGTGGTTCGCGGGAAGGCCGCCAGCAAGCAGGTCGAAGACCAGCTCGGTGCGGCCGTCGGCGAATTGGGAAAAAATCCGCTCCATTCTCTGCTTGTCCCTCGAGGAGCCTCTCGCTCAAGATTCTAGCCGAGGAACATTCCGGCGATCGACGCTGAGATTAAATTCGCCATGGTGCCGGCGAGCATGGCGCGCACGCCTAATCGCGCGAGGTCGTTGCGGCGCTCGGGAACTAGCGCGCCGATGCCGCCGATCTGCATGCCGATGGAGCCGAGATTGGCGAAACCGCACAGGGCAAACGTGGCGATGGTGAACGACCGCGGCGCCAGCGCGGCTTTCTGCGCGCCTAGCGCGATGTAGGCCACCACTTCATTCAGTGCCATGCGCGTGCCGAGCAGATTGCCGATGGCGGGCGCGTCGTGCCACGGCACGCCGATGAGCCACGCTACCGGTGCGCCGGCAAAGCCGAGAATTTCGCCCAGGCTGCTGGGCACCCAGTGCAGGCCGGCGTGCATGTGCGTCCAGCCGAGGAGCTGATCGAGCAGCGCAACCAGCGCGAGAAAGCTGATGAGCATGATGGCCACATTCATGGCCAGCTTGCCGCCGTCGATGGTGCCGCGCGCGATGGCGCCGATCAGATTCTCGTTCTTGTGTTCCTCCTGCTCGGGGATGACTACTTTGCCTTCGGTGGCGGGGACCTCGGTTTCCGGCACGAGCATCTTCGCGATCAAGATCGTGCCCGGCGAGGTCATGATGACCGCAGCCAGCAGGTGCTTGGCTTCGACTCCCTGCGCGATGTACATGGCCATGATGCCGCCGGAGACGTGCGCCATGCCGCTGGTCATGATGGTCATGAGCTCGCTGCGCGTGGCGCCGGCGAGGAATGGGCGGATGGTGAGCGGCGCTTCGGTCTGACCCATGAAGATGGACGCGGCCACGTTCATGCTCTCCGCGCCGGAGATGCGCATGGTCTTGAGCATCACCCAGGCCAGGCCACGGATGATGATCTGCATCAACCCGATGTGGTACATGACCGCGAAGAACGCGGAGATGAAGATGATGGTGGGCAGCACCTGGAAGGCGAAGATGGCGCCTATGTTGGGCGGATTGGATGGGAGGAGTTGGCCGAAGGCGCCGGCGTTGGGCAGGCCAAGCTGGCCGAAGAGGACCTGCGTGCCGGCGAAAGTCGCGCCGAGCATGGATTTGACCACGTCGCCGGCCCAAGCCATGGCGCGCTGACCATAATCGAAGCGGAGCACAAAAAACGCGAAGACCAGTTGCAGGCTCAGCCCCCACGCCACCGTGCGCCAGCGGATGTGCTTACGGTCCGTCGAGAACGCCCACGCCGCGCCCAGCACGGCCAATATTCCCAGCACACCGGTGAATCGGTCCAAATCGAGGCTCCTTGAAAGGCAGCTCCTAGCTGCTGGCTTTTGGCCTCTAGCTTGTACTTAGGGCTCCAAAACATCGAGTTCCAAACACGCATGTGCTTGAGGCTTGGAGCTAGAGGCTAAAGGCTGCTTTCAACCACCTTACCAGCATTGCGCAGATGTGCCTCGGCATTTTCGCGAGTGAATATGCCGCTGACCAATTCGACCGGCAGCGGCGGAGCGTCGGAAATTGCGATCGCTTGCTTCAGCAAGACGGCGGGCTCGGCGAGCATTTCCATTCGCGTTGCGTAGAGCGTCGCAATCGGCTGGCCTTGCTCGATGCGCGCGCCGCGCCGGACATGAAACGCGATTCCCGCAAATGGATCGACGGGTTCGCCCGCCTTCTCTCGTCCCGCGCCCAGGCGCTGGACGGCCCAGCCGATCTGCGTCGTGTCCATGTTGGCGATGTAGCCGTTCTGCCACGCTTCCAGCACCTGGACGGAGCCGGGCTTGTGGAATGCCGCCGGATCGTCGAAGACGCGAACATCGCCACCTTGCGCCGCGACCATCTCGAAGAACACTTGCAGCGCGGATCCGTCCACCGCTGCGCGCTGGGCCAATTGATAACCGCTCTCGGGTGTGTCGGCCTTTCCGCCAAGATGAATCATCCATCCGGCGAGCTGCAGCGAGAGCTCGCGGAGATCCTCGCTTTGCGCGGGCCGCTCGCCGCGCAACAGTTCCACGGCCTCCATCAGCTCAATCCAGTTGCCGGCCATGCGGCCGAGCGGCTGGCCCATATCGGTCATCAGCGCCACGGTGCGCGTGCCCGCGGCCTCGGCCGTGGCCACCATGAGCGCGGCGAGGTACTCGGCGTCTTCGCGACGGCGCAGGAACGCACCCGAGCCTGTTTTCACATCGAGGACCAGAGCATCGAGGCCTGCGGCAAGCTTCTTGCTCAGAATCGACGCGCAGATCAGCCCCGGGCTTTCAACTGTGCCCGTGCGGTCGCGCAATGCGTAGAGCACGCGATCGGCCGGAACCAGCGCCGGCGTCTGGCTCACAATGGCCGCGCCACACTTCGCCAATACTTGCTCGAACTCGTCGAGCGACAGTGCTGTACGAAATCCGGGAATCGATTCGAGCTTGTCCAGCGTTCCGCCGGTGTGGCCGAGGGCGCGGCCGCTGATCATGGGCACGGCGAGGCCGCAGGCCGCAGCGATGGGAGCAACGAGGAAACTGGTCTTGTCGCCGACGCCGCCGGTGGAGTGCTTGTCGACTGCGACCTTGCCGAGGCGCCGCGGCGAAAACTTTTCGCCGGAGTCGCGCATGGCAACGGTCAGAGCACGGGTCTCATCGAGCGAGAGCCCGCGCAGCCAGGCCGCCATCAGCCAGGCCGCTAGCTGTTCCGGCGGAATCGACTGGCTGGCCGCGCCTTCGACCAGAAAGCCGATCTCACGAGCATCGAGCGTGCCGCCATCGCGTTTTTTGCGGATCAGGTCGATGGTGTGCAGCGGGACGTGGGCAGGTGCATTCATTCGGCGGGTTGCCTCATTCAATGGATCCTTCAAATTATCGCAAGCGCCGGTCGCAGAGCCGTTGCCAATCGCTTGTACATTCTGCGGTACAATGTACCTAATAAGGCGCAGGATGAAGGAAGACGCACAGCCGCATAAAATCCCGCTGATCTTTTATCGATCGAGTATTGGAACGGAACCTGTGCGGGAGTGGCTGAAAGGGCTGCCGGAGGTTGAGCGCCATGCAATTGGCGCGGATTTGTTGCGTGCGCAATGGAGATGGCCGATTGGAATGCCGCTGTGCCGCGCGATGGGCGACGGTATCTGGGAACTTCGGACCGATCTGCCAACGAGGCGTACAGCTCGGGTTCTGATTAGCCTCTATCGCGAGCACCTTGTCGCATTGCATGGATTCGTCAAGAAGACGCGTACGACGCCCGACGAAGACCTGGCCTTGGCACGCAAACGCAGGAAGGAGCTTCAACAATGAGCAAGAAGCACATGGGATCGAGCATTGACGATTTTCTGAAGGAAGAAGGCATCTTCGAAGAGGCTCAGGCGCAGGCGATCAAGGAGGTTGTCGCCTGGCAACTCGCAGAGTCGATGAAGAAGCGGAAGATTTCTAAGAATAAGATGGCGGCGCTGCTCAAAACCAGCCGCACGCAAGTCGATCGCCTGCTCGATCCGAAGTGCGACATTACGCTTTCGAGTTTGCAACGTGCGGCTGCGATGGTCGGTCGTCGCGTTTCAATCGAGTTGATTTAGTGATCCGCGGCGCCGGCTTTTCAGTGAAACTAATTTATCTTCATCTCAAAGGCTAGTGGTAGCAGTTCTCGGAAGGGCATCGTCCTTGGTCCATCCGCCGTGGGGAAGATGACCGGCGCGTGAGGCGCAGTGAACTCGGCCAGCACCTGGCGGCACGCGCCGCAGGGTGGGCTTGCCGCGTCATTCAAATTCGCCACGGCGACGGCTTCGATGCGAATTCCGGGACCGAACTGCGTTACGGCGCGCACCACCGCGCTGCGCTCGGCGCAGATCGTGAGTCCATAGCTCACATTCTCAACGTTTGTGCCGGTTACAATCTCCCCGTTTGACAGCTTGAGTGCCGCGCCTACGCGGAATTCCGAATAGGGCGAGTAGGAATTCAGCGCGGCGTAGTGCGCAGCTTCCATCAGACTTTCAAGTTCCCGCTCAGTCGATAATCGGTTGTTCATCTTTTTCTCGCCGTCCATTCTTTGCAAACCCTTCCGCTATTTCGTCTTTGCAATTGGAGCTTCAGTAGAGCTCCCCAAAATTGCTTGTGCGGTTCCGGGACTCCATTCTTCAGCTTTTGCTCCCAATTGCTTCGCCGCCCAGCAGCTTCCCCACTTCTGCCTGCAGACGGGCGGTGATCGCCGCCTCCGTTTCGCCGGGCGCGAAGCGTATCGGTTCTCCGACGCGCACTTCGATCGTTCCGGAGCGGAACCAGGCCCCCGAGCGCGAATGTAGTTCACGCAGTCCGATAAGCGCCATCGGCAGGACCGGCGCGTCGGCCTGCTTGACAAGCAGCCCTATACCAGGACGAAACCTCGCCAATTTACCGTACGTCCGGGCACCCTCGGGAAATACCATTACATTCATACCGCGATCGAGGGCTTCGCCTGCGTGCTCGAAACTGCGCTGAAAATCGCGCTGCCTGTGCAAGGGAAATACGTTGAAAGACGCCGTGACAAGCCAATAGTAGAGCGGCCCCTGAAGGAAGAATCTGCCCGGCCGCTCCGGATCGCGGAAATGGCGAAAGTCCTCCAGCATCTGGCCGGACATGGCGATCGCCATCCGGCGGCGCACGCGCCCCGGCAGCGCGTATTCGATCAGAGCCCCGTCGAACGCGGTCACGTGGTTGGCGATGATCAGCATCGGTTCCGTGGCAGCCAGCTTTTTTGGAGCGACCACCTTGGGCGCGGCCAGCAGCCACGCGAGCGGGCGCATCACAGCTTCGACAAAGATGCTCCGCAGCAATCGCACCGGCCACCACCAGGGCCAATGCGGATAGATGTAGTTGCTTTGCGCCGTGGGACCGCGTTGGGGCGGGATTGCTTCCGGATGAACGGATGCGACGTTTCCGCTGTGTGAGGCTGGAGAAGCATCCGAGGGGCGCGGAGGTTCGGGCTGCAGTCCGGATGAAGGCCGAGCCGGGTCGGTCGAGACATTAGCCACCGGGGCTTGTGCTTGGGGTTCCTCGCGTGCCGATTCCGAGACACGGGAGTCAGCTTCCGGACCGCTGGAGAGCGCCCTGCGCAGCTCGCCCAGCGTCTGCACCTGGTCCAGGACGCCATTTTCCGGCGTCGTTCCCAGTCGCTCTTCGATCGCCGCATTCAACTGCACGCGCCCCAGGCTGTCGAGATGCAGATCCTCGCTCAGCCGCAACTCGTCGCCGCTGCCCGGCGGAGCTTCGTCCGTAATCTGCGCGATCAATCGCAGCAGCCAATCCCCGCGCAGTGCCGATTGGCCGCCAGCACCATTTGTGGCCGCAGACGCCTTCGCGCCATCCACATGCCGCGCCGCCAGCCACTCCGCAACGGCCTTGCGTTTCACCTTTCCGGTCGAAGTTCTGGGGAGGTCGGGTTCAGGCCAAACCTCCCATCTGCGAATTCGCTGAAACTCCGCCAGGCGGGAGTTGGCGTGCTCAATGGCCGCGCCTGCTTGCGAATCCACGCCACGGATCACCACGACTGCGCACGGCTCAAGGCCCTGCGGCGTCTCCATGGGCACCACTGCGCACGCAACTACGCCCGGCTCCTGCTCGAGGGCTGCTTCAAGGTCCTCGGGATGCACATTCACGCCGCTTCCAGTCACGATGGTTTCGCTCTTGCGTCCCAAAAACTTCAGCTCGCCGCCGGGTTCCCGCTCGGCCAAATCGCCCGTCGCCAGCCACTCATCGTGACGTGGCTTCAACTCGCCGCCCGACCACGTCGCGCCGGAGATCGACGCGCCCCGCACCAGCACTTCGCCATCCGGGCCGAGCTTTACCTCGCGGCCCGCCAGCGGCTTGCCGATGGAACCGCGGGCCACGTGGAAGGGATGATTCAGCGTGATGAGCGCCGTGGTCTCGGTCATCCCGTAGCCCTGCACGAGCACGAATCCCAGCCTGTTCCAGAACTCTTCCAGCGCTGCCGGCAGCGCACCGCCGCCGGAGATGAGCGCCCAGAACTTGAGACCGAAGGCGCGATGCACATCGCGAAACCGCCACCACTTTTCCTGCGCGGAGAGATTCGGCGCGGCAGCCACGCGCGCAGCCAGGTCCGGCCTGGTCATCTCCAGGTGCGTCTTCAAAAGCGCGATCACGCGCGGCACCGCGGCCAGCACCGAGATGCGCTCGCGATGAATCATGTCGATTAGCCGCGACGCCACCAGCCGGCTCTCGAAGTGCAACTCGGCGGTAAAGATTGGGGGAATCCATAAGCCCATCATCTGCCCGAAGACGTGGCTCAGCGGCAAAGTGTGCAGGATGCGCAGCGGATGAATGAGCCGCTCATATTTGAGATAGCCTTGCGCAGCTTGCGCGATCGGCCCGGCGCTGGCCAGGACGTTGCCATGGGTGTGCACAACGCCTTTGGGATCGCCGGTCGTACCGGATGTGAAGAGAATCTGAAGAGGAGTGTCGCGCGCGAGCCCTGCCACCGGTCCGGCCTCTTCGGCCGGCAGCGCTTCGGCCCATCGTTCGAACGCAAGCTGCGAAATGTCGTAGTCCGCGTTCCCCGAATCCGCAGGGTCGTTGTTTTTTTCGACCGGGCGGCAAGGCAACTGCCTGAGCAACATCGCATCGCCCACGGCCAGCTTCGGCTTCACGTCCGCGCACACGCGACCTGCAAAGTCGGCGCTGCCGTATGCATCGAGGGGAACGGCCAAAACGCCGCGCAGCACGCAGCCGTAGAAGGCCGCAATCCACTCCGCGCTGTTCTCACCCCAGATGAGAACGCGCTCGCCGGGCGTAACTCCGCGCCGCTCCAACAGCGCCGCAAACCTGCCGGCGAGATGCGCAATCTCCGCGTAACTCGTCACCCGCCGGCGCACTCCTTTGTAGCGCACCACCGCGGTCTCGCTCCCGTATCTTCGAAAGTCGTTCAGTAGTGCGGCCAGGTTGTCGCGCATTGTATCCCCGACAAGTTCGATGGTAAGCGACGCACCCGAGGCAGCCACCTTGCTCGTCTCCGGTCTACCGCAGTCATAGAGGAGAGATTCGCAGTTGGCTGACGATTCGAATATTGTTCGTCTTTTATCTTTCGCCGCATCGTGGCTTGTAGTACCATCGGCTCACAAATCAATCTCACGCACGAAATACAAAGTCAGCATTACTGCGTGCCCGGCTCGCGCTTGCTCCTGTACGTATTGAACGGACTTTTTCCCGAAAGACCGTGCATCGGTATCGCCTCATGATGCGAAGGTGAGGCAGAATCCCTGCAATTCTCTCCTTCTGCCTCGCGGTCGGCGCGATGGACCGCATAGGCTTGGCGTCGATCCGCGTCTTCGCAGAACCCGGAGGAATGAAAATTGAAATTCCGCGCCTTGACCCTGTTCCTTGGTTCTCTATCCGCAACTGCGTTGGGCCAGTTCCCGTATCAGATAAAGAACATCGTCGTGATCGTTCAGGAAAACAGGACACCCGACAACCTCTTCCATTATCTGACTCCCGCGTGCCCGATCCCGGCGAACGCGTCGGGACTCAATGCCTGTACTCCCGCGCCGGTCACACACGGCTGCTATGACATCTCTCCCTGCGGGGTTTCCAATCAGACGGGAACACCGGTTGCCGTCCCATTGGCTCCCGCGCCGCTGTATGGGAGCGCGACTCCAGGGCACACCCACGGGAACTTCGAAGACATGTGCGATCCCGACCCGGTCACGCTCGAATGCCGCGACGATGGCGCATGGCGCGACAGTGCTCCCACCGGCGGCGCGTATGCATACGTCGCGAACACCCCGGTCACGAACTCCGACGGCTCACAGGGGCATTTGCTCGATCCTTACCTGACTCTCGCCGAGGACTACGGCTGGGCCAATTACATGTACCAGACCAACCAGGGACCCAGCTATGTCGCGCATCAATTCATCTTTTCCGGAACGTCGGCGCTCACCGCGCAAGACGATGCGAAGTCCACATTCGTCTCTGAAAACATCAACACTAGCAACGTAGGATGCATGGCTCCGAATAGCGCCACGAGCTGGGTGGTTTCTCCGGCCATCGGCTCGCCGGCGGCGGGCTGCGTGACCTACGACAACGGCTCGGTGCAGGAGTGCCCAATCTCCAACACCGCCCTGATTTACCCCACTAACCCGGTGGGTACGTACTGTCAGTCGCATGAGACCATGGCCGACATTCTCGATGCGCACTCTATCAGTTGGAAGTATTTCGCTCCGACCGCCGGCGACGTCACCACGGCGCCGGTTTCGTTCGCGGCTATCTGCGAGCCGGGATTCGTGAATCCCAACGGCGATCCGTCCTCCGCGCTCGAATGCAACGGAAAAGAATGGGTCGAGCACGTGGACATCGGCAGGATGGGCACGGATATCCTGACCCACATCGCCAACTGCGACCTCTCGAATGTCAACTGGGTCATTCCCGACGGGAGATGGTCCGACCACGCTGGAACCACCGATCTTTACGGTCCTTCCTGGGTTGCGGCCGTGGTAAACGCGATCGGAACAGCCAAGACGTGCCCGGCCGGAACCCCGAATGCCGGCCAGAACCTGTGGCAGGACACGGCGATCGTGGTCACCTGGGACGACTGGGGCGGATGGGCGGACCACGAGTTGCCGCACCTTGCATCGTCGTTGCCGTGCCAATCCACTAACTGCCCCGGCGATTTTCTCGGCGGCTTCCGCGTGCCTCTGCTTGTGATTTCGGCTTACACTCCGGCGCGCTTCATCAGCATGGAGAAATACGATTTTGGAAGCATCCTCCGCTTCATTGAAGGCGTCAACCATCTCCCGGAAGGTCAGCTTGGATTTGCCGACAAGCGGGCTGTTACAGATCTCAGCGCATTTTTCACGCTGGCTACTCCGCGCAGCTACCAGCCCATTCCGGCGCAGGTGGATGGCGCGTTCTTTATCAACCTCAATGCGCCCCCCGAGGACCCGGACGACGACTGATCCGCGATCCGGCGAGCCTCGCCGGACACTTCTGCCGGTTTCAAGCGGTGAGACTCGGTGAGGATTTCGGACTCGGTATTGGGGCTCGAGCGAGTGAAAAGAGGTTTCGCTTTGTATTCGCCGCTTTCTCGCGTTAATCTCAATACAGAGTGACGCTCGATCACCCCATCCTGGAGCCTTTCGATCAGCCCGATCCATTCGCCTGCTTTCATCCGGTCACAGCGGCCTGGTTTCGCGCTGTATTCGACGCACCTACCGCGCCGCAACGCATGGGCTGGCCGGCGATCGCGCGCGGCGAGAGCACGCTGATTCTGGCGCCCACCGGCACGGGGAAAACCCTGACTGCCTTCCTGTGGTGCCTCGACCGGCTCATGCTGCACGATGTTCGGGGGGCAGATCCGGGCTTCAGCCCGGACAGAATCGCAACAGAAGCGACCGCGGCTTTAGCCCCCGAGGGGAAGCCGCGCGCGCGGTCCGACAAAAAGGGCTGCCGCATCGTTTACGTATCGCCGCTCAAGGCTTTGGCCGTCGATGTGGAGCGCAACCTGCGCTCGCCGCTGGCCGGCATTGCCAACATGGCGCGGCGCATGGGTGTACCTTTCCACAGTCCGGAAATCAGCGTGCGCACCGGCGACACGCCGCACCGCGAGCGGGGGCGTTTCATTCGCCATCCCGCCGAGATTCTCATCACCACTCCCGAGTCGCTCTACCTGATGCTGACCTCGCAGGCCGCCGACGCTCTGCGCACCGTGGATACGGTGATCGTCGACGAGATTCATGCGCTGGTTCCCACCAAACGCGGGGCGCACCTGGCGCTGACGCTCGAACGGCTGGAAGCGCTGGTCAAGCGGCCGATTCAGCGCATCGGCCTCTCCGCCACGCAGCGGCCGCTCGAAGAGGTCGCGCGGTTTCTCGGGGGTGTAGAGATAGGGGGGCTAGGGACGAAGGGACTAGGGACGAAGGGACTAGGGACTAAGGGATTGGCCAGCGGCGATATCAATCTCTCATCTCAGCCAAATCATGTTGAGAGTGAACAGGGATCGTCTCTGCCTGTGACTTTGGAAGAAGCCACCGCGGACGATTTGACCGAGTCCTCCAGTCCCTCAGTTCCCATTCCCTTCATCGCAGACTCGCCTGCAGCAGAATCCCTGTGCTATCGGCCAGTGACCATCGTCAACGCCAGCGCGCCCAAGCAACTCAAGCTGCGCATCGAAGTTCCGGTCGAAGACATGGCCCGACTGAATGCGCAGGAGGAGATTCCGAGTGGGCCGGCGGCGCAGATGCCCCGCCGTGTGTCGATCTGGAATGCGATTCATCCGCGGCTACTTGAGATCATTCTCGAGCGCAACTCGACCATTCTCTTCGTCAACAGCCGCCAGGTGGCGGAGCGGCTGGCCGGCGCGCTGAACGATCTCGCCGGCGAAGACATCGCTCGCGCACATCACGGCTCGCTGGCGGCGCACCAGCGATCGGTGATTGAGGAGCAGTTGAAGGCGGGCAAGATTCGTGCGCTCTGCGCGACCTCGACGCTGGAACTGGGCATCGACATGGGCGCGGTCGATCTCGTTATTCAGATCGAGGCTCCGCCCTCGGTGGCCAGCGGCATGCAACGGATCGGCCGCGCCGGCCACCACGTCGATGCGGTCAGCGAAGGCGTGCTGTTTCCGAAATATCGCGCTGATTTGGTCGCCTGCGCCGCCGTTACGCGCGCCATGCACGAGGGCGCCATCGAATCCACGCGGTTTCCGCGCAATCCTCTCGACGTGCTCGCGCAGCAGATGGTCGCCATTGTCGCCCATCCGCCGACGGCGGGGAATAGGGATCAGGGGTCAGGGGTCAGGGGTCAAGCCGAAAGGAGAAAGAAACTCCGTGCCCCATCCTTGCGGCGATCTTTGCCGCAAGGGTGGGATGCCACCGAAGCGGATCTACAGAGCCCCGGCGCTGCGACGGTCAACTCTTTATCCATCGACCCGAAACCCGAAGTGAGTGTCGATTTCTTATTCGATCTTGTCCGCCGTGCCGCTCCGTTCGGCGGTTTGAGCCGTTCCAGCTTCGAAGGCGTTCTCGATCTGCTCAGCGGCCGCTACCCTTCTGACGAATTCGCCGAGCTGCGGCCACGCCTGACGTGGGACCGCGTGCGCAACGTGGTGACTGCGCGCGATGGCGCGGCGCGGCTCGCCATCCTCAACGCCGGCTCCATTCCGGATCGCGGGCTCTATGGCGTCTTCCTTGCTTACAACGACGGCAAGCCCGTGCGCGTGGGCGAGCTTGATGAGGAGATGGTCTTCGAATCGCACTCGAACGAGACGTTCATCCTCGGCGCATCGACGTGGCGCATCGTCGAGATCACGCATGATCGCGTGCTTGTCGTTCCCGCTCCCGGCGAGCCGGGCAAAATGCCTTTCTGGAAAGGCGACGGCCCTGGACGGCCGCTGGAGTTTGGCCGGCGCATCGGGGCGCTGGTTCGCGAGCTGCGCGCGCTGCCAAAGCCTGCGGCGCTCACTCGACTCATCGCCGAGCACGATCTCGATCCCGGCGCGGCCGAGAATCTCCTGCGCTTTCTCGCCGATCAGGAGGCCGCAACCGGCCAGGTGCCTGACGACCACAACATTGTGATCGAGCGCTGCCGCGACGAGCTGGGCGACTGGCGCGTGTGCGTGCTTACGCCCTTCGGCAGCCGCATTCACATTCCCTGGGCCATGGCGGTGAGCGCGCGCATCCGGGCCGGCGGCGGGCCTGAAGTGGAGACGCTTTGGGGCGACGACGGCTTTGTGCTGCGCTTTCCCGATACCGATGAGCCGCCCGATCCGGACTGGCTGCTGGTCGAGTCGGCGGAAGCTATGGCTCTGGTGCTGCGCCAGCTGGGCTCGACGGCGCTGTTCGCCGGGCGTTTTCGCGAAGCGGCAGGCCGCGCGCTGCTGCTGCCCCGCCGCCGCGCCGATGCGCGCACGCCGTTGTGGCAGTTGCGCAAGCGTTCGTACGATCTGCTGAGCGTGGCGTCGCGTTATCCCTCGTTTCCGCTGCTGCTCGAGACTTACCGCGAGTGCCTGCGGGACATCTTCGATATGCCGGCGCTCGTGGAGACGCTGCGCGCCATCGAGCAGCGCCAGTTGCGCGTTCACGTTGTGGAAACGCGCACGCCGTCGCCGTTCGCATCGTCGCTACTGTTCAGTTACGTTGCCAATTTTCTATACGACGGCGACGCCCCGCTGGCTGAGCGCCGCGCACAGGCGCTCACCATTGACCAGGATCAGTTGCGCGAGTTGCTCGGCGAAGCCGATTTACGCGAGTTGCTCGATGCCAATGCGATTGCCGAAGTGGAAGAGCAGGCGCAGTGCCTCACCGAGACAACCCGGGCGCGATCGGCGGACGGCATTCACGATCTTTGCCTGCGGCTGGGCGATCTTTCGCGCGAGGAGCTGGCGCGGCGCGTGGTCTCAAGCGATCTGCTGCAGCATGTGGATCGACTCGTTCGCGCGCGGCGGCTGCTGGAGCTGCGCATTGGGGGAGAGCGCCGGCTCATCGCCGCCGAAGATGCTGCGCGCTACCGCGATGCTCTGGGGATTCCATTGCCGCCCGGACTCGCGGCCGCACTTTTGGAGCCGGTCGCGCATCCGGCGCTCGAAC
>JBAUBR010000343.1:0-7694 GCA_049676965.1 Occallatibacter sp.
GGTCGAGTCGTTGTGTGCGCGAAGAACGCGGCATCTCGAAATCGATTGTAGCCGGGCAGGCGGAGTGGGGGAGGGCCAGTCGCTCGAGAGCGAGCGATTGGGCCTGCCTTCCGGCAGGCCCGCTCGAGAGGCATCAAAAGGAGGGGGGTCCAGGGGGGTAAAGGGAGGGGGTCCGTAATGGACCTGCAAGAAGGGATGGTTACCTTTCTTGGAAGGTTGGCAATTCGGGGAAGCCTCTGCTTGTTACTTGTACAGATGCGGTCTCCCCGGAAAGGTTGCACCCAGTTGCCTTTCAATACAAAAAAAATCAATTTTTCCTTCCTCCCGAGCCAAACGCCGGAAAACCAGAGCGTTTGCCGGCGTCGCTGCCCGAATCTGCTCCGACATGGAGCCGATTCAATGGTCTTACCTTGGTTTGCCGTCCGTGCCGGCGGGACCTCATGTTCCATTGTCCACCGCCGATGAAGCCGGGATAGATGTGAGATATTCTTCCCCGGATATGAGGTGAATATGGCTATTGCTGCCCTTTCGACCGCCGGGTTTTCGCAGTTTGTCGCCGCATCGAGCAATGTGTCAGCCTCCGATCAAGCCTGGCAATCGTTGCAACAGAGCGTGGCCTCGGGAAATCTGACCGCTGCGCAGTCGGCATTCAACACCTACCAGCAATTGAACCAGAGCACCGGCTCCTCGTCCAGCTCGCAGCTTTCCACGGATCTGCAGTCGCTGGGCAGCGCCATCGCCTCGGGCATTCTCTCCACGGCTCAGTCCGCCCTGGCAACTGTCCAGAGCGATCTCAAGTCCAGCCCGCCGCAATCGGTCGTCAATGCCGAAAGCGCGGTGGGCCAGACCGTGCAATGGGTCGACGACCTGCTCAGCCTCTCCACTTCGAGCGGCCAATCCAACACGCCGGTCGATCCGGCCACGGCAATCCTCTATGCCGCTTACGGCCTGAACAGCCCCTCGAACCCGACCGACCCAACGACAAGCATCCTCGAAAGCGCCTACGATTCCCCTTCCACCGGAAGCACATCCGGTACATCGCAGAACACCGCCGCATCCGCGCCCACCCCCGCAACCGACGGCAACAACGGCAGCAGCGCCAGCGTCAACGCCTACGCCTGAGGCCAATCAGAACAAGCCGGAACTCGAACCTCCGGGCCCCATCCTTTCGTCCGCCGCGGCGGACGAAAGGATGGGACTCCGCAAAGGCCCCGCAACCGCTACTTCTTCGGCTCGTTCTCCTGCTTTATCTCCGTACCTTCGCCCGGGAACGGCCAATTCTTGTCGAGCAGAAGCTCCTTCTCGCGTTGTTCTTTGGGAACCCGATCGATCTTGAGGTTCTCAAAGAAGTGCACGCCCATTTTCCCGGCCGTGGCAATATCGATGTCGCCGTCCTTGTCCAGGTCTTCCGCAATGAACTGCGTTCCCGCCTCCGCCGTTCCATTCACCGAGATTGGGTATCGCGTAAACGTGCCCGTGGTACGATCGATCTTGTAGTAATACACCACCAGCGGATCGTAGGAACCGGGATCGTCGCCGTTGTGTCCCCGATAGCGCTTGCCGGCCAGCAACTCCGGCTGGCCATCGCCGTCCAGATCGACCATCTTGAGCGCGTGCACCTGCGAGAACGACTCGTCGATGGTGTGCTTGATCCAGTGCCGGTTGGCGCCGTCGCCTTGCTGCTCCAGCCAATAAAGGCCGTAGCTGTGCCCCTGGCCGTAGATGATATCCATCTTGCCGTCGTCGTTTACGTCGTAGCCGATGATCGGGAATCCTGCGTCCTGGAGATCCCAGTCCTTGTGAAACTCCCATTGGTCCTTGTCCGCATTGATCTGCTTGAACCAGCCGAAGGGCGTGAGAATATCGGCCTTGCCGTCGCCGTCGATATCGGCTACGCCGATGCCGTGCCCGTCCTCGGCGCGCCCGCCCACGTGATGCACCTTCGGTTCCGGCCCGGAGAAGTCGATCCACAGCACGCCCATGTGTCCGTAGTGCCCAAAGATCAGGTCGGGCTTGCCGTCGCCGTTGATGTCCGCCATCCAGCCGCCCTCGGTGTCGTAGCTGTCGGTGATGAAGTGGCGCTTCCACTCCGCGCCCTGCTTGCCCGGGTTCTCGTACCAGAAGATTCCGTTGGTCATCCAGCCCGCGGTCACCACGTCCGGCTTGCCGTCGTGGTTCACGTCCACCGTCCACTCGCCGCAGTCGGAGACGAACTCGCCCTCCCAACCCACGGTGCGGTACTGGTGGCGCTTCCATTCGCCGCCCTTCGGCCCGGGATTTTCATACCAGTAGGCGCCGCTGAGCAGGTCGGTGTATCCATCGCCGTTCATGTCCATGGTGGTAATGCCCTCGGCGTGGTCGGTGCTCAGCCGATGCACGAAGAACGTGACCTGCTCGACACCGCCCGGAGCCGGACCGCGCGTGAGGTTGTGCTGGTAATGTGCCTGCGTCCAGACGATACCTGCGCCGGTGAGCGCAGCCAGCGAAAGAGCGATTGCAGCAATGTACTTCGATCCCGTTTTCATCCCGAGGAGTCCTTTCCGCGCCGTTCCCTTTGGCCGGGGCGCCGACCGGGACCATGATAGCCGATGCACGCGAAAGAAGATTCACATATGCTTGGCGCGTGTGCGTGTGCCAATTGGTCGACCCATTCCCGTTTGCCAGGACGGGGACCGGCAAAGGGCGTCAAGCCGATTTCGAGTCCGGACGCGCCAGCTTTTCGATGAAGTAGGTGATCAGCCCGACGGGAAAGAAGCGGACAAGCAGGGCAGTGAACTTGCCGCCGAAATAAGGAATGATCGTTCGCTGGCCGCGCGCCAGTGCAGCCACTCCTCGCCGCGCCACTTCCTCGGCCGATTGCCTTCCGCTGGGCATGAATCTCTCCGAGCGGGCGACCTGGAAGAATTCGCTCTCCGTCGGCCCCGGGCAAAGCGTCGTCACCTTGACGCCGAAGCGCGCGACCTCGGCCGCCAGCCCCAGCGCGAAGAAGCGGTCGAAGGCCTTGGTCGCGGCATAGGTCGTGAAATAGGGAACCGGCTGAAAACTCGCCGTCGAAGCCACCACCATCACCCATCCGCGCCGCCGCTCCACCATGCGTGGAACAAACAGCCGCGAAAGCCGCACCATGGCCTCGCAATTCACGCGCACCTGGCTCAGCTCCTGCTCGATGGGGCTCGATGGAAAAGCGCCATACTGGCCCAGCCCCGCATTGTTGATGAGGATGTCGACCTCAAGGCCGGCGCCCTCGGTGGCGCTGTAAATCTGCTCCGGCGCAGCGGGATCGTTCAGGTCCGCGACCACGATGCGGGTCTCCGCGCCCCGCGCCGCCAGTTCGGCGGCCAGCGCCTCAAGCCGCTCTTTGCGCCGCGCCGTGAGAATGAGCTTGGCGCCCTGCCCAGCCAGTTCCCTCGCCAGCGCCACGCCAATGCCCGCGCTGGCTCCGGTGATCAGCGCCCATTTGCCGCTAAAGTCTGACACGCTCGCCATCGCAGAACCATCTTACTCGGGCCAGTCACAGGCTTCATTGAAGTCCAGGCCAAATGGAACCGGGCATGGATTTCCACCTCCGAACCAGAAGCGGCGTTCTCACACGGCGCCCGCGCGTATCTTCGCCCGCCATTGCGTCCGAAATGTCTCGCGGGATATTCTTTGAGCTACCGGCGGAATTTTTCCGTCTCGACGAGAGCCCTTGTGCTCTGCGCCCAAGGCTTGGCAAATGAACCTGCAATCTATCTCCATGCTGGTTGGCCAAACGCAGGTCGGCCTTGCGAGCAACGATGACGTCAGCCATTCCATGGATCACCGCACAAGAGATTGCCGATTGCCTTCTCGCCATCGTCGCCTTCGTTCCCGCGACGGTCTGCATCGGTTACCTGGCCGCCTGGTTCACCAACCTTCACGATTTTCGCCGGCGCACATTCGTTGAACGGCTGTTCTGGAGCGTCCCCCTATCGCTCGCCATATCGACCATCGCATCGGTCCTCATCGGCAGGTTTCTTTCTCTCGCCGCGGTCTCATGGTTCTTCGCCGCCTGCGCCGTTGTCTGGCTGGTTACTTTTTCCAGGGAACTCCTTCAGCATCGCCGCTCCGGCGGCATATTGCCCGTCGGCTGGCGTCCGCTGGGCGGGTGGGCACTGGCTTGGGCGATTGCGTGGGTTGCGGTAGCGATCCTGTCGCTGGTTGACTTTCAAAGCGGTCACCGGCTGTTCATGAGCGTAACAATCATCGATCACAGCTACCGGGTCAACTGGATCGATAGCGTCCTTCGCACCGGGGTCCCGCCGGCAAATTCGCTCTATTGGTACAAGCACGCTACGGGCATGCGCACGTACTACTTCTGGTATGTTCTTTGCGCGGCAATCGCGCGAATGACAAACCTTCCCGCCCGCGCCGTTCTCGACGCCAGTTGCGTGTGGGCGGGATTCGCCCTGGCCGCTGTCATCGGGCTTTACCTGAAGCATTTTCTTCGCGTCGGCTCGCGGCTGCGCCGGCAGTTTCTGCTCTGCGTCTCTCTGCTTCTGGTCACCGGGCTCGATATCATCGTTATCCTCTGGGAGACCTTCGTTCTCCATCAACCGCCGCCTGGCGATCTCGAGTGGTGGTCCAAGGGCGAGGTTACAAGCTGGCTCGATTCGCTCCTCTGGGTTCCGCACCATGTCGCCGGCATGTTTTGCTGCATGATGGCGTTTCTGCTGGCCTGGATCACAGGAGAGGCCGCCGGAAAGCAGAGCGGGCGCGGTCAGATCGTGAGTGTCATTCTCATATCCTGTGCACTGGCCAGCGCCTTCGGACTTTCCATCTACGTCGCTTTCGGTTTTTTTCTGGTCATGCTGACCTGGGGCGTCTGGCAGCTCACCTTTGAACGCGCGCCGCGACCTGTGCTTTTGCTGGCCGCCGGCGGAGCCGGCGCCGCGCTGCTGCTGATTCCTTACCTGTGGGAGCTGACTCATACCGCATCGGGAATGATGCGCCGCAGCGTCTTTGAATTTGACGTTCGCCAGATGTTTCCCCCTGACGTATTGCTCGCGACAGCTTATTTTCAGCGTCTCGCGGCCGGTCACCCCAGTCGAGCGCTGAACCTGGCGAATCTCGTGTTGCTCATCCCCGGTTACGTGATCGAGCTGGGTTTCTGCCTCCTGGTCCTTCTCATCTATCTCGT
The DNA here is from genome assembly GCA_049676965.1 of Occallatibacter sp. GTDB lineage: Bacteria > Acidobacteriota > Terriglobia > Terriglobales > Acidobacteriaceae > Telmatobacter. The sequence continues at coordinate 5,159 of JBAUBR010000343.1, forward strand.
TCCCGCATGGCGCGGAAGAAAACCACTCGACGCGCCTCGCCGGGCGCTGGTCTTCATCGCCGCGGCCACGCTGCCCTTCATCACTTTCATTCGTTCCTGGGTTGTTGAAACGAATGATTTCGGCTGGCGCGTGGCCCTGTTTGTCCAGTTCTCCCTGCTCCTTTTGGCATCGGAGCTGCTGGCAGGCTGGGTCTGCGCTCGACGCGAAAGAGAAATACCCGCGAACTGCGCCGATTTACCTCAAATAAAATCAAAACTGCTGCGATCATTGGCCTACGCCACGCTGGCCATCGGCCTCGTGACCACCGCTTCCCAGGCGTTTGTTCTGCGTTTTCTTTTCCCGCTGGCTGAAGCTCATCCCGAGATCGCGCCCGATATGGACGCCGCCAGGCTCTCCCATACTACGTACATCTCTTTCCTGGGATATGCCCAGCTCGATGCCTCGATTCCCCGCGACGCCATCGTGCAATACGATCCCGCTGAGTCGTGGCCTTATGGGGTTGCCGCGAATATGCGGGAGATCGGCCGTCAGACTGCAATCTTCAGCGACTTCCAGGATTGCGGATCGCTTTGGGGTGGCGATCCCACTGGCTGCCGGCCTATGCGGCGGGATATCGATCCTCTGTTCCAAGGCGCCACAGCGCAACAGGCTCGCGCCATGTGCGCGCGATACGGCATCGGATACCTGGTCGCACGCGTCTACGATCCGGCATGGAACGACAGCAACGGATGGGTGTGGACTCTCAGACCTATTGTTTCCGACCAGGATTTTCGCGCGCTCGACTGCCGCGCAGAGAATACTCCCGGGCGATGAAGAGAGATCACCTGAGCTTGACGGATTTGGGATTTGCGGTTCGCGTGCGCTTCGCCGGGGGTGTATTCTTTCCCGTTTTTTGGTTCTTCTCCACGCGCAGCTTCCACGCCGTGCGCAGCGCGCCGGTGAGCACGTCTTCATTGGCCGCGGCCAGCCGGATGTGGGTTGCGCCGTTCCTGCCCCAGCCGCCGGCAATAGGAAGAAAAATATCCGGCTGCTCCTGCACAAAGGCTTGCTGGTGCTCCAGCGTGAGCATCAGGTTGCCGTAGCCCTGCTTCACCGACGCAAGCGTGGCAAAGATGCGCCCACCCGCGCGGAAATCCGCCGCGCCCATGTGCGAGCCTTGCTCCGTGCCGGGAAAGCTGAGCGCGATGCGGCGAAAATCGTCAGCAGTCATTTCTCGGCTCCCAGCCAGCACCTCCGTGCCCCATCCTTTTCGCGCATTTTGCGAAAACGGTGGGAGACCAGGCAAGTTACGGCGTCGTCGCCCCGCGCGGCATGATTGAGATTCAATCACGAGCAGCGATTCTAGTCTTTCGCCGCCCGCTCCAGCGCCGCGATGTCGAGTTTCTTCATCTGCATCATCGCCTGCATGGCCTTGGGATGGCGGATGTGCTCGCCGATGTGTGCCGGCGCCACCTGCCAGCAGAGTCCGAACCTGTCCTTCAGCCATCCGCAGGCGATCTCGCTGCCGCCGCCCTCGAGCAGCTTCGCGTAGTAGTAGTCGATCTCGTCCTGATTGTCGCAGCGCACGAAGAACGAAACAGCTTCGTTGAACTTATGGTCCGGGCCGCCGTTCAGGGCCGTGAACTTCTGGCCGTCCAACTCGAACGAGATGGTCAGCACCATGCCCTTCCGGCCGCTCGGCGTTTCGACCGGGCTGCGAAACTCATCCAGTTTTCGCGAGTTCTTAAACACGGTGAGATACAAGTCGACCGCTTCTTCCGCATTGCGATCGAACCAGAGGAAGGGGGAAATGCGGGGGAACTCTTCAAACATGCTCATCGATTGCCGCCTTGTGTGAAATCAAATTGCGACTCAGCAGCCGAAGCCAATTCGCGCCGGGCCGTGGTACTAAGCTGCTCCACACGGCACAAACGAATTCCAGTCGATCGCCTGCTGGAATCCGTCATCCGGCGGGAAGATCGAGTTGAAAGTAAAGGCAAATTGCGAGGGCCCATGTGCATCGAGGTGCGTCAGCCGCCGCTTGGCCTCGTCGATGCCGGGAATGTGCCCGAAAGGCACCCACCACAATGCCGTATACGCTCCCTCGAACTTCTCGAACCAAGCATACCGCTCGCGCAGCAGCTCCACGTGCACAGTCTTGTAAACAAAATGCCGAAGTTGCTCTACGGTCTGCCAAACCGACATGTTGAGCAAGGTCCGCTCGTCGCCAAACGGTCTGAAGTACGTAGCATTTCCCGCGTCGGTCTGCAACCGCCAGACGAATCCGGGACTCGCATCGGCAAGCGCATTGATCTCGTCGAGCCGGTTGACGAACCCAGCCATGATGGGATCATCAAGCTCCGCGCGTATCCGCCCGATATTGACCTGGGCAATGTTGTACTTCGCCATCGCACTTCCCTCGCCAATCTGTTCCCTAGCAGGGTGCTGAAAAAGTAACTTCAAATCCACAGCGTGATGGGTTAAGAAGGAACCATGCGCGGAATCGATCATCAGCAAGCGGATATGTTCAGTTACTTGTCGCCGGAGCAGCGGGTG
>JBAUBR010000344.1:0-33308 GCA_049676965.1 Occallatibacter sp.
ATCGCCCTCAATCTGCTCAAACACGACAAATCTTCCAAACGCGGAATCAAGGGAAAACGGCTCAAAGCCGCTTGGAACATCCCCTATCTGCTCAAACTACTCGGAATCTGATATGCGTCGGCCCTGCTCTACCCGGATCGATTGGATGCCCAGCAGACTACGTTCCCGGCGGCGAAAACGGCCCGAACGTCCCCAACCAGATCGATTCCGTCGATGTGCCTGGACCACGGCGGGGCGGTGACGAGCACCTCTGCGGCAGCCCGGCCCTGTTCGATCTTCAACTCGGAGCGGTGTTCTCATTGTCCACAATCGGAGCCCGCAGGCCGTGAACGGGGAATTGTTGCAGGGAGTTCCGGCCGCAGGCCGAGCCGCTCCCCTTGACATTCTACTAGAAGTGGCGTACGCTCGCCTAGAATGTCTACCAAAGATGAAAAAGAACGCATCGACCTGCTGCAGGGCACCCTGGATCTGCTGATTCTCCGTACGCTGCTCCTGGGGCCGAAGCACGGCCATGCCATCGCCAAGGCCATCGAATACAGCTCCGACGATGTGTTGCAGGTCGAGCAGGGATCGCTGTATCCGGCGTTGCACCGGCTCATCCGGCGAGGATGGATTTCGGCCGAGGAGGGAACGTCGGAAAACAATCGCCGCGCCAAATTCTATCGGCTGACGGCCATGGGCCGAAGGCAGCTCAAGGTCGAGACCGGCAAGTGGGACAAGATGGCCGAGGCGATCGCACGGATTCTCCGGCCCGCGCAGTAAGGAGGACGAACCATGACGCGTCGCCAACGCATGCTCGAAGATCTCGACCGCGACATTCAGGACCACATCGAAAGGGAGACGCAGGATAACGTCGAGCGCGGCATGGCGCCGGAAGAGGCGCGAACCGCGGCTCTGCGCAAGTTTGGCAATTTGAGCCGGGTCAAGGAAGCGACGTGGGAGGTCTGGAGCGTGGTCTGGCTTGAGCAGCTTTGGCAGGATGTGCGCTTCGGATTGCGCATGCTGCGCAGGAGCCCCGGATTCACAGTGGTTGCGGCACTGACCCTCGCTCTCGGCATCGGCGCCAACACATATATCTTCAGCCTGGTGGATGCGATGTTGTTCCGGCCGCTTGCATTCGCGCATCCCGCCCGCCTGGTTGCGCTTTGGGAGCGGGAGCCAGGTACCGGCGTCGAACGGAGCGAACTGTCGCCGTCGAACTTCCTCGACTGGCAGGCTCAGAACCACGTATTCGATTACACCGCAGTGCAGAGCTGGTGGGACGCCAACCTGGGCGGCGTGGAGCGCCCCGAGCACCTGCACGGCTTTCTGGTGACTCCCGATTTCTTTCGGGCGCTCGAGGCGCAACCGATGCTGGGCCGCACGTTTCAGAAAGAGGAAGGCGAGCCGGGGAAGGACCACGTTGCGGTGCTGAGCTACGGGCTTTGGCGTGACCGCTTTGCCGCCGACCCCTCGGTCGTAGGCCGGGCCGTTCTGCTCAACGGAATTCCGTTCACGGTGATCGGCGTGATGGGGCCGAACTTCGAATTTCCCTCCGGCGCCCAGGTGTGGGGTGCGCTCTCCTTTACGCCGCTCGATAAGACGTACCGCGGGGCCCACTATCTGCTCGGAGTTGCGCATCTGGCGGAGGGGGTCAGTCTTGCGCGGGCCCAGGCGGAGATGAACGCCGTGGCCTCGCGGCTTGCAACGCAATATCCGCGAACGAATACGGGGCGCGGCGCCAACGTGATGCCGCTGATGGAGAGCGAAGTGGGCCCGGCCAAAGCGCCGCTCTTGATCCTGCTGGCGGCGGTGGGGCTGGTGCTGTTGATCGCGTGCGCCAATATCTCCAACCTGTTGCTGGCGCGTGCCGATAGCCGCCGGCGCGAATCGGCGATTCGTGCCGCTATGGGCGCGACGCGAAGGCGCCTGATCCGGCAGTGGCTCGTGGAAAGCCTGCTGCTGGGATTGGTGAGCGGAAGCCTGGGTATTCTGCTGGCATTTTTGTGTCTCAAATTCCAGATTATCCGCATCCCCGAAGAGTTTGCGCGCATGATTCCGGGGTGGGGCAAGGTTGCGATCAATATTCCGGTGCTGCTGTTCACCTCGGCTGTTTCCCTGGGCACCGGGTTGATCTTCGGGTTGCTGCCGGCGCTGGGGGTTTCGCGGCTCAACGTGAGCGCTTCGCTGAAAGAGGGCGCACCATCCGCGGGACTCGGAAGGCGCCGCAGCCTGTTGCGCAATGTACTGATCGTCGCTGAGGTCGCGCTGTCGGTGGTGCTCCTTACCGCCGCGGGCCTGATGATGAAAAGCTTCGCCCGCCTCGAAAGTATTTCGCCGGGATTCAACCCCGACAAGCTGCTGACCATGTTTCTTGCCTTGCCGGACGCGAAATACACATCCGACCAGCAGGTCGCGAATTTCTATGAACAGCTCATCGCGCGTGTGCAGAATCTCCCCGGGGTGCAAAGCGCCGCCGCCGCGAACATGCTTCCTTTGGGTGGAATGAATGAGACTTCAACCATTCGCATCGAAGGCCGGCCCGAACCAAAGCCCGGAGAAGAACCCGAAGCCAATTTCCGCAATGTGAGCAACTCTTATTTCCGCACCATGCAGGTATCCATTCTGCAGGGCCGCGAATTCGCCAGCGAGGACTCCGCCAAAGGCCAGCAGGTAGTGGCGGTCAATGAGGCTTTTGTGGCGCGCTTCTGGCCGGGTGAAAATGGCCTCGGCAAACGGATACGATTCAGCGGCCCTCTCGAAAACAATCCATGGAAAACAGTGGTCGCCGTGGTAGGCAACATGAAAGACCAGTTGTATGCAACAGCTCCCGCCGAAATGTATTTTCCCCTGCGCCAGCAGACTCGGAACACCATGGCGTTAATTCTGCGGACCTCGGCCGAACCGCGCAGCCTGGTGGAGGCCGTTCGCGCGCAAGTCTCCGCCATGGACCGCGATATGCCAGTGTTCGAAGTGATGACAATGGACGACTGGCGCTCGGTTTCCGTCATCCCGCAGAGGATCGGCGGCACGCTCATGACGGCTTTTGCCGCATTTGCGCTGGTGTTGACCGCCATCGGGCTCTTTGGTGTGATTGCTTACGCGGTAAGCGAACGCACGCACGAAATCGGCATTCGCATGGCCCTCGGAGCCGGTCCGCGGGAAATCTTCGGGCTGGTTGTGGGCCGGGGAATGTTGCTTGCATCGATCGGATTGCTGGTGGGATTCCCTCTGGCGCTGGGAATGGGTCGTCTGTTAGCCGGCCTTCTTTACGGCGTGGCGCCGAACGACTTCGCTACCTTTTCCGGAGTCGCCGTCCTGCTCGCCTGCGTCGCGTTCGCAGCGTGTTACATCCCCGCCCGGCGGGCCATGCGCGTCGATCCAATGGTCGCGCTGCGAGACCAATAATAATTCCCTCGCGATACGGATGTGCCATATTCAGGTTCATCCACTCCACGCTACTTGCCGGGTGGTTCGCTTGGCGGTCTCCATGTGCAGCGAAGACCCTTGACCGTCAGGGCTGCTGAGAGATCGTTTCGCTCACGGAGCGGCGTGCCTCCGCGCGCATTTCCGCCACCTTCGCAAGTAATTCGCGTTCGCGATCTGGCTGACCCAGTTTTTTGTACACCATTGCCAGTCGATAATAGGCATCGGAGTTCTGCGGATCCAGCTTGATCGCGGTTTGGAAATGTCGCAGCGCTTCACGGTTCCTGTTATCGTCCGCGCAAATCGCGCCCAGGTCATATTGAACAATGCGAACTTCCGGATCGATCTTCAGACTCTGCTGGAACAAGCGTTCGGCTTCGGCGCGATCGCCATTCTGCAGCGAAATATCTCCCAGGAACCCCAATGCCTGCGCTTCTTCACCGGTCTTCAGCGCCGCCTCGAGCCGAAACTCCCGCGCAGCCTCGGCCAGCCGATGCCGCTCCCAGAAGAGATAACCGAGCGAGAAATGGACAAGGGGCATATCGGGCGCGGAGGCCGCGGCCCGTTGAAACTCGACAATGGCGTCTTCGGTGCGGCCCAGGCGGTCGTACTGCTCTCCCGCGAGCATGTGAACGACGGGGGAATCGGGCGCAATTGCGTGCAATCGTTCGACTAGTCGCGGGAACTCATCGGCCTGGTGGGAGCGCATGTAGCTCTCGGCGAGAAGGTATTGAACCGTTGTATTCGACGGCTCCCTTTTGAAGAGAACTTCGAACTCGGGCCCCGCCTCTCGATACCGATGGAGAGAATAGAGGGACATCGCCAGCAAGGTATGGACCTGATCGGTATCCGCGCCGTCCTGGAGAGCGGATTTTAGCGGAGCGATCGCGTTCTCGAATTTACCTTCCTTGAAGTAAGCGAGACCAAGATTGATCGACGCCGGCGCGCAGTGCGGATCGACGATCAGCGCCTGTTTGTATTCCGCGATCGCGTCCCCGTAGCGTCCCACCTTGGCGTCGGCGATTCCCCTGTCGATCAGCCTGGCGAGCGCCGCCTCCCTGGTTTCACCCTTCAAGGTTTGCGGCGACGTGTCCTGACCAGTTTCCTTCGCCGATTCCCACGCTACAGATACAAATGCCGGGCTGGCGGCGCCTGGCAAAGCAAGCGCCGAGCCCAGCAGAACCCCAAGCAGCCAGGAACCCACCCGGCACAACCGCATTTCTTAGAACCTTATCTTTCCAACGAGCTCCAACACTCTCGGCGACGCAACCCCATTCACTGAACCGAACCCGTTGATATTGGCTATGCTGCCGCCCGGTCCCAGTGCACTGTTCGTCACCGTGGGATCGGTCAGGCTTGAGTAGTCAATTGTACTGTTCACCCCGGTGAATTGCGTGTGGTTGAAGATGTTGAATGCCTGGCCGCGCATCTCCACATCGACCCTCTCCGCAATATGGAAGCTCTTTTGCAGGGACATATCCCAATCATCCAGGCCCGGCCCGAAAACATTGTTCGGCTTACATCCGATCCCGATCGATGGAATCCCGGGAATTGCAAAGGCCTTCGCGTTGAGGCGGTTATACGGGCTGCTCGAGGTACCTCCAATCGGATCGCCGGGGCAGAGAACCGCAGGGGTTTGGTCGGGCGTTCCGGTAAAGTTCTGGCTGGACACGCCGGGAATGCTGAAGTTGATGCTATACGGACTTCCGGACGTGAAGGTGCTCACTCCGGATAACTGCCAGTCATTCAGAATCGCGCGTGTGGCCTTATTGTCGAAGCCTCCTCCCACCAGCTTGGTTACGCTTGGTATGGCGTAGACGTAATTGACCGTCAGGTCCTGCGCGATATTCGACGAGCAGTTGGAATAGAGTGCAAGATGCGTGTTGTTATCCCATCGAAGTCCGTCCGTACCCAGGCACTTACCCCATGTGTATGCAGCTCCGAGGAAGAGTCCGGTGCTGAGCCTCCGCTTTAGCGAAGCCTGCAACGCATTGTAGTAAGAGTTGCCGGAGTTCTGGTTATAACTGATCTGGTTGAAGCCCACGTAAGGTCTCATGAAATTCGCCGGCAGTGCATTCGACCCGGCAAGAGCAGTCGGGTTATCGATCGTGGGATCTTGATTCTTGGCCTCGAACGCTGCCCCAAAAGGCACATAATTAAGGTTGTACGACTGCTGCTGGTGATTCTGCGTCGCTCCCACGTACGCAATATCGCCGATCATCTGCTCGGGCAGACGCGCCTGCAATCCAAGGTTGTAATTATATGTAATCGGAATCTGGGGACTGGTGTTCCACACCGAGAGACTGGGCGGACTGTAGATCGATGAGCCCTTGGTAAGGCTGGCCACGTGCCCGTAATTGATCTGTGCCTGCACCGTGGAAGGCGGGTTTCCCACCAGGGAATCATAAGTGTCTGTGCTTGTCCGGTTATAGAAAGCACCCGCTCCCAGGTGCAGGATCATGTCTCTCGTCCCGGGAACCGCGTAAGCAATGCCGACTCGTGGCGCGGGGAGAATACCGGGACTCTTGGTGATGTACCCGGTTCCCAGCACGTCGATGCCGTTGGTCTGCGCGCTCTCCGCCAGGAACTCGCCGATGTCCACCGCGGGATATGTCTGTCCGGTGGTTGGATCGACGGCGACCCTTTGCCCATTGACGATGGTGGGGCGCAGAAGAACGGCTTCCTTCGCGGCCGAGAACGAACTGGGAATGAAGTTTGCGAATTGGCCGATGTCACTGCCGCTGGTGTTGTGCACCGGCAGCAGGGAGTAGAACCTTATTCCGTAGCTGAGCGTAAGTCGGGAGTTTACCTTCCAGGTATCCTGCGCATAAAACTCCCATTGCTTGTAGAGCGGATAGCCGTCGGCGAAGTTCGAAGCCTGGTTGAAGTAATCGAAGTTGCCCAGCGCGGCGTTGGCAAATCCAAAGCCGCTGTCTAGAGGATTGTTCGGGTCGTCGCCGAATTCGTAATATCCGTCGTAAGTCGCCCCGGATGGCTGTACCTTCCAATTGTGATCGAAGTAGATCCCGAGCTTCAAGAAATGCTGGTGCAGAGTCTTGCTGAAGTTATCGAAGACTTCGATATTCGTGTTGGCGTTGTAGAAATAGAGCGACCCGCTCAGGTTCGGCGAATTACCGATTTTGGTCCCGCTGAAGTCGAAGCCGGGCAGAAAATCCTCATACGGTGTGTACAGGGTGGGCAGAGTGACGTTGGTCCCGTTCATCGTCCAGTCCGTGGAGCCCTGACGAGTACCGTTGTATTGGGCATCGTGCCCCTGCACGTAGCTCACTTCATTCACCGCTGTCGGACTGATGACCTTGGTGGCGCTCAGAACGTAGTGATATCCAGGGATGTTGTATTGGAACGTGTAGAGTGGAACGTTGCTGTATCCCCAGATGCCATAGGGAGTGGCTTCGTTATCCGTGGCCTTCAGAAAGCTCCCATAAAAGCGCCAGGACTGATTCGGGTCATAGTCGATCCTGAAGTTGTCCTCGCGCCGCGGATGCTGCGTGGAAACATCGGAAACGAAGTTGTAATTCGGATGTGCGGCGCTGACTGCGTTTGGCATGGGCAGCAGCTTCAGCAGCGCGAGCCCGGGGGCATAGAGACTTCCGGGAGGAACCACATTCCCGGGAAAAGGCTTGCCCGTCGAGGGATCGATGATGGTGACCGGGTTGCCATTTTGATCGACGGATTTGGAAAAGTCCCCGGTGCGCTCCAGCGCCGTCGGCACTGTTACCTGCTCCTGGCTGTTCGGCACAAGCTGGTGCTGCCATATCTCGTCGACAAAGAAGAACAGCTTGCTCCGGCTGCTGTTGAACCGCGAGAAGAAGACCGGGCCGCCGACGTTGAATCCCGCATCGTCGTAGTGGTACGCACTCCTCGGCAGGTCCACGCGGTTATTGAACCAGCTATTTGCATTCATGCTCCGGTCGCGATAATAGTTGAAGCCCGAGCCGTGAAATTGCGACGTCCCGCTCTTGGTCACGATGCTGACCTGGGCCCCGCCGGCGCGTCCATACTCGGCTTCATAGCTGTTGGTTAGAATTTTGACTTCTTGCACCGCGTCCAGGCTGACCGGAGCCATCCAGCCGCTGTTTCCGCCGGTGTCTTCGTTCAGACCGCCGTTCACGGTGACGTGGATCTGGTTGCCGGTACCGCCATTCACCGTGCAACAGTTATACTGCTGGCTGTTTTCGGCATTTCCCGTCGTCGGAGCGACGCCGGGAGTCAGGCCGAGAAAGTACAACGGTGATTGACCGTTGACCTGAATGTTCTGGACCTGCTCACCGACAATACTGTCCGCGCGCGCGGCGGTATCCTCATCCAACTCTTGCCTTTGCGACTGGACCTCGACGGTCTGCGACGCTCCACCCACCACGAGCCGTATCTGATCGACCGTCAAAAGCGAGTTCGCATTGAGCACGATGCCCGTGCGCTCAAACGACTTGAAGCCGGGAGCCTCGACGGCAATCGTATAGTTGCCGGGAAGAAGGAGCGGGAAGACAAAATGGCCCTGGCTGTCTGTCGTGACGGAGGTGACGGTCTTCTGTTCCTCGTTTCGCGCCATGACTGAAGCATTGGCAACGAGCGCACCTTGTGAATCGACCACAGTCCCCGCGATGCTTCCCGCGGTTGTCTGAGCCTCCGAGCGAGGCAGGAACAGGAAAATCGCAATTGAGCTGATCAGACAGATCAAGCCCAAGGACCGTATGCGGCACACCATCTTTCGACGGGAATCGTGGCTGGAAATTCCGGCACCCATGGGATTGACCTCCGTAAATCGGTGGCAATTGATATTTCAATTACTGACTATGTTGTCCATCGAGGCATGAGAAGTCAAGCGATAATTTCACAAAATTTCAAATTTACTTGAGGAATTGCCCCACTATCGTCGCGGTTGGCACTCCGGCCTAAGGATGGTGTGAAATTTCAGATCGCTTTTCCTGCCCGCGCAAACGTCCTCACGGGAACTGCAGAGCGACAGCGTCGGCCCTGCCCGAGGGCAGCAGACCCTGCGCATCGGCGCGATTCATCGCGCGGAGGCCGGCACGGATCTCGATGTGAAAGTTCGGCTGAAGAAGCACGTTACGAGAAATCGATCAATTGCCGGAAGACTGGGCTTCGCCACGCAGTCCTGCCAGCAGGTCGGGGCTGGTGGTCGAGGGAGCCCAGTATTGCTCGATGAACTCATAGACGAGCTCGGTGCCGGCGGCGTGGGACACGTATGGCCTGGACGCCGAGTCGTACATCGCGTCCATGAGGTCGCGCACAATGATGCAGCGAAATCCCCACTTCGACATCTGGCGCACTCCAAATGTGCGATTCAAGATGCACATGTTCGCGTGGACGCCCATGTAGAGGATCGTGTCGATGTGATGCTCCTTCAGAACGTTGTAAATCTCCGTTCCCTTATCGGAGACGACATCGCCGGGAGCAACGGTGAGCGCGGGGTTTTCGCGCGTCCACGCCTTGTGAGGCTTGTCTCCCGGGGTATCGCAACCTTCGTCGCTGTCATCGATGGGCAGCGGTCCATCCTTGATGGCCAGCTCTTCGGGAGGATTCGATTGCGGCGCGTTCTGGGCCAGGAGCCTGCCCGGGGTATCGGCGTAGAAGTCCATCGTGTCAGAGGGAGAATGGATGATCAGAATTCCCGCCTGCCGCGCCTCCTCGAGAACCGGCTCCATCTTTCTCGCAATCTGGCCAACGCGGTTCGTCGCCCCCGCGCACCAGTGCTTGTCCCACATGTCTGTAATAATGATCGCGGTCGTTGCAGGGTTGATCGTGCTCTCATAATGAGCCTCAACCCAGGGGCCGCTCTCGTGATAGGGCTGAACACGGGTACGCAGCCGCAGGTGGGTGTCGCCGTCGTTCGGGCGCGCCGCGCCAGGCGCAAAGATTGCGGAAGCCATGAGTGCGAAAAGAGAGGCAAGCATTCTCGGCGTGTTCATATGATATGTCAGTATTGCAGTAAGGAATCCCCGGTTGTCAACCATTAATTTCGCCGGGCCGTGACATGGATGGAAATTCCATGATTTTGAGAGTGCAGCACGCGATTTGTAACCAATGAAAAGGAAGGAATTGACATTTCAAAAGAAACGCAGTGAAATGCCAGAAGTGGACAAAATGAAAGCAAGTGCATTTGAGGCAGCTTCGCTGTCAAGCAAGGCCTATTTTCTGATACGCGAGCGAATCCTTCGCGGACAACTGCGGCCCGGGGATGTGCTGTCGGGCCGTCTTCTGGCGGAAGAGTTCGAAATGAGCCTCCTTCCGGTGTCGCAGGCGTTGCGTCAACTGGAAAACGACAAACTCGTCGAGAGCCGCCCTCGCGCAGGCACCCGCGTACGCATCCCCACTCAAGAGGAAGTACGCGGCCGATGCATCGTCCGCGAGGCCCTCGAAGCCCAGTCCGCGCGGCTCTGCTGCCTGCAAGCGACCATGAAAGAACGCCTCGAGATGCTGCGCCTGGCCGAACAGCTCGATACGCTCTATGACCGCTTCGGACGCGACAACGACTCCGAGCTCCAGTTCGTTGTGCATACTCATCATTTCGAGCTGCACATGCGCATCGCCGAGTACGCACGCTGCCCGGAACTGAAGGAAGCCATCGAAATGAACCAGGTCCTCATCTACAACTGGTTCTTCGACGTGGCGGCCGAGCGCCGTTCCCTGCCGCAGGGCTTTCACGCGCAACTGCTGCAGGCGGTCACCGGCTCTGATCCGATGGCCGCAGATCAAGCGATGCGTTTCCACGTGCAGTACGGCGTGGCGGAAACGCTGCAACATATCGTCCCCCAGGCAGCCAGCGACTGGCGGCTGCGCCGATACCAGGACCGTCCGAATCCAGACCGTCCGAATTCGGAAAGGAACTCCGATTCCGGTGAGCCGGCAGTCGCAGGTCAAACAAACAACCGCCATTCGGGGAGTTGAACCTGGCAGGCGATCAAGCGATCGCCGCGCGACCGAAGTCTCCATCGTGCCTGAGTCCCGAAGGAACCTTGGTTCCGAGCGGCTCTGGCCTTCGAATCAACAGGAAGTATTCAACGCTTCTTTGAGGATCAACGTGCAGCGACGAACCTTTCTTACCGGCGCCGGAATGTTGCTGGCCTCTCGCGCGCTCGAGCCGCTCCCTTCGCTTGCTTCCGAAGGGGATCAGCGGAAGCATCATTTGCCCGCTACCGATGTGCACTTGAAGGCGGTGAAATCGTACATCGAAGACGATCCGGTTCCGGAGTATCGCTGGGCCCCAGAAGCTGCGTACGAAGCCTTCCGCGACATGAAGTACGGCATCCGCATTCACTGGGGTCTGTATTCGGTTGCCGGCTTCACCGGCGAGTCCTGGCCGTTTCTCGACCTGACCTTTGCCGAGCGCGCCCACTACAACCAGATGTACAAGACCTGGAATCCCACCGGCTTCGACGCCGACGAATGGACTTCGCTCTTCGCGGAGAACGGCCTGCGCATGTTTGCCTTCACGACCAAGCATCATGAAGGCTTTTCGATGTTCGATACGCAGACGCGCGTGCGGCAGCGTGTGCGCTGGGACGCTCCCGGTGGCCCAGCTCTCGAAGATTGCGACCTTGCCTATTCAATCATGGAGACGCCCTTCCGCCGCGACGTTGTGAAGGAGCTCTGCGATGCCGCGCACAAGCGAGGCTTGCGCATCTCGCTTTATTTCTCGCATCCCGACTGGTACGACGCCGATTTTCGTCCCTACGCGGAAAGCCCCATCTCGGTGCCGTCCGCGGCTCAGCTCGACACGCAATGGCGCCCCGAGAAGCCGGATTCGACGCGTCACATCTGGACGGCGCCCGATCCCACGCCCGAGCAGGTGGCTCGCATGATGGCGCGCCATCGCGCGCAGCTCGAGGAGCTGCTGACCAACTACGGCGAGATCAATATGCTTTCCCTCGACCAGTGGCTCGGCCCGAAGGTTTGGCCGCAACTGCGGGAAACCATCCTGCAACTGCGCAAGCTGCAGCCCGACGTGATGCTACGCGCGCGGGGCATTGGAAACTACGGCGACTATTACACGCCCGAGGGCTTTGTGCCGGGAAGCAAATCGAATACGGATTCGCCGTGGATGGTGATCTATCCTCTTGCACGCGGGTTTTCCTTCGATCCTGAAGCGGCGAACTATAAAGGCGCCGGCTGGATCGTGAAGAACATTGTCGACACGGCGGCCAAGGGCGGCAGCTTTCAAGTGGGCGTGGGGCCCGATGGCTCCGGCAGATTTCATCCCGCGGCGATCGAGCAGCTGAAGCAGACCGGCGCGTGGCTCCGCGTTTGCGGGGACGGCATCTACGCTACGCGGCCGCGCGAAGCCGCGCTCTGGCGCGAAGGCGATACGCTTCGCTTTACTCGAACCAAGGACAACCGCACTGCCCACTGCTTTGCACTCGCGTGGCCGGGGCAATCGCTGGCGCTCCAATCCGTGCGGCCAGTGCCGGGCAGCAGGATATCCATGTTCGGCTATCCGGAGCCGATGAAGTGGTCGTTTGATTCGGCGACGGGCCTGAAAATCGAGATTCCGGAATCACTGCAGGACGAGAGCCGCAGACCGAATCAATACGCCTGGGGATGGACGATTCAGACCGCGTGAGTCCACCGTTAGTCGCGAGCCTCAGGCGCACGAACTGATCCGCGGCTTATGCTTCCACCGGCTCAATCTTCAGGCTCCACGCGTATTCACACGGCCTGTTGCTTGCCTGTTGAAGTTCTTCAGGCAGCACGATCGTTGTCCCCTTCGCCCCGTCAAACGTCCAGCGCAGCGCAGCCTTCGAACCTAGCAGAGTGACCTTTGAACCGGCCTTCGGCTGCACCGTTTTGAGTGTCACCTCCGCGCCCGGCCATTGCGTCAGAATGGCGTACACAAATCGATTGTCCTTGGTTCGCGTAAAGCGGACGGCGTCGCCCTCCGACCACTTCGTGCCTTGGCGCGGCCGCGTGGCATAGATGGCTTCGCCATTTACCTGCAGCCATTTGCCCGTTTCGCGCATCTGGCTGGCCGCCTCCGGATGGAACTCGCCATGCGCGCTGGGGCCCACGCCAACCATTAACCCTCCACCCTTCGCTACGGTGTCCACCAGGTTGGAAACAATCCACGCCGTGCCCTTATATTTGGCTGCGTCTGGCTCATAGGAGAAGTCCGAGCCGAGCGGATAAATGCAGAACCACGGCTTCTCCGAGTCATCGTTCGATCCGGGAACGACACGTTCCGGCGTGTAGTAATCGCCATAGTTGTCGATGCCGCGATTGCGCAGCATCACATCGGGCTGCACTTCGCGCATCTTCATCAGCGTCGCGCGCAGCTCGGGCCACACCTGCGGCCCCAGGCTCATATCCAGGCACATCATGTCGATGCGCCCGTAGTTGGTCAGCAGTTCGAGAAGCTGCGCGCGATGGCGCTCCATCATGCGCTTCACCTCGGCATCGGTCGTCTCGGGCATCACGACCAGGTGATCGCCGAAGCGGGCCTCGGCGGCCTTGAAATCGTGCTGCGCCATCGCCTGGGCTGAAGCAATCGTCTGCAGCGGATGAGGCCCATAGGGCCTGAAATCGGTATCGTACCAGTCCGGATGCGAGAAGTAGAGGTCGATCTTGATATCCCTTTTGTGCGCCGCGTCGCATAGCTCCTTCACGATGTCGCGCTTGAATGGAGTCTCCATGATGGAGTAAGCCAGATCGCATTCCTCAATGGCCGGCCAGCCCGGAGCCGTCCAGTTGGTGCGGCTCTTCACGCGGGTCTTCGTGTCGAACATGGAGAAGCCTTCGTGATGCTTCGATGTGAAAGCGAACATCTTCATCCCGCTTTCTTCAAAGAGACTCATCCACGCATCGGCATCGAAGCCTGCCGGATTCCAGGTCTTGTAAAGCTGGTTGTAGGCCTGCCTGTCCTCGAGCGACATGGGAAGAAAGGGCCACGATTCCGCGCCGCGGTGCCAGATCGAATAGATTCCCCAGTGGATCCGGATGCCGAACTTCATGTCCCGGAAAGCTTCATAGGCGCTTGCCGGCGCGTTGTGATACCCGTCAATCGGCACCTTCTCGATGTAGGAGTCCGGATGGACGACGGACGGGGGAAAACCCTGAGACGGCGGGGACGATTGTCCGCTGCCTGGAAGCGCGGACGTCGCCATTAGCGCCGCACTGGATGCAAGAAATCTCCGTCGATCCATCGATAGACCTCCTCGGGCAACAAACAAATGTCACGAATAAATCTGCAGCGCACGCAGAGCCAGGTTCCGCAGGCGGATTAATTCTTACCCGCCATAAACTGATATATCACAAAGACCAGGCTGTCAATTGTTTCTTTTCACAGATGCCGAAGAAGCGCGCTCGCGTTGGGTGGCCGGCGCGCTTCAGGCTTTTCGCTTCATCCGCCATGCCTTTGACACCTCGAGCGTTCCCAGGTTCTCGAGAACGTGGTCCAGTCCATAGCGGATGTGGGCCCGCATCGCCCCATCCGCCTTCGCCGGATCTCCTGAAGCGAGCGCCACGGCAAGATCGTGATGGAACCGCGCAGGCAGCGGCTTCTGGTGCGAGGCGGTATCGAAGAGCCAGTTGAAGACGAGAACCTGTTCCTTTTCGATCGCCCGCAACAGGCCGGGAGAGCGCGCCAGCTCCGCAATGCGCATGTGGAACTGCATGTGATAGGTGCGTACCGAGAAGAGAAACCGCGAGTCTTCCTTTTCCGCAGCGCTGGCCGCAAAGAGTTTGTCCAGGTGCTGCGCGCTGCGCCGCACCTGCTCCCGCTCCACCACTGTCATCTGCTCGCAACACAAGCGTGCCGCCTGCGTCTCGAGCGCCTCACGGATCACGTAGCTGTCGAGAATATCCTGTCGCGTCGGGATGCGGACGCGCGTTCCGATGCGAGGGCGGCTCTCCACCAGGCCCTCGGCTTCCAATCGCTGCAATGCTTCAGTGATGGGAAGGAAGCTCATGTGAAGCTTGTCGGCGAGCCCGCGCCGCGAAAGGATGTCGCCGACCGCAAGGCTTCCCCGCAGGATCTCGTCTCGAATCCGTTCGTATGCTTTGCTTGCCAGCGAGTCCATGAACGATCAGTGTGTGCTTGCGCGACAGAATAGCATCTTCGCACTTGCGCCGCTCCCTTCTTTCTGATATATCACATGATGTATTATGCTGATCTGCCTCAACTGGGCCTTTTCCGAAACAACTATTGTGCTTGAGAATCGATGCACCCTAAGAATCTATCGTGACCTGTCGGCGAAAAGCCACCCCCTGGCTTAAAGTTCTTCGATATCTGCCGCGATGGCGGAGGCTGGAGTGGATTTACAAAATAAGGTTTGTCTCGTAACCGGCGGCACGAGTGGAATCGGTGCCGCCACCGCAATGAAGCTCGCTGCCCGCGGAGCTCACGTTGTCGCTGCCTCGCGAAGAGGCGCTTCGGAAACGCAGTCTGACCTTCTGGATGTCGCCGCAAAGAACGGCGCAAGGATCGAGTTTCTCGGCGCCGATTTCGGCGATCCGTCATCATGCCGTGCCTGTGTCGATCGTATCGTTGAAAGTTTCGGACGAATCGATGTTCTTGTGCACGCCGCCGGTGGGGCCGTCCCCGGCGGGCTTCATGAGGTCACCGATGAAGATTGGATGAATGCATTTGCGGTTCATTTGCATTCCATCTTTCACCTCGCCCGCGCCGCTGCACCGCACATGGAGAAGCAGGGCGGGGGAGCCATCGTTCTGCTGGGTTCCGCGGCCGGCCTGCGCGGATGCCTCGGCGCCCTGGCGTACGGCGTAGTCAAGGGCGCGCTGCCCCAGTTTGCACGTGCCCTCGCCCGCGAGCTCGCCGACAAACGGATTCGAGTGAACTGTGTCTCTCCCGGTGTCATCCGCACGCCGTTTCAGGATTTTCTTACCCTAGAGCAAACCCGCAACAACATCGAAAACCGCATTCCCCTTCACAGGGAAGGCGCGCCCGAGGACGTCGCGGCGCTCATTCTCACTCTGATCGAAAATGACTTCATCACCGGTGAAAACTTCGTCATCGATGGCGGCATGACCATGCGCATCGTTTAGACCGCCTGGAGTTCGGCTTTCTCTGGCAGCCTCCAGACGATCCATGCGGCGAGGAGCGGAATGAGACCGAAGAGCACAAAAACCGGCCGGAACGAATAGCGGTCGACGAGCCAGCCGGTCACCAGGCTGAAGATCATCCCTCCAAAGCCCGCGCCCATGCTCGCGAATCCCCATACGGAAGCGACCGCCTCCTTGGGAAAGACGTCTCCGGGAATGGCGAGCAGATTGGCGAGCGCGCCAGAGTATCCGAATGTTGCGATCGAAATCAGGGCGATGCACTCCACAGCGCTTCTCCCGTTGCCGATAAAGATTGCCGCGGCCATCAGCCCCGAAAACGAAACATTCGCGATGCGGCGAGCACGCGCCGCGTCGCCAATCCATCGCAAGACGCCGCTGAAAACAAGCCCTCCCGCCAGATTGCCCACTGCGGCTGTGAAGAAGGGAATCCAAGCCACCTCGCCGATCTGCCGCAGCGAAAAGCCGTGGGCGACCTTCAGGTATTCCGGGAACCAGAACGTGTAGAAATACCAAACCGGATCGCTGAAGACCTTCGACAGCGTGAACTGCCAGAGAAATTTCGAACGCAGCAGCAGGGCGAGTGAAACGCGCCCTCGCTCGCCGGTTGTGGACGCAACCGCCGGCCTTCGATAGAGCAGCAGCCACGCGGCAAGCCAGACAAATCCAAGCAGGCCCACTACGATGAAAGCCTGCCTCCAGCCAATGCTCAAGACAATCCAAGCCAGAAGCGGCGGAGCGAGGATCGCGCCAATCGACGCGCCGCTGTTGAAGATCCCGGACGCCAGCGATCGTTCCTCGGCAGGAAACCACTCCGCAATGAGTTTCACTCCGGCGGGATAATTCCCTGCCTCGCCCACGCCCAGCAGAAAGCGGAAGATTCCCAGGCTGATTGCACCCGAGGAAAGAGCCTGCAGGATCTCCGCTCCGGACCACACCGCAATTGTCAGACCATAGCCGATCCTGGTGCCCAGCTTATCCAGCACTCTGCCGGAAACGCCATTCATCAGCGTGTAGGCGAGCATGAAGGCGAAGATGATCCGCGAATAGCTGCCCGCCGAGATATGAAACTTCTCGAGGAGAAGCGGCGCCATCACCGAAAGTGTTTGACGATCGAGATAATTGATGACCGTTGCCAGGAACGCAAAGCCGAGCATCAGCCATTTCAATCTGGATTTCACTCTTTGCTATCCATCCGCTCAACTCTTCCCTGCCCGAGGCCGTCATTGAACCATTGCGATCTCGAATATAACTGATATATCATTTCTCGAACGGCGGTCAATGCAAAATAGCTTATGCTGGCGCGGCCAGTCTGAAAGGAGCTTCGATGAAGGCTCTCATGCTTTCCGAATATCGGCAGCTCGATGTTGTGGAGACCGCACGGCCGGAGCCCGCCTCGGACGAGCTGCTCATCCGCATCAAAGCCTGCGGCATCTGCGGCAGCGACGTGCACGGCTTCGATGGCAGCACCGGCCGCCGCATTCCACCCATCGTCATGGGACACGAGGCCGCCGGAGTGGTCGAGGCCGTCGGAAGCGAGGTCTCGGGCTTTCGCCCCGGCGACCGCGTCACATTCGACTCCACCGTCTACTGCGGCCAGTGCTTCTATTGCCGGCGCCGCCAGGTCAATCTCTGCGACAACCGCGAAGTTATCGGCGTCTCCACTCCAACGTTTCGCCGCATGGGCGCCTTCGCCGAATTTGTCACTGTCCCGGCGCGCATCGCGTATGCCTTGCCGGAATCGATGCCCTTCGCGCACGCGGCCATGATCGAAGCGGTTTCCGTCGCGGTTCACGCCGTCTCTCTTACCCCGATCGTGCCGGGCGATACGGCCGTCGTTGTCGGATCCGGAATGATCGGCCTGCTCACGCTGCAGGCTGTGCGGCACGCAGGCGCAGAGAAGGTCTTCGTGATCGATGTCGACGACACGCGGTTGCAGCTCGCCCGCAAACTCGGCGCGACAGAAACCCTGAATTCATCCGGGGAAGACGCCGTTCGACAGGTCATCGACAAGACTTCAGGACGCGGAGCCGATGTCGCGCTGGAATGCGTCGGCATCTCGGAGACGGTGCGCATGGCGCTCGAGAGCGTGAGAAAAGGCGGCGCCGTAACGCTGATCGGAAATGTCTCGCCGACCGTCGAACTCCCTCTCCAGTCGACGGTAACGCGGCAGATTCGTCTCCAGGGCTCCTGCGCGTCGTCCGGCGAATATCCGGAGTGCATCGCACTGATGGCGAACGGCGAGATTCGCGTAGACGATCTCATCTCCGCCCTCGCTCCGCTTGATGATGGCGCATCCTGGTTCGAACGCCTCTATCGCAAAGAACCGGGCCTGCTGAAAGTCGTTTTGCAACCATGAGGAACTACAGATGAGCGATTCTCTCTTCGATCTTTCCGGCCGCGTCGCCATCGTTACCGGCACCAGCCGGGGTCTGGGTCAATACTTCGCGCGCGCCCTGGCTCGCGCCGGCGCCGACATCGCCATGACCAGCCGCACCAGGAGCTCGCTAGCTGCATTTTCTGAAGAAGTGCAGGCGCTGGGACGCCGCGCATTTGAAGTCGAACTCGATGTTCGCGACCACGCGAGCATTCAGAAGGCCATCGCCGAGGTTGAGGACCATTTCGGCAAAATCGACATTCTCGTCAATAATGCCGGCTGCAACATCCGCAAGCCCGCGCTCGATGTCTCCTGGGACGACTGGAACACCATCCTCGACACCAACCTCCGCGGCACATTCTTTGTGGCCCAGGCTGTCGCGCCCGGCATGATCCAGCGCGGCTATGGCCGCATCGTCAATATCGGTTCGGTGACCAGCGTCTTCGGCTACGCAGGCCTTGCACCTTATACCGCGAGCCGCGGCGGAGTGAAGCAGCTCACGATGAGCCTGGCCGACGATTGGGGAAAGCACGGCATCACCGTCAACTGCCTCGCCCCGGGCTGGTTTCGAACCAAGCAGACAGAAGTGCTCTACCAGAACCCCGCGTGGGTTGAGTACATCACCGATCGCATTCCCGTGAAGCGCCCTGGCCGGCCCGACGACCTCGATGGCGCTCTCGTTTTCCTGGCCTCCGAATCCAGCCGCTACATCACCGGTCAAACGCTTCTCGCCGACGGCGGAATCACGACCGGTGCAGTGAGGGCAAAATAACAAGGAGTTTCATTGAGAGCGGGGGACCTTCCCCTATTGATCCCAAGCAAGGATGGAAACAGTTATTACGTAAGTAATTGATTTTATTGGTCGGGGAGAGAGGATTTGAACCTCCGACCCCCTGGTCCCGAACCAGGTGCTCTACCAGGCTGAGCCACTCCCCGAACTTCGATTGCATCAGCGCATCTCCCGACACCGGGATGGTACTGAGGCTGAATAAATACGCTTGAACCAGTTTAGCAGAGAATGTCTAGCGCGAACTTCACGAAACTTGTCACCTCAGGGCAATCGCATGAACATCAATTGAGTCCGAAGAGTTCAGCGCGGTAATTGTCGGAGGTGGCGCGCTGAGCCTTCTGGCTTTGACACCGCCTTTTCGTTTGACCGGATCGAGGCGGATGAGATTCAGGGTGATGTGCTTGAGGACAGCCAGGTTGTGGGCGGCATGGTGGGTGCGGGCACGCATCTGGTCATCGTTGAACGTCACATCCATGACCCAGTGCAGGCGGTTTTCCACCGGCCAGTGAGAGCGAATCGCGTCTGCGATGGGTTGGGCATCGGCAGCCATGCTGCTGATGTACAGGCGAATCTCGGAGGTTGTCCCTCGCCAAAACTCAATCCTGAGCGACTTCTGATCGCAGAACCGTCCGTTCGTAGATATCAAATCCCAGCACCTTTAACTCGCCATGAATCCGGGGTGCACTCCAAGTGCGATTCTCGGCCACCATGCGAAAGATCGGTTCCCGCAGTTCTTGGCTCGTGGGCTTCCTTCCTACAACGGCATGTTTCCGTGAGAGCCATTTCCAGTACACCTTAAAGCCGGTGCGATGCCAACGGATGACCGTCTCTGGCCGCACGTAAACAAGTGCACCTTTCCATCCGGTCCAAAATCGCCGCAGCAAAACCCAGAAGACCCCATCCGACCCGGCGAGGCGATGCCGAGAATGCCTCAGCGTCAACGTGCGAGCTGCTGCCGCAATGCGAGGTTTTCGAGGAGAAGATCGCGGCGGGAGCGAAGGAGCCCATTTGCCATCGCCAAGGGGAGCATCAACAGACGTAACATACTCCATCTTCGCATCCGAGCAGCGCAGCCGGCACGACTTCTCCAACTACCTGATTGTGCGGCAGTTCAGAGCTTTGGCGTGGGACAAGTACAGATGAATCGCCGCGCGGCGCGAAATATCCCAGGCTACTGGTTGGGAGCTGTCACGCTGTTTATGGGCTTAGGAACAGCACCCGACTGTTCTTCGCTTGCCGTCTGCTTGTTTGGAGCTACTCTCAACAGAAGTGGCGCGGAGGGGTGGCTTGTCGAAGAGTTCGATTCCACAACAGCGACGATATAGATCGGTTGATCGATAGGCCGCGCCCAATCCTCCGCACGCAACTTGAATGTTCGACTTGTCTGCGCTTCAGTGACCAGCACACCATTCAGTCCAACGTTTACCACCTGAACGCCGGGCGGCAGGTTCTGAATCTCGCAGGGTACGCGACCCGTGAATCCGTTGTGCCGTTCGATGTTCAAGGTCACGGTGACTTCCTTTCCCGGTTCGAGCGCAACTTCTTTTTCCGCCGCCGCGACCGTCACGTCGGGAGCCGGCGTAATCGACGCCAGTTGCAGAGGCTCGTCTTTGTCATTCTCACGATTGGCCGTTCGCGTGAGCTCGCGGCCATCCACCGTCGCATGGCCGACAAACTGGATCGCCACCGGATGCACATTCGCGTCGGCATCGGCCGCAGCCGCGAGAACAACCGTGGTGGAAATCTGTCCGGGCAGGATCTTTGCGCTGCTAGCTGACACGCCACGCGGCAATCCCTTGACCTCGATGTCAATGGGGCCATCGAAACCTCGAATCGAGTCCACGGCAACTGTGACAGCCGTCGTGCCTCCGCGGGGAATATTGGGATTTGCCGGCTCCGTGCTCAAGCGAAAGTCCGGCGTTTCCTCACGCATGCTGAGCCGGTAGGCAAAGTCCGTTCCCTCCATGCCGCGAACATCCTTCACATGGACGAAGTAATCGCCATCCGCAGGCACAACGAAATCCAGCTTCGAATCCGAACCGTATCCCGGACCGCCGTCATCATTGCGCCAGGTGAGATGGAAGACAGGCAATCCGTTGGACGGAAATTCCGCATCCGGCGGCAAAATCTGTGCCTTATACACCGGAGTATTTACGGCGTGAACATCCGGCGAAGTTCCCAGGTACGTCATGCGCAAGCCGCCCATGCCCTTCAGAATGGTGTCGGCATCGGGCTGATCAGGAATGAAATCGATGCGATCGAGTTCATCGCCGACCATCAGATAATCGCCCTCGCTCAATCCCGAGGTCGACACCAGCCGGATGCCTCGCGTTCGGGAGTCGCGATCGGCGAGCGTCGTTGTCGTCTCGTTCAGGCAGCGCACCGTCGCGCGCGGAATAGCATTCCCTTTTGCATCCAGGATCTCAATGACCGAATCGAGAGGAGAGCCCAGGCGCGCCGCGGCCACGTCGATGCTGAGCCTTTGACCTTTCTTGGCGGTGAACCGGAAATAGTCCTCATCGGGGCCTTTCCCGCGGTCAGCTCCACCTGCGATGTGGCCATTGATGGTCACCGGAAGCGTGACTGTTTGCGCCTGCTCCGGAGAATCGTTGGGTTCCCGTTCCGCAACTTCCGGCGCGTCTCCGACTGCCAACTTAACGTCATTCGATGGATGAACGGCGCCGACCGTATCGAGCGAGATGGTGGTCCATCCCTCGGCCGTTGCCGGCGCCTGCACGGACGCATCGGCGATCCCATCCAGGTTCACACCGCTAACCGAGACTTGCGACGACGACCCGGCGCGCACACCCAGCGGAAAGACGCTCCTGATATACGGCAACTGGCCCGCATCCAGACGATAGAAATATCCTTTGCCGCCTTCGTTGTCCCGATCGCCGATGGAAATTGAGTATTTCCCGGCCTTCTCCAGGTGGTAAATCAACTCTGCGTCGGGGCGATTCGTGTTTTGTCCGGCCGATGCCAGCTCGTGCTCGTCGCTATCCTTCAGAACCAGCATCGATACAAGCTTCGATCCGATCTCAGAGGCTTGCACGCGGAAGACAATGTCTTCGCCGGACTTCCCATCAAACTGGTATTCGTCCTTGTCTCCCGGAGCGCCGATTGATCCAACCAGCGTTGCCGGCAGATCGACGGGTTGCGGCGGAGCTCCGGAGTCCATCGACGATTTCTCACGCTTCAACACTTCCGGCAAGCTTCCCACCGCAATCGAGATCGTGTTCGACGTCCCGAGAGGAGTCTTCACGCGGAAACGATGGATGCCGGGCGGAACATCTTTCGCCGCCGTAATCTCAATCCTGGCGCTTTGCTTTTTGCCCAGCGGAACCTGTGCCCCGAGGTCCTGTCCAGCTCTTGGTCCGGTGATCTTCTCGGGCACGTCAACAATCTCTGTCAGCTTTCCAGTGAGGCCGGGCGCATCAAAGAGCACTTCCGTCGCGTCGGCAAGGTTCCGCCCCTCAACCGAGAAGGTCATCGTGGTTCCGCGCTGCATGCCGGCAGGCGAGATGATTGAGACCGTCGGAGGAATGATTGGCTCAGATGCAAGCGCAGGCAGCGCCAGTGCCAATGCCAGCCCGGCGCATCCGACAATTCGATTCAGGGATTTCATCGGCTCGCGGCCTCGTGTGTCGTTTCGTTGCCGGTTGGTTTGAGGGTATCGAAGGCCATTACGCTACGGGATTCCCGATAGGTCTTCAAATCGTAAAAACTGACAGAGCCGTTGTATCGACCCGCAACCAGCCATTTCCCATCCAGGCTGACGTCGAGCGCATCCACCCAATCGGGTTGCCGGTCGACAACTCCCTTCAGATCGAGATCGGGGTTGCGAAATCGAATTGAGCCGTCGGACGATGCCGTAACCAGGGTCTTGCCGTCGTGCGACCAAACCAGAGAGAGGACACTGTCTTCATCCGCAATGAGGGAATGAAGAAGATGCCCATCTTCCTCGCCCAGCTGCCACACA
The DNA here is from genome assembly GCA_049676965.1 of Occallatibacter sp. GTDB lineage: Bacteria > Acidobacteriota > Terriglobia > Terriglobales > Acidobacteriaceae > Telmatobacter. The sequence goes on from JBAUBR010000344.1 coordinate 22,606, forward strand.
TAGATCGTCTTGTCGTAGCCCGCAGCAGCCACTTGATCGCCGCTTGGCGAGTATGCCAGGCTTGTCAATCCATCGGACGCGTCGCTCAGGGTGTAGAGACGCTTGCCGGTTGCAACGTCCCAAATCTTCACGGTCCGGTCCTGGGATGCGGATGCCAGGCGTTTGCCATCCGGACTGAACGCGACAGCGAACACAGCGTCGATGTGATCCTGCAGTGTGCGCAGCTCTTTGCCTGTGGATGGGTCCCACAGCTTTACGGTCTTGTCGTAGCTTCCTGAAGCAAGCAGTTTTCCGTCGGGGCTCCAGGCGACGGAGTAGATACAGTCCTTGTGGCCGTTCAACGTTCTCAGCAGCTGATGTGTTTCGATATCCCAGATTTTGATCTCCCCATCTCGTTGCGGCGGGCCTCCGGCTGCAGCCAGCATCTTGCCGTCGGGACTGAACGCAATCGAACGGACGGCATCTGCGTGTCCGGTAAGACGGGCGATCAGCTTGCCTGAAGCTGGGTCGATCAAGCGGACCTCCTCAAATCCACCTACCGCCAGCATGCTGCCGTCGGGCGAGAATTTCACCGAGGCTACCGGAGAGACGACAGGCACCTGCGGAGCGATGGAAGGAATCGCCGGACCCGACAACGCTGGCGATGCCGTTCCCGGCCCGGGACCGGCCGCACCGGCATTGATCCACGAACGGATCATCTTGATGTCAGCCGGCGGGAGCGGGGCGCTGCTGAACGGCATCCGCGGATCGATTTTCCCCTCGATCATCTCCACCAGCCGGCTGCCATCCGCGTTGTTGGCAACAATGGCCTGCCCGTGCTGTCCGCCTTTCATCAACGACTCGTAGCTCTCCAGGACGAGTCCGCCCATGTGTGCGCCGCTCGAGTGGCAGCCGATGCAATTCTTCGCAAGAATCGGTGCAACATCCTGGGCAAAACTCGGCGCTGAGGCGGCGACGGTGCGAGGTTCCTCCGAGCCTCCAGCACTTGCCACCACGAGCACCACCACACCCAGGGCGCAGGCGTAATCCGGCCGAAGCAGGTTGAAACGGGCGCGAACTCTCGCATTCAGCCCAGAACTGGTTGCATAAATCCGGCTTTGAAAGGGCACGACTTTAGCCGTGCCGCAGAAGGCCGCATGATCGGCGGGCTTCAGCCCCTGAGGGCCGCTTCTTTGGGAGTCGGCCGGAGTATTTGTGCAACGAGTTCTCGGCATATTTGAGCTTCAGCGCTCCGCGAAAGCCGCGGAACACGAGATCCTCAGTGATCGAACATGAATTCTTCGCCTGTCAACAAAGCCCACGACATATCGATCAGCGCGGCGCGGCGCGCGTCCTCCACGCCGGCGATCTTCTGGTGCTCGGCGGAATCCAATGCGCGAAGCAACGTCGTCCGCTCGGCGTCGGTAGGATGCCGGCTCAACGATGCCAGGTAGAGGTAGTCGATGATCTGCCCGTCTGAGAAGCCCAGCCGCAGCAGCATATCGATCGTGCTTCCCGGTGCGCGCAGCTTATTGTTCAAGGTCTCGCCATTGATGATGTGGAGCGCCTGCGTAATGGTAGGGACCGATGATCGCTCGCTCTCGCGGGTCTGTTGCCGCTCGGGACGGCCGAAGGCAGTCAGGAAGTACGACGTGACTGCGGTGTCGGGCAGTTGCATACACCTCATGCCTGCCGGATAGCCGTCGAATTTCTCCGGCACCTGGGTGATCTGCGAATAGCCGTCGAGAAGCACCTCAGCCGGCAGCCGTCGAATCAGGTAATGAGAGCCGTACTTGTCGTCGTCGGCATTCTCTTTCAAAGGTCTCGAAGAAGTTTGATAGGTGGCCGACTGCATGATGGTGCGGATCAGATAATCGACGTCGTAGTGGTGTGCGACAAAATCTTTCACCAGCGCGTTCAGCAATTCCTGGTTGGTTGCGGGGTTCGTGTCGCGGAGATCGTCCACGGGCTCGATCAATCCGCGTCCCATGAAATTGCGCCAGACGCGATTGACGATGTTACGCGCAAAGAACGGATTCTCATCCGATGTCAGCCACTTGGCAAAGTAAACGCGCGTGTCGCCGGGAACGCTGCTTGAAAGCGCCACCGCGTCAAGGGGCTTGGGAGGCAAGGGGATCATGAGACGGTCATCCATGAATTCGCCGGTTGGCGCGGAGTAGACCGTCACGTTATTGAAGATGGGACCGACCCCGGGCCGGGATCCGGAATCAGAGAACGTCTTGAGCCGGACTCTCGCAAAGAGATTGGCCATCCCGTAATAGTCTTTCTGCGTCCACTTCGCGAGGGGATGGTTGTGGCAATGGGCGCAACTGATATTGATGCCCATGAAGGCCTGGGCCATGTTCTCCGAGATATCCAGAGGATCCCGGTGAATCACCCAGTAGTTCGCCGCTCCATTCTTGAGGGTGTTGCCGTTGGCGGTTACGATCTCGGTGGCAAATTCATTCCATGGCTTGTCGCTGGCCACACTCTCGTGAATCCACCGGTAATAGCTCCACATTTCCTCGTTCGACAGGTGGTTGCTTGACACCAGCAGCAAATCCGACCATTTGTAGGCCCAGTAATCGACAAACTCGGGCCGCTGGAGCAGGCTGTCGATCAGGTGGTTGCGCTTCTCCTTGGACGAATCCTGCAAGAACGACTCGACTTCCGTAGTTGTAGGAAGAATTCCCGCCGCATCCAGATAGGCGCGGCGCATGAATTCGCTGTCGCCGGCCTGCGGCGACGGCGGGATATGCAGGACGCGCAGGTGATTCAAGACCAGATCGTCGATGTAGTCGTGACGCGCTGCCTGGGTGAAGATCGAGTCGGGCAGCTTGCTCGGGAAAGGAATGCGAAGCCGCGAGAATGTCACATGGCTCTGGTACCAGACGGTCACCGGGGCTTCCCCGTATCCGTGCATCGTCACGTGGCCCTCGTTGTCGACTGTCGCCACGCCTTCATCGCCGCTGTCGAACTTTGCCCAATGCGTGACGTCGGCGGTGTGCCCGTCTGAGAAGACGGCCATCACGATCAGTTGCTGTTCCGCTCCCGGCGTGAGCGATGCTTCCTGGGGAAGGACCTGGATCTCTTTTACGCGCGCGTCGGATTCCTCCGGCGCCGGCATGCCTTGCGCAATCCAGCCCGAGATCACCTTGTACTCGGTCGAATCGGTGCCGAACCGTCTACCGCCGCCATGTGGAATGGTCGCCGTAGGCTTCAGCAGAATGAGGCTTCGCACCGGCTCGATCCGATTGGTCCTTCGTCCCAACGCCTGGTGTGTCAGTGTGTAGTAGTCGGTGACCGGATCGTAGCCGCGCAACGAGAGCTTGAACCCGTTCTTTCCCGCGGCTGCGCCATGGCAGGGGCCGGAATTGCAGCCAACTTTCGTCATCACCGGCAACACATCGTTGCGAAAACTCCAGGTGGTTGCGGTCGTGTATTCGCTGACGGTTAGCGGCGCCGTAGACTGATGACCCCGCAACGTCGCCGTAATCGTCGCTTTCCCGTCGCCGACAGGCCACAGCAAATGGTTGTCATCGAGAAGTGCGACAGTGCGATTTGAAAGAGCCAGGGTCGCTCGCGAAGTCAGATCTTCCTGATGACCGTCGACAAACGTACCCTCGACAAGCAACCGCTGGCTGGAATGGTTTCCCGTCATAGAAGCGACAGAGGGAAGAATCGCGATCTTGGTGAGCGCAGCCAGTGAGGTCAGCTGCGCATTCGCCGGCTTGTGAGCGGACGGCTGGCCATCGGCCGGCGGCTTCACGAACCCCGCGGCGTGATAGGGGGCATCGTTGTGCGTTGCGGTCGCCGGGGTTGACGGCGCTTGTCCGCCTGCGGCGCAGAGCATCCCGCATGGGACCGCCAGCCCGGCAACCCGCAAAAATTTGCGAATCTTCATCGCTACCCCGCGGCTCAAACAGTTACATACAGCTTCAAACAAGCAATTCATCGATCGGGTCAAAGCCGTGGTCCACAAGCCTGACCACTCGGCCCTGCGGTGTCTTCAATTCCGTGTCGACCGGTATGCCCAGGCACTTATAAACGGTGGCCGCGAGGTGTGCCGGCATCGCGGGCCGATCCTGCGGCGCGGCGCCAATGGCATCGGACGCTCCTACAACCTGGCCACCTTTGATGCCTCCACCTGCCAGCACAACCGTCCAGCACTGCGGCCAGTGGTCGCGTCCGCCGGCCGGATTGATGCGCGGCGTGCGTCCGAATTCGCCGGTCGCCAGGACCAGCGTCGTATCCAGCAGGCCCTGATTGCTCAAATCCTCCAGCAGCGAACTATAGGCGTTGTCAAACATGGGCCCAACCAGATCGTTATAGCAGCTGATAGGGCTGAAGGGCGCCGATCCATGGATATCCCAGGTGATGTCATTGAAAACGGTCTCGAACATGTTCAGCGTCACAAAACGAACGCCCCGCTCCACCAGCCTTCGCGCCAAGAGGCACCCCTGCCCGAAGCGGTTCATGCCGTAGCGTTTTCTTACGTCCTCAGGTTCCTGCGTCAACTCGAACGCTTCCCGCGCCTTGGCCGAGGTCATCAAGGTGTACGCCTGGTTGAACGTCGCGTCCATCAGCTTCGAGTCCTGGTTGGTTTCCTCGAAATACTGGACAGATTGGTCTACCACCTGCCGCCAGTCGCGACGCCGATCCACGCGCACGGCCGAGATGTAGTCTGGCGGCAGCAAATCGGGCACCTTGAAGTTCGGATCCGAGGGATCCGCATTCAGCACAAAAGGATCGAAGGCCTTGCCAAGAAATCCCGCAGTATCCCCATGTGGAAGGTTGCCGCCCAACTGGCCGATCATGTACGGGAGCAGGACATTGGGAGGCATATCTCCCCGGGCGCCCTTTTCAAACCGCACCACCGAGCCAAAATTCGGCGATTCCAAGCCTCCTTGAAAGAGCCTGCCGGTTTGCATCATCTGGCAGCCCGTGTCGTGCACGGCAGCGGCCGTGTGATACATGGAGCGAAGCAATGCGAACTTGTCCGCATGCTTCGCCATACGCGGAAAGATCTCCGAGATCTCGATGCCCGGAACGTTGGTCTTGATGGGCTTGAACGGGCCACGAATGGAAGCCGGCGCATCGGGCTTCATGTCCCATGTATCCAACTGGCTGGGGCCGCCCACGAGCATCAGCTGGATACAGCTGATGTCCTTGTCAGGGCTCACGGCGCCTGCTGCCTTGAGCCGCAAAAATTGCGGCATGGATAGGCCCAGAAACGCCAGGGATCCCGCATGAAGGAAGTCGCGGCGCGTAACGCCGTCGCAGAAATGAACTTTCTTGTCTGCATCGAGCCGAAACATGACTTGGCCCCCGCTATTTGCAGTTGTGTCCAGGGAAAAACCGGGATCCGGGGCAATGGAGCGCCGGGTAAACCTTTGACCCAACGATATCTGCTCTGTGCGCCATTCACCCGTTTTCCGGACCAAACTGTGCGCGCAACCTGACGCGAGGAATGCTAGTCCATTTCAATATGCTTCGTCCAATCTATGTGGAAACGATGATTCCGCCCAGAAGCTCTGCCCAGCGTAATTCTGCTTCGGCTCCCCATACACGCGTGCTAGGTGAATCGCGCTCTTACCCTTGATGAATCCCGCCACCGGCGACACGGGATACATGGGCGGAATCGAGATCATCATGTATACATGGTCAGCCAGAAGATGCCCTTCCTCAATGCGACATTCTTTCTGCTCGGCCAGCTTTCGGAACACCTAGCCCAAATGCCGGCGCAGGTTTCCATACAACACTTTGCGTCGGCATTTGGGTATGAAAACAACATGGTACTTGCACTCCTACTTCGAGTGGTTTAAGCTCTCATATTCGTCCATCCGGGGTTCTCCTTAAGGTGTGCTTGGCGGCTCACCTCTCGGAGTTTCTTGGATGGACTCCCGCAAGTGTCAAACTGCTACCGCCTCCCCGGCAGAGCCGGGGGAACTCCCGTTTGATTAGCTACATCCTATTCATGCGATTGCCCTGCTTGTCGCCTGAAGCATGCCTGCGCACAGGTTACCGGTCCCCCAGCACCTGCTTGGCAATGGTCGCCAGCTGCATATTCGAGGTGCCCTCGTAGATCTTGCCGATCTTGGCGTCGCGATAATACTTCTCCGCCGGGTAATCGCGGACAAAACCGTTGGCGCCGAAGATCTCCACTGACAAGCTCGCCGTCCGTTCGGCTACTTGCGAGGCAAACAACTTGGCCATGGCCGCCTCGCGCACATAGGGCTCGCCCGCATCCTTCAGCCGCGCTGCGTTGTACACCATCAGTTTGGTAGCCTCGATTTCAGTGGCCATCTGCGCCAGCGTGAACTGCACGGCCTGAAACTCCGCGATCGCCTTTCCGAACTGGCGCCGCTCCCGCGCATAGCGGGCTGCGTGGCCCCATGCACCCTCGGCCAGGCCGAGCATTTGCGCGCCAATGCCGATGCGGCCCTCGTTGAGGGTCTCGATCGCGATCTTGTATCCTTTGCCGGGTTCGCCGAGCAAATTCTCTTGCGGAATCTCGCAGTGATCGAAGACCAGCTCGCAGGTGCTGCTGGCGCGGATACCCAGCTTGTCCTCCTTGCGACCCACGGCAAACCCCGGAGTTCCCTTCTCCACCAGGAAGGCGGTAATTCCGCGATAGCCAGCGGAAGCATCGAGCGTGGCAAATACGATGAATAGTCCCGCTTCCCGCGCATTCGAGATCCACAGCTTGCGGCCGTTGAGCCGAAAACCAGACCCGGAATCGAGTTGGACGGCTTCAGCTCTCGTCTGCAACGAGAACGCGTCGGAGCCCGAGCCGGCTTCGCTCAATGCATAGGCGCCCACCGTGCCGGCGGCGAGCGACCGCAGCCAGCGATCCTGCTGCGCTGGCGTCGCCCAGCGGCGGATCGCGTTGATGCAGAGGGTATTGTGCACGTCGACGAGCACCGCTACGGAGGGATCGACCGTGGAAAGCGCTTCGATGGCCAGCACCGCGTCGAAAAACGTGCCGCCGGCGCCGCCCAGCGACTCGGGAATCTCGATGCCCATCAGCCCCAGTGAGAAAAGCCGGTCAACAAGGCCGGCGGCGAATTGCTGCTCCTCGTCCATGGTTCGAACCAGGGGCGCAATGGTTTCCTCCGCAAACCTGCGCACGGTTGCATAAAAGAGCGATTCCTCTTCGGAAAGGCCGGTGAGCGGCGCAGGCTTGGCAATGGCCAACATGGAAATGCCTCCGGATTCGGAGTGTACCAAACGAGATGCCCTGCACTGTCAATGCAGGATCGACAGAAAAGCCGCCCCGGCGGACGGCTCTTCAATCGGGATGCAGTCGCGTACACTTTAATGTCAGCGTAACTGCCGCGAGCGAACGATGATGTTTTGCGGGTTGCCGATCGCGTGGGGCGATTCCGGCGCCTGGCTGTGACCTTCCGGAGTTATCGTGAACACAAACAACTTACCCGAAGCCTGGCTGATGGCATAAAGGTGGTTGTCGGTATCCCAGAACATTTGACTTATCGTGTCTTTGGTGAGCAGGCCGGTATAGCGCGTGATCGGCTTGGCGCCGTTGAAGTGAAAGACCTGCAATCCTCCCGTTCCTCCAACAGCCAGTAACTTGCCTGACGGCGACATCTTCAGGTCGTTCGCAAAGGTAACTTCAGTTCTCGGCATGTCGTTGCTGGAGTTGGTCGAGGTCAGTCTTCCGTCTTCGTCCGCCGTGAAAGAAGCGAGTTGCGGAAGGCCGTCCATACCGCCGGGCGGGTTTGCAGGCTGCAGGGTAATCGCCACATGGTTTGTCGGGTCGGCGGCTGCCTGCTGAGGACAATAGGCGCGATCCTGCGACGGAGGGGCGGGCGTCATCTCCGTGGACGGCTCAAGGTCGATGTTGCTCAGCAATCCGTTGCTTTCCCGCTTCAGGCCGTAAATTCCGAAATACATACAGTCGGAATTTGTCGCCGTATACGCATAGACATTGTTACCAATGAACGAGGGCTCAAGATAAGCCGCCGCGAAAGAAGGAGCGCCTTCATTGGCGAAGCCGAGATACTTCAAGCTTCCGTTCGACTTATCGATCGCAAAGGACGAATAGATATTGTTGTCGTTGTAGGTCTCGTATTCCATCACATATAACGTCGCGCCGGTGTGATCGAGAAAGACCGGCCCGGCGAATCCGGCATCGTCAGGATTGTATTTCGTGTAATCGGTTGCAGCCGAAAAGTGAAGCGACCCGTCGGGTTCGATCCTATAGGCATCGATCTCTGGCGCTTGCCGGCCGGCAGCGAAAAGGTAGCTCCCGGTTACGGCCATGCTCGTAACATCTTCTTCGAAGGGTGAGCCGGATACCGGCGTCAGTCTGCCATTCGGGGCTGCGGCATAAGCCACGATCTCGTTGGTGCTGCTGTTCTTCGGATTGTTGGAGACGTAGACATAGGCAACGGTCGATCCGCGGCTTCCTGTCTGCGCACTTGCATCTGAATTGGCATCAGCCTTTATCGATGAGGATTGAGCGAACGCCGCTGCCGCCGGGAAGGCTGCAGCCAGGCACACCACGAGTTTGGCCCTGAGGAACATCAGAAAGTGCCTCCTTTAATCAATGAAGATAAGATCTGGCTGATTACTTTCCTCAACGTTTGACACACGGTGCGGTTCTCAGGTTGTACTCGCACCTGCGCAGGCGCCGGATGGTGAATAGAAAGGAAAACCCAGACGATTCGGAACCAGAATTTGAAGTTAGGGAGTTAAGCCGGGGAAAGCAGGACGCAAAGTTACTTAAAGATCGTGCGGTCCGGTCAAAGTCGAAACAGAATCATTGAATGGGATAGACGCCAGCGCTTGCCGTGAATAAGAAAGCGCCCCATGCCGGCCTTTCCCTGGCGGGCGAACCGGCTGCGGCTCAATCGCGTATCGTTTCGCATGGGGGGAAAGTGATGCGCCGCTGGGTATTTCGCATCTTGAGCGCTCTGGTCATATTGCTTGCGGTTTTTTGCGCGGTTGTCTGGATCTTCGAGTTTTATCCTCGCCGCGTCGCTCATCCGCCGCTGCGGCTCGCCGAGGGCACGCTGGCCATTGAGCATGCGCGCATCTACGTTTCGCCCACCGAGCCACCCATTGACGATGGCTCCATCCTCATTCGCGACGGCCTGATCGCCGCGGTCGGCCCGCAGATCGAAATCCCGCCCGGTACAACGCAGATTCCGTGCGACCATTGCGTGGTAACCGCCGGCTTCTGGAACGCGCACGTGCACTTCACCCAGCCCAAGTGGTCCGGCGCGGAGTTCAAATCGGCCGCCACGCTGAACGCGCAGCTTGCCGACATGTTTCTGAGCCGCGGTTTCACGACCGTCGTCGATGTCGGCTCGAATCCGGCCGACACGCTGGCGATCCGCCGGCGCGTTGAATCGACCGAATTGAACGGGCCGTTCATCTACACATCGGGTCCACCGCTTTATCCGCCGCACGGGGTTCCTTACTATCTGCATGACACCACCCCCGCGTGGGTTCGCGCCCTGATGCTGCAGCCGGAGACGCCCGATGAGGCGCGAAACGACGTGCGCCGCAACCTCGCCGCCGGCTCCGACGTGATCAAGCTCTTCACCGGTTCGTGGGTGGCGCGGGGGCGAGTGCTGCCCATGCCGCTGGCGGTTGCCAAGGCGGCTGTGGAAACGGCGCACCTGAACGGGAAGCTGGTGTTCGCGCACCCGTCCAATCTGGCGGGAACGCGCGTGGCTATCGACAGCGGCGTGGACGTGCTGGCGCACGCCCCCGACGATACCAGGGGAATCGAGAAGGGCTTGTTCGCCACCATGGTCCACAACAACATGGCCATGACGCCGACGCTGAAGATGTTTGCGACCACAGTCACGACAGACCCCCATTACTTGGATCCGATCTACGCCGAAGTGCATGAGTTCCACGACCTGGGCGGAACGCTCATCTTCGGCACGGATGTCGGTTACATGACCGACTATTCCACCGAAGGCGAGTTTGAGGCGCTGGGAAAGTCCGGCTTGAACGCAATGGACGTACTGGCCATGCTGACGACCAATCCGGCGGCGAAGCTGGGCGTCTCCGCAGTGAAGGGGACTGTGACCGCGGGCAAGCTGGCCGACCTGACCATTCTCGATGCCGACCCCGCCGCCGGCCTTACGAACTTTTCGCGCGTGCACGCCGTGGTGCGGTCGGGTAGGGTGATCTGGCAGCGGTGAACATGGCCGGTTCATGCCAATCCGTGGATCCGAAGCTGAAGCCCATCCAATCGGTCTTGGTACGATTGATTCTCCATGGAACGCGACCGCCGCGACGAACGTAGAAGCACTCCGGTCCTGCGGGCCGTGATCGAGATCGCGTTCATCATCTTCCTGTTCTATTCGAACCTGCTGATGGGCGAGTACACGGTTTCGCGCGGACATGGGAAGACCCTCGTGGTTGCGCTGAACGATATCGTCACTGGAAAAAACTTCGCGATCGCATTGATCTCAGCCCTGATCGGCTATGTCGCATTCGAGTACCTGCGAAAAAAATGCTAGCGCACAACGCGAAGATGCCGTTCCACCAACAGAAAACAGCCCTCCAGGGCTGAAGCCCCGCTCGATATAACCGCTTCATCGTACGGGCCCGTACCCTTCATACGCCACCTTCACTCAACGCCTTGCCCGCCTTGACCCCGCGCCACCGGCTTCCGTATGCTGCGAGGGGTTTCGCGCGGCGGCTCCCACGCTTTTCGGCGCCGCGCAAGGAGAGCCCGTATG
>JBAUBR010000345.1:0-1915 GCA_049676965.1 Occallatibacter sp.
GCCCTCGACGTATCTCTCGGGGCGGCACGGCGCGCGCGCGGCCTACGAGATGCTGCTGCGCGCCGGCTACCCGGTGGAGCGTTGGGAGCGGTCGCTGAGCGAACTGGCAGCCACGGCCGGACCCGACACGGTGGTCATTTTTGCCCAGCCGTTTTCGCGCGAAAGCTCCGATATGGACGCGGTGCGCGAGATTGTGGAGCGCGGCGGCCGGGTGCTGGCGACGGGCTTCTGGGGCGGTCTCATCGTGCCTGCGGGCGCCAGCATGGCCTCGGAGGAGCTGACCTTTGCGGCGTGCAAGCTCGACGCCGAGGGGCTTGATCCGCTCGCAGGTTCGGGCGAAGTGTGGATGCTGCCGGAGGCGGGATGGATGGTGGGCAATCCGATGTTTCGCGTGCAATATAGCTGCGCGGGACAGCCCGCCGTAGTGGAGTACGAATGGAAGAAGGGCCACGTGGTGTGGTGGGCGAGCTCGACGCCGCTCGAGAATCGATCGATCGCGCGCGGGCACAACCTCGATCTGTTTTTGAATTCGCTGGGTAGCCGCGAGGGGCACAAATTCTATTGGGATGAGTCGCTGCACGGAGAAGTGCAGTCGCCTTGGAAGTTTGCCGGCGGCGCGGCGCTCAACTCACTCTATATTGGACTGGCCGGCGTGGGGCTGCTGGTGGTTTTCAGCTTCAGCCGGCGCAGCGGCCCGGTGCGCGATCTGCCCAGCCCGCCGCGCGCCACGCCCATCGAATTCCTCGAAGCTCTGGGTTCGCTCTATCGCAACGCCGGCGCGGCATCGGCTGCGGTTGCGGTGGCGTGGGAGCGGTTCCGGCGATTCAGTTTGCGCGTTTGCGGGCTGCGCATTCAGAAGTTGAGCGCCATAGAGCTGGCGGCGACGATGCGGCGGCGTTTTGCGGGCCTTGACCCGGCGCTCGAGGCCGACCTGGCGGCGTGCGAAGAAGCGGCGTGGGGTGAGAGCGTAAACCCGCGCCAGGCGCTTAAGCTGGTACAGACGCTTCATCGCTACCAGGACGAGCTTGCCGCACTGGCCAAGTCCGGCGGGCAGCGCCAGCAGGCGATTCAAGTCAATCCATCGGAGAGGGCTTCATGAGCGAGGAACCGAGACAGAACGGAGCCTTCGACGCACAGCAGGAGAGCACCGCGACCGTCGCTAGCGCCGCAGACCAGCCGCAAGCCCTGCGCGCCACCGGCGAGCTGATTGCGCATGCGCGCGGCGAGCTGGGGCGCGTGATCTCCGGCCAGCGGGAGGCGATCGAGGAGGTGCTGATCGCCATCCTGTGCCAGGGCCACGCGCTGCTCGAAGGCGTGCCAGGCATCGCCAAAACGCTCATGGTGAAGTCGCTGGGCAAGCTGCTGGGCCTCGGCTTCCAGCGCGTGCAGGCCACACCGGACCTCATGCCGGCCGACATTCTGGGCACCACCATTCTGCGCCCGGGAACGGATTCGTTCACGTTTCACTCCGGGCCCGTGTTCACCGACTTGCTGCTGGTCGACGAGATCAACCGCATGCCTCCGCGCACCCAGGCCGCGCTGCTCGAATGCATGGAGGAGCGGCAGGTGACGAGCGACGGCACGCGGCGGCCGCTGCCCGCGTGGTTCACGGTGTTCGCTACGCAAAACCCGGTGGACTTCGAAGGCACCTATCCACTGCCGGAGGCGCAGTTGGACCGATTTTTGTTGAAGATTCGCATGGCGTATCCCGCGGAGCAGGATGAGCTGCAGATCCTGGAGCGGCACCACGCGGGCTCGGGCGCGGGACTGCTGGAAGACGCGGCCATTACGCCGATTGCGGAGGGACTGCTGAGCGAGGCGCGGGCCGAGGTGCGCGCCATTCGCATCGAGCCGGAATTGTACGGGTACATTCTCGCCCTGGCGCGCCGCACGCGCGAGTGGCCCACGCTGCTGC
>JBAUBR010000346.1:0-19719 GCA_049676965.1 Occallatibacter sp.
GGCCTGAGCTGCGCCCCGGCGCGGAACCAGGGCAAAAGCTGCCGCAAGCAACAGCACGGAACCGAACAAGGCAAACAAACGGTACGAATGGGTCACGGTCATTTCCCTGGACTGCGCTAACTCTGAGACAATTTGAATTGTCCAACGTTATCACAGAGTTTTCCGGCCTTATGTCTTCTCAATCTTTCGCCGCCGTCGGGCGCACCGCCTCGCGGGCGGCAACCGGCCTCGCACTCCGGGCCCCGGTTCTCTTTCTCGCCCTCGCTCTCGCTCCGCCGGCGGAGTTACATGCGCAGCAGCCGGCCGGCATTTTGCTGGACACTCTGACCAGTGAGCTGAACCGGGCTTTCAATTCGCTGGGCAAAAGCGCCGCAGCGGGCGGCGACAATCCGCTTCCGCCCTATTTCATGAGTTACTCGGTCAGCGACGCGAGCGCGGTGGCCATTCGCGCCGAGTACGGCGCGCTGGCCGATAGCTCCTCCGGCCGCGAGCGCGTGGCCGACGTGCAGATCCGCCTTGGCGATCCCCAGCTCGACAACACCCACGGCAGCCATCGCAACTCCGGCGTGCGCAGCTTCCCGCTGCCGCTGGGCGACGGTGCCGAGGCCATCAAGCGCGCTCTCTGGCTGGGCACCAACGCGGGCTACAGCGCCGCGCTCGACAATTACCTGCGCGTGAAGACCGAGGCGCAGGTTCGCGCCAAAGAGGAAGACACTTCGCCCGACTTCAGCCAGGAAGCGCCGCAGGTTTCCCTGGGCAAACCGGCCCCGGCAATCGTGGTAGACCGCGCGGCCTGGGAGCAGCGCGTGCGCGATCTCTCGAAAATCTTCCGTAACTATCCCGATGTGTACCAGAACCTGGTAATGCTTACCGTGCAGAACGAAACCGACTACTTCGTCTCGTCTGAAGGTTCGCGAGTGGTCACCCCCCACCAGAACGCGCGGCTGGTTGTGTTTGCGGTGACCCGCGCCGAGGACGGCATGGATTTGTTCCGCGCGCGGACGTTCGAAGCCGAGACGATCGACGGCCTTCCGGCGCAGGCTGAGCTCGACGCGGCCATGCGTGAGCTGGGCCAGAGTCTCGAAGCGCTGCGCAAGGCGTCGGTAACGGAGCCGTTCAACGGCCCTGCAATCCTCTCCGGCCGCGCCGCGGCGGTGTTCTTCCACGAAGTGCTGGGCCATCGCCTCGAAGGCCAGCGCCAGCGCGGCGATGAAGAGGGCCAGACGTTCACCAAAGATATCGACAAGGAAGTCTTGCCGAAGTTTCTTTCCGTCGCCGATGACCCGACTGAGACAAAGTTCGGCAACACCTGGCTGAGCGGCAGCTATGAGTACGACGACGAGGGCCAGAAGGCGCGTCGCGTCGACCTGATCGAAGACGGCGTGCTCAAGACATTCCTCATGTCGCGCCTGCCCATCGCCAGCTTCAGCTCGTCGAACGGCCACGGTCGCGCGCAGACCGGGCTGATGCCCACCGGCCGCCAGGGCAATCTGATTGTGACCTCGACGAACAAGGTTCCCGAAGCCGAGCTGCGCAAGCAGTTGATCGAAGAGGCAAAGAAGCAAGGCAAACCCTACGGGCTCTATTTCGAAGACATTTCTTCGGGCTTTGCCGTCACCACGCGCAGCTCGCCGCAGGCATTCTCCGTCGTGCCTCTTGTGGTCTGGCGCGTCTACGTGGACGGCCGGCCCGACGAACTGGTGCGCGGCGTCAGCATCGTGGGCACGCCGCTCGCCGCGATGAAGCGCATCCTGGTCACCGGCGACAAAAGCGAAGTCTTTAACGGCGAGTGCGGCGCGGAGTCGGGCACGATCCCGGTGAGCGCGGTTGCGCCTGCCATGCTGCTGAGCGAACTGGAGACGCAACGCGTGGAGCAGGGAACTGCGCGGCCGCCGATCCTGCCCATCCCCGGCGCGCCGGCCGCGATTACGCCCTCCGCTCCAATAGTGAAGGGCGCGACCAGGTGAATCCCATGCGCCCATTCCTCCTAGATGAATATCAATTCAGCTCCGGCATTTCTCCAGACCCGTCGGATCCGGCTTTGTTCTGCGCTTTGTTCGGAGGGAGCAGGGGCCTTCAGGCCCCTGAATACCGCGGATTGATGCGAGGGCCTTTAGGCCCGGGCCTTCACCCCGGCGTCCTGCTCAACCCTCTAGGAGGAGAGGTAGGCGATCCAACGGTCCGCAGACCTTCTCGCTCCCACAATGCCCTCCGCCGGAGCAAGCTTGACATTCATCTTCTCTTGATCGCCGGATTGGCCATCGCAGCGGCTCAAGTTTTCGCTGCGGCATCTACGCCTGCATCGGCCGGCGTGAATGCAACTTCGCCTGCAACAGCGCCAGCTGCCGCGCAGCCCACCCGCGCCGACGCTGAAAAAGATCCCGTGCTGCGCGCCATGCTCGATGAACTCGATCGCAGCATGTCGCAACTGCACCTCGAAGGATTCGAGAAGCCCTTCTTCATCGAATACCGCATCGACGACGTCGAAGGCTTCCATGCGCGAGGCGAGTTTGGCGCTTCACTGGGCTCGGCGCGCTTTCGCCGCCGCGCTGCGCGGGTCACCGTCCACGTGGGCGACTACAAAACCGACAGCTCCGGCCGCGGCGACAGCGCCACCGAGCTCGAAGTGCTCGACAACGATCCCATCGCCCTGCGTTCCGCGCTGTGGATGGCAACCGACAACGCATACAAGGGCGCGCTGGCCGCCTACGCGCAAAAGCAGGCCGCGCTCAAGCAGGTGCAAACCCCGCCTCAAGCCGACGATCTCTCCCACGAGCAGCCGGTGATCGTGCTCGAAGAACCGAAGACGCTCAAAGTTGAGGCCGATGCCTGGGAGCGAATGGTCTCGAACGCCAGCGGACTGTTTCTAACCGACGCCTCGCTCAAGGCCGCCGTGGCCGGCGTCGAATACTCCAACGCCGGCTTCGGCGTGATGGCGACGACAAGCTATCTCGTCAACAGCGAAGGCACCATCACGCGCACCTCGCAACTCCGTTACGACCAGACCTTCAGCGTGGGCGGGCAGGCCGCCGATGGCATGAGCCTCGACCGCAGCTACCAGATCGCCGGCGACAGCCTCGCCGACATGGATACTCCCGAAGCATTCAACCGCCATGCCGAAGAGTGCGTGAAGGGCTTCTCCGAGCTCCGCGCCGCGCCGCTGGTCGAAGAGGAGTATCACGGCCCGGTGCTCATGGAAGCCGATGCCGCCGCCGGTACGCTCAAAGATCTGCTCGCCCGCTCCTTTGCCGCCGAGCGCCCCAACCTCGGCACCGAGGCCCGCACCGCCGGCCCCTTCGGTTCCAGCTACCATGCCCGCGTGCTGCCCGATTTCATGGAAGTGGTCGACGACCCGCTCCTCAATGCGATGAACGGCAAGGGCCTGGTTGGCGCATACACCGTGGATCAGGAAGGCGTGCCGGCTGAGTCTGTGCAACTTGTCGACGACGGCAAGCTGGACAACTATCTCATCGGCCGCGAACCCGTGAAGGACTTCCCGCATTCGAACGGCCACGGCCGCGCCGGAATGTTCGGCCCCGCGCAGCCGGCGATCGGCGTGCTGAAGATTTCCGCCAAGACCGGCCTGAGCGATGCCGACCTGAACGCGAAGCTGCTGGAGATGGCCAAGGACCGCGGCCTGGCCAACGTTTATGTTGTTGCGGCCATGGCCGGAACCATGAATCCGCGGCTGCTCTACAAGGTCACGCCGGACGGCAAGCGAACCCTCGTGCGCGGCGCTCGTCTTGAGGACCTCGATCTGCGCGCGTTGCGTTCGGGAATCGTAGCCGCGGGAAAGGACCTGTTCGCCAACAACCAGATCGGCGGCGTGCCCCAGACGGTGCTCGCTCCCGCTCTGCTCTTCGACGACATCACCGTTCGCCGCGCCAACGAGAAAAACGAAAAGCTCCCGTTCTACCCGCCCCCGGAATAGTGTGCTGTCCCAAAGGTTCGCTTCATAAACGGTGTCATCTTGAGCGACCCTGAGCGAAGCGAACGGGGAGTCGAAGGATCTCGATTTTGAGACCTGGGGTACCACCATGCATCAAGAACAAATTCGCGCGGTCAGAGAACTTCTCGAGCTCAGTCTAAAAGCCTGTCGAAAAACTAAGCGCTTTGAAGGGTACGGGCTTGAGCCCGTACATTAAGAGCTGATTTTGGTTTCCGGCTTTAGCCGCTGAGGGAATGCAAACTCCCGAAAAATCTTCCCTCAGGGGCTAAAGCCCTATCATTTGCAGGCTCGGATGTACGGGCTAAAAGCCCGTACCCTTCATACAAATGAAGTTTTTGGACAGGTTCTAAGATGAAATGGGAACAGCGATGCGGATAGCGATCATCGGCGGCGGCATAGCGGGCATGTCCGCTGCCTGGGAGCTCGAAAAGGCGCGCACGGCTGGCGCCGCGGTCGGCTACACGCTCTACGAAGCTAGCCCGCGCCTCGGCGGAGTGCTCTCGAGCCAGATTGTCGATGGCGCGGTGCTGGAGCTGGGTCCCGATTCTTTCCTGACCGAAAAACCCGCAACCGCCGAGTTGTGCCGAGAATTGGGATTGGGCGAAGCGCTCCTCGGCTCCAACGATAAGGACCGCAAGACCTATATCGTAGTCCGCAACCGCCTCGTTCCGCTGCCCGACGGCCTCATGTTCCTGGTGCCCACCAAGTTGATTCCCACCGCGCTCACCCCGCTATTCAGCCCCTTCACCAAAGCGCGCATGGCGCTGGAGCTGCTGCACCCGCCGCGCCCTCAAGGCCGCGAAGACGAATCCGTGGCGTCGCTGGTGAAGCGCCATTTTGGCTCTGAGGCCGTAGATCGCCTTGCCGATCCGCTGCTTTCAGGCATCTACGGCGGCGACGCCGCGCAACTGAGCGCGCGCACCGTGCTGCCCCGCCTGGTGGAGATAGAGACCGAGTTCGGCTCGCTCACGCGCGGCATGTTGGCGGCACACCGTAAGATGCGCGCCAGGGCAAGAGCCGCGTCGAATGGAAGCGCCCGGCCCGCATTCGCCCCCCGGCCCGTCTTCACGACTCTCAAAGGCGGAATGAATCAGTTGGTCGATGTGCTCGCCGCACGGATTGACGCAGCTTCGGTGCGGCTGTCAACGCCGATCGCCGCGGTCGAGAAGTACGCAGCCGGCTGGACCGTGCAGGCCGAAGCGAAAGCGGAGAACTACGACGCGGTGATTGTGGCCACGCCCGCCTGGGCTGCCGGCGCGCTTCTTGGGGGCGTGGACGCGAAGCTGAGCGACGAACTGGCCGCAATCCCCTACTCGTCCTCGATCACCGTCAATCTGATCTACGATGAGGCCAAACTCGGCACGCTGCCCAATGGCTTCGGATTTCTGGTGCCGGCGAGCGAAGGCCGCGCCATTCTCGCGTGTACCTTTGTTCATCGCAAATTCCTGGGGCGCGCGCCGGAGGGAAAAGCCGTGCTGCGCGCATTTCTCGGCGGAATGAAAAATGAAGCGCTGCTGGCGGAGCCGGACGAATCGCTGGTGACGACAGTGCGGCGAGAACTCGGCGAGATTCTTTCCGCAGCCGCACTCGCTCGCGGAGTCGAACCGGAATACGCGCAGGTCACGCGCTGGCGCCGCGCCATGGCCCAATATGCCGTGGGCCATCAACAGCGCCGGCAGCGCATCGCGGACCGCGTCGCCAAATGTGATGGCCTGCGCCTCGCCGGCAACGCCTACGACGGCATCGGCATCTCCGACTGCATCCGCCTCGGCCGCCAGGCCGCGAAGGAACTCATTGGGCTGCCTAAAGCGCCCTAATACGGGCTGCGCGGATAGGCAATCCTCTGCGGCTTTTCGATGAAGCGAGCGGTGATGGCGCCGAACAGGAACCCGCCGATGTGGGCAAGGTAGGCAACGCCGCCGGTCTGTACCTTCGCCACGACACCGAAGTTGAGAACCTGAAGCAGAAACCAGAAACCGATGAGAATCACCGCCGGGATGTACGTGACGGTGACAAAGATGATGATGATGAGCAAGGTGCGGATGCGGTCGCGCGGATAGGTGACGATAAACGCGCCCATCACCGCGGCGATGGCGCCGCTGGCCCCCAGGCTTGGGACTCTGGAGTAGGGATTGCCAAGCACCTGCGCGAGCATCGCCACCAATCCGCCGGCGAGATAGAAGGCAAGAAAGCGAAAGCGCCCCATGGCGTCTTCGATTTCCGGCCCGAAGGCCCACAGATAAACCATATTGCCGATAATGTGCATCCAGCTCGCGTGCATGAACATGGAGGTGACCAGCGTCGCCAGTCCGTGCCCGTGCACGATCCGGCGGGGAATCGCGGACCAGGCAAGGACGAAGGCATCGCCGCCGGATAGCTCCATGAAAAAGACATAAGCATTAACGAGAATGAGCAGCAGCGTGATAACGGCGAACCGCCGCGTGCGGCGCGATACATCGCCCAGCGGGATCAGGGCACCCACTACACTCCGCCCTTGCCCAGCAGGATGCCGATGCCGTAGGTCACCGCGCCTTCAACCGCGCCAACCACCGTCATTTCCAGCCCCGACGCCCACCACGAACGGACGGTGATGAGGCTCTTGGCGGCGCCCACGGCGAAGTGTGCGGCCAGCGAAATGATCGCCGCGGCAATCACGGCGTCGATTCCGTTCATGAAGAAAAACGGAATGATGGGGATGGCGGCGCCGACGGCCGTGGAAAGCGCGCCGGAGCTGGCCGAGACCAGCGGATTGCTCAGCGCATCGCCGGACGTGCCCAGCCGCTCGAAGCTGAGCGCACGCAGCATCTGCTCGGGATCGCGCGAAATGTGATCGACCATGTGCTGCGCGTCGTGCTCGGGCAGGCCCTTTACCTGGTAGTAGAGCGAGAGCAGTTCGCGCGCCTCGGGCCCGTTCATCCGGATGGCCTCGCGCTCGCGGGCGATCTCCGCCTCGTAGATTTCGCGCTCGCTTTTGGCAGCGAGATACGCGCCCGAGCCCATGGAGAGCGCGCTGGCGATCATGCCCGACAAGCCGGCCAGCAGGACGTATTTGCTGTCGCCCGCCGTCGCGCCGCTCACGCCGGAGACGATGCCGAAGATGGCGCCCAGCCCGTCGTTCACGCCGTAGATAGCGTCGCCGATCCACGCGCCGGGCTGCTTGCGGCCCTGGTTGCGCTTGCTCAGCATCTCGTCGAGAACCGCCTTGGGATCGACGGCCGGCGCGCCCTCGGGCGGAATGTAATGTCCGCGCAGCAGCGAGCCAAGCTCGCGGTGGTGCTCCCTTTCGTCCTCGATGACGTGCTCGAGAATGAGGAACGAACCTTCGTCGCCGAGGTCCTTCAATTGCGAGCCGTAGTTGGCAATGTGGCGGCTTTCCTCGATCTCCAGGCGCCGCAGCGCCATCACCGGGCCGCCCGCACGGCTGGCCAGCGAACCCGCCTCGCCGGCCGGGTCGCCGTTATAAACGGGCTCCGGCCCGTCCAATTCGCGAATGCGGCCGGCCCAAAGATTGGCGTGTTCCAGCTCGTCGGCCGCGAGGTGGCGCAGCACATGCGCGCGAATCAGGTCCGTCTCGCGATCCGCCAGGGCAAGGTAGGTGTGGTAGCCCTCCATTTCGGCCTGCCAGTTACCCTCGAGGGCCGCCAGAACCTTCTTCACCTTGGCGCTGCTTAGTACCGCTTCGGCCACGGCATCTCCTTGCTTTCGAGTTGAGGATAGCCGAAGACCGAACGAACTCAAAGCCTGCTATGCTTCGTCGATGGCCAATTCGCTCAGCGCCCCACTTCCCCAGCGCAGGGTTTTCCGTATAGTGTTGTGTGCAGCAAAATGGCCGGTGCGCGGCCGAAGCGAAACTTGCGCGGTCCGCCTGCCGGAGAGCGTCTAATCTTCAGGGACACGCCAAAGCCCTAACCGGGCAACGCAAACCGAGGAAGTGGAGCAACCATCCAATATGGCCACGCAATCCAAGCAACCATCGTCGGCTCTAACATCGCCGGGTTATCTTCTCCCATTCATTACCGTCACGGCGCTGTTTTTCATCTTCGGGTTTATTACCAACCTGAATATGGCGCTGGTGCCGCACCTGAGGGCGATCTTCAACCTGAATTACGGGCCGGCCATGCTGGCCGAGTCGGCGTTCTTCCTCGCCTACTTCGTCTTCTCATCTCCGTCTTCCAAGCTCATCGAGTTGATTGGCTACAAGCGGACCATGGTGGTTTCTCTGTTTATCCAGGTGGTAGGCTGCCTGTTGTTCGTCCCCGCCGCCAAAATGGTCAGCTTCCCGCTCTTTTTGAGCGCGGTCTTCATCGTCGGCGCGGGAGTGACCGCGCTGCAAACCTCGGTAAACCCCTATGTTGTCATCCTCGGTCCCGAACATAGCGCCTCCGTACGCCTCACCCTGGCTCAGGCTCTCAACTCGCTGGGTGGCTCCATCGCCCCGCTGGTGGCCGGCGCCTATATCCTTACCGACCCCAACAAGATTGCCAGCCCGGCGAGTATTGCCAATACGGTCCGCGGACCTTATATCGCCATCGCCGCCGGGTTGCTGCTGCTCGGATTTGCGGTGGCGTTTTCGCGCTTGCCCCCGATTACGGAGACCCAGTCCTTCCGTCCCGCAAAGGCGGGCGACGAGATACTGAGCCGAAGTATCTTCAGTTACCGGCATACCGTGCTCGCCGCGGCGGGAATCTTCCTCTATGTAGGCGTCGAAGTGGGCCTGGGATCCATCGCCGTCAACTATTTCAAGTCCCAGGGCATGAGCAGCGAGAAGACCGCGTCCTTCCTGTTATCGCTCTACTGGTTCGGCGCTCTCATCGGGCGCCTGCTGGGCTCGTGGATTCTGACCAAAGTCCAATCGGGAAAGCTGCTCGGCATCTTCGGCATTGCCGCGGCCGTGCTGCTCGCCTCGTCGATGATGACTTCTGGATACTACGCCATCTGGTCGCTGGTGCTGTGCGGCTTCTTCAACTCCATCATGTTCCCCAACATCTTTGCTTTGGGCGTCGCCGGCCTGGGACCCATGACCAGCAAAGGTTCGGGGCTGATCATGACCGCGGTCGTTGGGGGAGCCGTGATCCCCTACTTCCTAGGCGTACTGGCCGATCGAGTAGGCATTCAGCACGCGTTCATTCTCCCCTTGTGCTGCTATCTCTATATCGCCTTCTACGGTTTGTGGGGTTCCAAGCCGAGCCGGACAATTACGGCGTAGTGCGACGAATGATTCGCCCAAAGCGTAGCCCATCCTTTCCGCGATCGAACCGCGGCAAGGATAGGGCGTCCGGTCGTTAAGTGCTACGTGGGTTGCGCGCGCTGCGCATGTTGAAGCTGCCACAGCACGACCGCGATTCCCAGCGCGCCAAGCACGCTGAGGAACGCGAACAGGAATGCGCTGGCGTAGCCCCAAACGCCGATGATGGCGCCGGCGACTGGTCCGACCAGGAAGAAAGAAACATCGGAGAAGACGGTGTAGATTCCGAGCGCGGTGCCGCGATTATGCACCGGCACGCGGCGCACTGCCTCTACGCCCAGCGCCGGAAAAACCAGCGAGTAGCCGAACCCTGCCAACGCCGCGCCCGCGAACGCCACCCACTCCGCCGGCGCGCGCCACAGCAGCAGCGTTCCCAGCGATTCCACAGTCAGGCAGACGATCGCGACCGGGAACCCTCCGTAGCGGTCGATGGCATGGATGAAAAGCAGCCGCGCAACGATGAACGCTGTGCCGAAGGCGGTCAGGCACAGCGCCGCGCCGCTCCAGTGGCGGCTGGCGTAGTAGAGCGTGACGAATGTAGCCAGCACGCTGTATCCCAACCCGCCCAGCGCGAGGCCCATGCCATGCGGCACCACGCGGCTGAGCACATGCTTGAAGGGAAGATGCTCGCCGTGGATGACCGGAACCGGCGCCTTGCGCAGGGCCAGCGCGAAGCTTGCGGCAGAGATAAGAATCGTAAGCCACCCGATGGAGGCCAGCCCCCATCGATTCAAAAGAACGACGCCCAGCGGCGCACCTACAGCCAGCCCGCCGAAAGTGCTCACGCCGTTGTAGGAGATGACGCGCGCCGTGTGCGCCGGCCCGGCGCTGCTGATGCCCCACAGCGTCGCTCCGGTTGAGCCGAGGCTTTCGCCCACGCCCAGCACCAGCCGGCTCGCAATCAGCGCCGAAAAGCTGAGCCAGGGCGTGCGATGCAGCGCCGGAGCTGCCAGCAGAAATCCGCCGCTGGCCGTGCACATCGCCATTCCCCACAGAACGGAGATCTTCGCGCCCGAGCGGTCGGAGATATGCCCCGCCCACGGACGGCTGATAAACGTGGCGATCGATTGCGTGCTGATGACCAGTCCCGCCAGCATGGCGCTGAATCCCATGTGCAGGTGGACGTACGCGGGCAGCGTGGCCAGCGGCAGCCCGATGGCGAGATAGATGACGAAACTGAAAAAGACAAAACTGAAAATATGCCGCGCCGGCGGCGGAGCGTGGTAGTGGGGCGCGGCGGCGGCAGGTTGTGTGGCGGACGAACTCATGCAGGAAGGCGCCCGGCTCCACGCACCGGGCAATTTCATTCTAATTGGCACTCACTCCCCAGACGCCGGGCGTTGCATTGCGCGGCAGGAAAGCTTGGTTCTGCTTCGCAGCCGGTAAACTGGAATCATGCCGGGCTTTCACGTGGAAAACTTCGGTTGCAGAGCCGCTCGCGCCGATGGCGAAGCGATCAGCGCCCGACTTCGCACTTCAGGGCTCTGCGAGCGGCAGGCCAATGAGGCCGGCGTGGTCATCGTCAACACGTGCAGCGTGACGGCCGAAGCCGATCGCGCGGCCCGTGCCTATATTCGCCGCACGCACCGGCTGAATCCCGAGGCTCGCATTGTGGTCACCGGCTGCTATGCGCAGCGCGCGCCCGAGGAACTGGCGGGCCTGTCCGGCGTGGCTGCAGTAGTCGGCAACAGCCACAAGGCGCTCGTGCCGGAGATTGCGCTCGGCCTGACGCACAACTGCGACCAAACCCTATCGCCGAAGGGTACGGGCTTCAGCCCGTACGTTCCACCGGCTAGAAATGAGCGGGCTTTAGCCCCTGAGGCAAGCTCTTCTCAACCTCCGGCCAACGCGGCTGCCTCCGACATTCAGTCCACATTTGTCAGCCTGCACTCTTTACTCTCCACCAGCGCGCGCCGCGTCCCAATCTTTGCCGACGACCGCTTTGCGCATTCATTTCTCGAAGAAGCGCAAGTCGTTCCCGGCGAGCAGACGCGTCCGAACCTCAAGATTCAAGAGGGCTGCGGCAACCGTTGCACTTTCTGCGTCATTCCGCAGACTCGCGGTGGATCGCGCAGCCTTCCCGCCGATGCGATCCTAAGGCAGGTAAATGGATTTGTGGCCGCCGGCGGCAATGAACTGGTGCTCTCGGGAATCAACCTGGGCCGCTGGGGACGCGATCTGGCGCGATCGAACGCAGGACAGCAGCCATCGTTCGCCGCATTGGTGCGCACCATCTTCCACGCAACCGACCTCCCGCGCCTCCGCCTCAGCTCCATCGAGCCCATGGACTGGGACGATGAAATGATCGCGCTGATGGCCGAAGTCGGGGGCGCGCGCCTTTGCCGTCACGCGCATCTGCCGCTCCAATCCGGGTCGGATGCCGTACTGCGCCACATGCACAGGCGCTATCGTCCGTGGCACTACGCGGAGAAGGTTGCGGCGCTCGTGGGCGCCGCCGGACCGGAGCTGACGCTCGGAGCGGACGTGATGGTCGGCTTTCCCGGCGAGACCGACCGCGAATTCGAGGAGACGCTGGAGCTCGTTCGGGCGTTGCCTTTCGGCTATCTGCATCTCTTTCCGTTCTCGCCACGCCCAGCCACGCGCGGATGGGCGCTCCACGCCGAATCTCCGGTTGCTGCTTCTCAAGTCGAGGAGCGCATGGCGGCTCTGCGCGCCTTGGCCGCGGGGAAGACGCGCGCGCATCGCGAACAGTTCGTGGGCCGCGAGCTTCAAGCTATTACCCTCCGAACTCCGGCGGATCTCGAGTCCCGAGGCCACACGCAAGCACTCACTGAGAACTTTCTTCCCGTAGAGATTTGCAGCCGAGTGCCCGCCAACCGGCTGGTGCGCATTCAGGTAACAGCAATGAAGCCAGACGCAACATTGGAGGCGATCATCGACACAGCGGCGCAAACGGAGGATGGTTCGCTGTGCGAGCTTATAGAATCGTCATGTGCGGCCGTGGCGGAAGCCTGAGCCGGCCGGAGCGGGCCAACCCATGAATGAATTTCCCCACGTCATGTTGCGCGAAATCTACGAGCAGCCGGAGGCCATCCGGCGCACGCTCGAACTCTACCTTGATTCGCGTTCGTTAAAAGAAGAGGCCTTTGCGCCCCTCGCCGCCTGGCTCAATCCGCGCGGCGAAGTGCTTATCGCCGCCAGCGGAACCAGTCGCCACGCGGGGCTTGCGGCTGAGGTCATCCTTGAAGATCTTTGCGGCCTCGCCGTCGATGTCGAGTACTCGAGCGAGTACACATGGCGGCCCGCGGCCAATCCCCGCCGTCCGTCGGTCGTCGTCATCTCCCAGTCCGGCGAAACCACTGACACGCTGGAGGCGCTGCGCCACGCCCGCGCCAGCGGCGAGCCGACACTCGCCATCGCCAATGTTTACGGCAGCACCATGCAGCGCGAAGCCAACTGCGCCATGCGCCTCGGCGCCGGACCCGAGCTCGCCATTCAAGCCACCAAAAGCTTCACCTGCCAGCTTACGGCCCTCTACCTGCTCGCACTCTACCAAGCACGTCAACTCAACACGCTCACTCCGACGGAACTCGAAGCCAGGATTACCGAACTCGCCGCGCTGCCTGCGCTCATCGAACGCCAGCTCGACGGCTGGAAAGCAAGCATGGCTTTGGTGGCGCGAAAGTATTCCGACGCGACCACGTTCCTCTATCTCGGCCGCGCGGTGCACTATGCCATTGCCCGCGAGGGCGCGTTGAAGATGAAGGAAACGTCGTACGTCGAAGCCGAAGGTTACCCCACTGGCGAGCTCAAGCATGGGCCCAACGCCCTGGTCAGCGAGCAGGTGCCGCTCGTTGTGCTGGCCACAGTCGACCGCGATCTTGACGCCTCGGTGGCTCGCTACGAAAAGACGCTTCAACTGCTCCGCGATATGCGCCGCCAGGGCGCGCGCGTCATCGCCATTGCGACGGCGGGAGACACGGAAGCGGCTGCGCTCAGCACCGACTGCGTATTCGTCGAGCCCGCCAGCGAGCATCTGCTGCCCATTGCGGAGATTATTCCGTTGCAGGTCTTCAGCTACTTCATGGCGCTGGAACGCGGCGTCGACGTCGACCGCCCGCGGAACCTCAAGAAAGCGGTAATTGAAGCGTAGTCGACGCGATTTCCGAGAGAGGAAATTGCATTTTGAAACAACTGCGATTGCACTCCCGTTCGCTAACATAGCTGAGTATGGGCCCTTCTGACCCAGTATTGATCGATGTTCCAATGCCAATCCGCACGCCTCGCCTGCTGATCAGGCCCAAACAAGTTGGCGACGGGGCAATTACCTCCGCAGCGGTTACGGAGACCTGGGACGAGCTGCATAAGTGGATGAGATGGGCTGAAAATCGCGATGCGTTCACACCGGACTTGATGGAAATCAGAAATCGGCGTGTAATGGCCAGCTTTATCCTGCGTGAAGACATAGAGTTGATTGGGGTCGAGGCTGCAACCGGCACCGCAGTCATTTGGTGTGGCCTTCATGACGTCGATTGGCAAGGTCGCCAATGCGACACTGGGTACTGGGTCCGCAAGAGCGCCCAAAACCGTGGGTTTGCGACCGAGGCAGCAAACGCTTTGGTACGCTATGCCTTCGGCGCGCTCGGAATGCGGCGCGTCGGCCTTACACACTCAGCCGGTAACGAGGCCAGCCGGCGTATTGCCGAAAGACTCGGCTTCTCGTTCGAGGGCATCCAGAGAGGTGCGAATATACTTCCGGGAGGAAAGAGCGCGGACAGGTTCTGTTACGCTCGATTCGACGTTGCCGGCCTGCCCGGCCTGGACGTGCATTGGCAGGGCGATCGGGATCATAATGGGTCCGACTAAACCAACCCTGCGGACAAACCGTCTTTCTATTTCATCACCGACCAGATCGCCAGATTCAACCCCACCATCAGCACCGCCGACCCGGGAATGAGCAGCAGCGCTTTTTTCAGGCGCGCCGGATCGCCGCCGGCGATCGAGCCGATGATCCGCGAGCTCACCGCCAGCCCGGCCCATCCGCAGGTAATCACGAATCCGATGGCTGTGCCCGGCAGGCGCGAAAATGCTGTACCGGTAATCGCCAGAGTAGTGGGAAATACCGGCGCCATGGAGATTCCGGCAAGAAACACCAGCACCGACGCGGTGGCGGGCTTGCTGGTCCTGAGCATGAGGAATGTAGTGATCGCCATGGCGATCGAAGCCGCCAAAGTCACCTCGATCTCAGGCACGTGAATCAGAATCGGAGCCACGCCGACGCGGCCGATGAGCAATCCAAGCGCGAACCCAAGAGACAGAATATTGAGCGCGCGCGATTCCGGAATGCCTTGCGCAATCAGGTGCCGCGTCAGCCAGTTCCACACTCCCACCTCGCAGGAGACGTAAAGAAAAAGAAAGAAGCCGAGCAGGAACAGCAGGGGTTTACCGAGAATCGGCCCCGCATCGGCCAAGACAAAGCCGGCGCCGCCGGTCGGCGCGGGCATGTGGGTCGTGGCCTGGATGATCAACACGATCACGGTGAGCGTAGCGATGGTGTAGCAAAGGCGGAAGGAGTTTTTCTTGAGCAGATTCGCGGAGATGAAGGGCGTTGCGAACCCGCCCAGGCCAAAGAAGAGATTGACCAGATTCAGCGCGGTGGCGCGATGCGTCTCGCTGACGCCGCTGACCAGCGCATTGGCGCCGGTAACCAC
This sequence comes from Occallatibacter sp., assembly GCA_049676965.1. Taxonomy (GTDB): domain Bacteria; phylum Acidobacteriota; class Terriglobia; order Terriglobales; family Acidobacteriaceae; genus Telmatobacter. The sequence goes on from JBAUBR010000346.1 coordinate 14,867, forward strand.
AATGCCGCCACCCACGCCCAGCAGGAAGAGGAGAAATACGATCGTTCCAAAACCCGGCGAGCGCGGCAGCCCGAACAGCGCGACCGCAATCAACACCAGTCCAAGAAGGATGCCCACTTTGTCGCCTTCGGAATCGAGCAGCGGGCCTACCCCGACCGAGGCGATCGTCAGCCCCAGCGCCTGCGCAAGCGCGATGGTTCCATTCTGCTTGGGAGTGAGCTGGAAACGATCCGACAAGTCGGGCAGAATCGTGCCCAGCATGGCGGCGATCATTCCGTAGACGAAGATGGCCAGGATAGCGGCAAGGATCAACACGGGCCGAAGGTCCTTTCAACACCGTAGGCAAGCATACGGCACCGGGTTCGGAAATCCGGCCAACTTTTTTCGCCGATGGCTCACAAGCCCAAACAGATCGCGTGTACTGGGAACAGAATCCGCGCCGGTTGCGTACTTTCCTGTAAACGGAATCAGCGGTTCGTTCGTCATAGAGTCAGCGGTTCATCCCAGCCTCATTCAGTTGATTTCGAGTTCGGCAGTCCAAAATCCCCAGGCGGAGCACACCAATGGGCGATCTGTGGAAGGACGTCAGGCATTCCCTGCAAATGTTCGTCAAGAACCCCGGATTCACCATCGCTGCCGTGGCCGCGCTGGCGCTGGGCATCGGAGCCAACACGGCCATTTTCACCGTGGTGAACGCGGTGCTGCTCAAGCCGCTCACTTACCCCAATGCGGAGCGCATTGTAGAGATCGAGCTCGCCGGGCCGAACGGCAATGGTGCCATCGCTTCGATTCCGAAGTTCCATAATTACCAGCAGCAGACCAGTATTTTCAGCGAAGTTGCCGCCTACGATTTCGAAGGTCCCGGCTTTAACCTGACCGGCGACCGGCCCGAGCAGATCCACGGCATCCACGTCACCGAGGGCTATTTCCGCCTCTTCGGAGCGCCCATCCTGCTGGGGCGTACGTTTACGAAACAGGAAGACCTGCCCAACGGCGGCAATGTGGTCGTTATCAGCTACGGCCTTTGGCAGCGCCGGTTCGGCGGTAATCCCAAGATCATTGGCATGGCGCTCCCGCTGGGCAACGAGCCGTTCACGATCATCGGCGTGATCGGCAGAGATTTTCTCTCCGATCCCGAAGCGGATATCTGGCTGCCGTTCCAGTTTGAGCCCAACAGCACCAACCAGGGCCATTTCTTTCAGGCCGTGGGAATGCTCAAGCCCGGTATCACTCTGGCTCAAGCCAACGCGCAGATGAAGCTGGCGTATCAACAATTTCTTCACATGTATCCAGACGCGGATCCCAAAGGCGGCTTCGCAGTCGAGGCGTTGCGCGACTCCATTGTGGGCGACGCGCGCAAGTCGCTGCTGGTGCTGCTGGGCGCGGTGGGCCTGGTGCTGCTCATCGCCTGCGCCAATGTGGCCAACCTGCTGCTGGTGCACGCCACGGGACGCAAGCGCGAGTTCGCCATCCGCACAGCGCTCGGAGCGAGCCGCGGGCGCATCGTTCGGCAGTTGCTTACGGAGAGCGTACTGCTCTCCTTCACCGGCGGAGTTCTCGGGCTGATTCTCGGCTTCGTTGGCGTGCGCGCGCTGCTCGCCATCAGTCCCGCGGGACTTCCGCGCATTGGAGAAGACGGATCGGCTATCGGCATGGATTGGCGCGTGCTCGGCTTCACGCTGGCGGTCTCAGTGCTTACCGGCATTCTCTTCGGCCTGGTTCCCGCCTTCAGCGCCTCGCGCACGGATCTCAATTCTTCGTTGAAGGAGAGCAGCAACCGCTCTGGCACAGGATTCCGCCAGGGCAAGGCGCGCTCGCTTCTCGTGGTGAGCGAAGTTTCGTTGGCCCTGGTTTTACTCATCGGCTCGGCGCTGCTTATCCGCACGTTTATTGCGCTGCACCAGGTCAATCCCGGCTTCGACCCGCACAATGTCGTCACCATGGATATGTCGCTCACCGGCTCGCGCTACGAGAAGACGGCCGGCGTGGCGCAGCTCTCGCACGATGGCCGCGAGCGGCTCAATGCCATCCCCGGAGTGGAAGACTCGGCCTTCACCTGTTGTCTGCCCATCGCCGGCCAGTTCGGCTTACCGTTCACTATCGTCGGGCGGCCCGTCGAGAAGGGCAAAGACACACCCGGCGCTGGATGGATGAGCGCTTCGCCGGACTACTACAAGCTGTTCAAGATTCCAGTGCTGCGCGGACGCGAATTCAACGACCACGACACGGCTTCAGCGCCACTGGTGGCGCTCATCAATGAAGCGCTGGCGAAGCAATATTTCGGCAAGCAGAATCCTGTGGGCCAGCAGATTCTCATCGGCCACGGCGTGGGGCCGGAGTTCGAGGAGCCCGCGCGGCAGATCGTGGGCGTGGTGGGCAACACGCACGAGGGCGGACTCGCGCACGATCCCGGCTCGCTCATGATCGTTCCTGACGCGCAAGTCACCGACGGCATGACCAAGCTGAATGCGGGCATTGTGCCGCTGCGCTGGGTGGTGCGCACCCATGGCGACCCGCACGAGCTTGTCTCGCAGATTACCGAGCAACTGCGCATCGCCAGCGGAGGGTTTCCCGTGGCGCGCGTGCGCACCATGGACGAAGTGGTGTCCCGTTCCACCTCGCGCGAGAGCTTCAACATGCTGCTGTTGACGATCTTCGGCGCCGTCGCGCTGGTGCTCGCCGCCATCGGCATTTACGGCCTGATGGCTTACTCAGTCGAGCAGCGTACGCAGGAGATGGGCATCCGCATGGCGCTAGGCGCCGACCGCAACACCATCCGCAAGCTGGTGGTGTGGCAGGGAATGCGGCTGACGATCATCGGCGTGATGCTGGGAATCGGCGCGGCCTTCGGGCTCACCCGGCTCTTAGCGAGCTTCCTTTTCGGAGTCAAATCCTGGGACCCGATGGTGTTTGTCTCCGTGCCGGTGGTCCTGGCCGCTGTTGCGTTGCTCGCCGTGTGGGTGCCAGCATCGCGCGCGTCGAAGCTCGATCCAATGAAAGCGCTAAGAGTGGAATAGCGTGAACCGAAACGCAAACCTTCCGTGCCCCATCCTTTCCGTCCGCCGCGGCGGATGTGGAAAGGGTGGGATACTACTGTGGCTCGTCTTTCGGTCTTCATTGATCGGTCGCCGGCCGCAAGATGAGAAACACGCTGGCGATCACCAGCGCCGTCCCCGCAAGCGTGCGCAGCGTAATCGTTTCTCCCGCGGCAAAGTAACCCAGCGCAACCGCCACGATGGGATTGACATAGGCGTGGCTCGAAACCCGCGTGGCCGGCATGCGCGCCAGCAGCCATACGAATGCGGTGAACGCTAAAAGCGATCCGAAGACGATGAGATAAAGTAATGCCGACAGTGCGCGCAGCGAGATGTGCGGGAACGGGCGCATCTCGCCGAACGCCGCCGAAAGCGCGAGAAGGATTAGGCCGCCCAGCATCATGGCAGCGCCCGCGGTCAGTGGGCGTGATTTAGGTAAATCGAACGAGCGGCTGAGCACCGAACCCAGCGACCAGGTGACGGCGCCAACGAGAATGGCGCCGCACGGCAACAGCGTCAGCCGTTCGTGGCTCGATGGCAGCATAAGCACGCCTATTCCGCAGAAGCCCATCAGCGTTGAAGCTGCGACAGTCCATCGGAAGCGCTGCTGGCGAAGCACCAGCATTTCGATGATCAGCGTGAAGATGGGCAGCGTGGCCTCAAGCACGGATGCGATGCCCGAAGGCACATACTTCTCCGCCCAGAACAGTGGCCCATATTCGGCGACGAACATCAATAGGCCGATGACGAGCAGGTTGCGCCACTGCGCGGCTGTCGGATTCGCCTTTCCTCGCACGCGCATGAATGCAAACAACACGGAGCCCGCGACGAAAAACCGGATTCCAGCGGCCAGCAGCGGGGGCACCTCCGCAACCGCGATGCGAATGGCCAGGAAGGTCGTGCCCCAGAGGACATAGATCGCGAAGAACGCCAGAATAACGCGAAGATCGAAGGATTTCGCTTTCGAGATGGTAACCGCTGAAGTGCTCATGACTGGTTATCACTTTACAATTGGCGCAGTAACCTGTCAAGATATGTTTAAGGGTTAGCACAATCGATGACCAAACCGATCCCAGGACGGATTTTCAAGCTGGTTGCAGGCCACCCCGGGCTCGATTTCGTCAATACGCTCGATTGGCGCTTCCGGCCGGGCGAACGGGAAGAATTGCTGGAGAGCTATGGCGATGTGCTCGATTTCGTCGAGCAATCGCGCCTGCTGACGGCGAAACAGAGCAGGGAACTGAGGCGAAAGACGAGCGCGATCGCGGGAGATCGCGTGCTCGCCGAATGCGAGGAGCTGCGCGAGGCGCTGGCAGATGTAATTTACGCGCAACTGGACGGGCGCAGACCCGGCCTCGCATCAATGAAGACGCTCGAGAGGTCTTTCCAAACGGCGCGCCGACGGCAAAATCTTGCTTGGAGCGAGCCGCGTTTCCATTGGGATTGGGCCGGGGCGGAAGCCTTGCCCGAATTTCCCTTTCTGCTGCTGGCCCGCGCTGCAAGTGGGCTGATGCTGTCTGAAGATTTCCAGAAGGTGCGCGCCTGCGATAACCCGGAGTGCCGCTGGCTGTTTCTCGACACCAGCAAGAACCGCACGCGGCGCTGGTGCGACATGAAGCTGTGCGGCAACCGCATGAAGGCGCGCCGATTCAAAGCGCAGCACAGAGAATAGATCGCCTGAAGCTTCTACGATCCCGCACCTCGGCGATCCGGATCTTGCGCATCGGTTCGGCATCGGCGCTTCCGTTAGACTGGTACTTCGATGGAAGCTGCGTGCAGAGTTGGGTGCGCCGCGCTGGCCGTAGCGCTGGTTGCGGC
>JBAUBR010000347.1:0-34142 GCA_049676965.1 Occallatibacter sp.
GCCTTGCGCCTTGAGCGGCTGCGCCCCCACAGGCGCGAACAGCACCGTGTCCAGATCGAGCGCCGTCTGCGCCGCTCGCGCCACCGCCAGATGGCCCAGGTGCGGCGGGTCAAAGCTGCCGCCAAAAAAAGCGATCCGTCGGGCGTCCCGCGGAAGCTCGTCCATGCCCTCATCGTATCGCGCACCGCCCTCTTTGATACCATCACACCTGACATGCGGTTCCTGATTGCCTTCCTCGCCCTTGCCGGCCTGGTGGTCGCCACGCTGGCCCTTCGCATCCATTACTCGAACGGGACTGAGCCCTGCTCGATCAACGAGAGATGGGACTGCGGAATCGTGAATCACAGCCCCTTCGCCGAGATCCTGCATGTCCCGGTGGCAGCTATCGGCATGGCGGGATATGTAGTAATGGCCGGGCTGGCTCTCGCGAGGAAGCGCGCCTTGCTGGCCGTTCTCGCCTGCATTGGCCTCGGTTTCAGCCTCTATCTCACCGGCGTCGAGAAGTACGTGCTTCAGGTGTACTGCCTCTATTGCGTAACCTCGCTCGGCATCGTCACCCTGATCACCGTGTTGAGTGTGGGCTGGGCGTTCACTGCGCGCCGCAGGCGAGCCGCAACGTAGCTCAACTCGGTCTGCGCGGCCAGTCACTTGAGATCGCTGTCAACGAAGGGCATGAGAGGCTCGTCGAACAGCGCCATTTCCTCCGGTGTTGGCTCCTCAAAGACTTCAAACCATCGCACAAGCGCCTCGCGTTCGATGGCGGGGCTCTCCATTCCGCGGCGCCGAACTCTCTCGAAGAGAATGTCCGCAGACGCTGCGAGGTAATGCAATTCCACGCGAGCGCCCAGCGCGCGTGCTCCGATCCGCAGCGCATCCCGCTCCGCGCGCCCCCACGTTCCCCATTCGATAATCACGGTCAGGCCCAGCGCGAGCAGCTCCTGCCCGAACTTCCATTGCAGCGCCTCGACCTTGCCGCGACGCTCTTCATCGTAGAAATCCAGCCCGAGCGCGGCCAGCCATTCGTCGGCGCAGAAACGAACCGCGCCAAACCGCTCTTCAATCGCTTTGGCGAGAGTCGTTTTGCCGCTGCCGGGCAAACCGCACACGATGATCAGCCTTGCGTCGGCGATGGAACGAGCCATAAACGATTATCTCCGGCGATTGCGCCGCAGCCGAACAGGCCGATTGTGCATCTTGTCTTAGGAAGATCATTGCGCCGCTCACTGATAAACTTTAGGTTAAGAGATGCTGAAAGATGCCTACGCGCGCTCGATGTACCGGTGGGAGACGCGGCTGACCACGCGCGACGAGAATCGCGTGGTGCGCCCGCTCGAGTGGGGTTTCGAGTGGATCGCGAGCTTTCTCGAAGCCAACGGATTTGCCTCGGCACTGCCCAATCCCGCCGGCTCCCTCGATAACTCGGCCGCCGAAGCCGCCATGGTGCACATCAACCAGCTTCTCATCCGCCACAGCGAAACGCTTTTCGGTTACCGGCGCCCGACCGACTTCCGGCTCGAAGACCGCTATCCGCAGTTGTTTCCCACAAACGTTCGCCCCGAGACCCTCGCCCAAGACGCCGATCTTCGCCGCCAGGCCGCGCTCGGCAAGCTCCCCAGGGTGCAGTTTCTGCGCTTCACCTCGCCGGAGCGGACGCCCTACCCGGAAAATGACCTGGTGAATGCCCGCTGGTATCCTGCGCCCGCCCACAAGGATCCGCGCCGGCCCAAGCAGGCCATCGTGGTCCTGCCGCCGTGGAACGCCGACGCCTTCAGCCACAACGCGCTCTGCGCGCTCTTCAACCGCATGGGCATTTCGGCTCTGCGCCTGTCCAAGCCTTATCACGACATTCGCCGCCCCAGCGAGCTCGAGCGCTCCGATTACGCCGTCAGCGCCAACATCGGGCGCACCCTTTCCGCCTGCCGCCAGGCGGTGGTCGATATCCGCTGCTGCATCGACTGGCTCGAAGAGCAGGGCTACGAGCACTTCGGCGTTCTGGGAACGAGCCTTGGCTCCTGCTATGCGTTCCTGGCCAGCGCCCACGACGCGCGCATCCGCGTCAACGCATTCAATCACGCCTCCACGGCCTTTGGCGATGTGGTCTGGGCCGGCCAAAGCACACGCCACATCCGCCGGGCGCTCGAACAGGCGGGCCTCACGCAGGAGCAGCTTCGCGCGCTGTGGGCGTCCATCAGCCCCTGCAACTATTACGCGCGATTCGCCGGACCCGATGCGGCCGGGTCTGAGAAGAAAGTCCTGCTCGTCTACGCCGATTACGACCTCACCTTTCCGCGCGAGTACTCGCTCCAGGTCGTCGATGCGTTCCGCCGCCACGGTGTCGACTTCAAGTCGTGCGTGCTGCCCTGCGGCCACTACACCACCGGCGAAGCGCCCTTCAAGTTCATCGATGGCTGGCACCTGGGCTGGTTCGTCTACCGCGCCTTCAAAGAGCTGCGGGAAGACCGGATCCCGCTGACACCGTTTGGCGCACGCGCCGGCATTCCCATTGCCGAAGAGGAGCTTGCATCGCGCTGAGTGCAGCGCACGCGAGTTTGGGCTCACGGATCATGCTCACCGCCCTCGAGGCGAAAATTTCTCTGTAACGATATTCCGGCTGGCGCCACGATACGATCAGAGGCAGCAGGCGGCTATATAAGGTTAAACCCGCCTGGACTTGTGAGCGGTTCCCCGCTCCGCCCTCCCCGCAGTGCGCAGGGCGGCTTCGTTACCCGAGGCCGTTCTGCGCACACCCCGCCGTCCAACCCCCAAAATCAGCGCGCCTGCGCCAGGTCCAGCTGGAGCAGCTTGGCGGGATCGAGATTGGCGCCCTGCCATCGCACCGCCCAATGAAGATGCGGCCCGGTAACCCGTCCTGTCGCTCCGCTCAGTCCCAGCGGCTGCCCCTGCACCACATGCTGGCCCTCCTTCACGTCGATGCGCGAGAAGTGCATGGAAAGCGTGAACAGGCCGAGACCGTGGTCGATGATCACGCAATTGCCCTCGTAGTAAAGCGGCCGCGCCAGCACAACAGTACCGCTGTTGGCGGCGCGCACCATCGTGCCCATGTGCGCGCGAAAGTCCATTCCCGTGTGAATGCTGGCCAGCTTGCCGTTGAACATTCGGCGCACGCCAAAGCTGTCAGTGGGCGCTGCCGCAACCGGCGCGCGAAAATTGCCGGTCCACTCCGGCTCGTGAGCGCTTGCGGCAAAGACTCTGGCCTTGAGCTGCCTCTGCGCTTCGATCTCCTTCAGCGCCTCCGGGCTCGGCTGGACGAATTTTGGCGGTACGTTGAGCGATTCGGTGCGGTAGTGCGCGGGATGGATGTCAACTGTGCGGCCCAGCTCGCGGACTTCGCCACCCGCGAGCTTCACACTGACCCTCAAAGCCGAAGGCCCAACCGGCGCCTCGACATCCACACCCGCAAGCGCAAACCACGCACGCCCGTCGCGCGACCGAAAGAACTGGATCTTGCGTTCCAGCCATTCGCCCTCGAGTTGCGCCGAAGCCGGCGCCTCTACTCGAATCAGCTCCGGGGAGCCGGCCTCGACGAATACCGGAGTCAGCGTCACAGCTTGCCGTTGAACCTGGGCGCAGATCGAACATGCGGCGAACGCCGGCAGGATTGCGAGAACAAGGACTTGCAGAGAAAGATGAGGTCCGGAATATCGCATCCATCCCAGAATAGCGGCTGGCCAGAATTCTCGATTTCAGCATCGCCACCGCAGCTAATCTGAGATAGGCGTCGTCGAACCAACAACACAGCCTTCCCGGGCAAGACCCGGCCGCGTGTAACCATCATGGACTCGACTCCATCCAATCGGCGTATGAAGTTTTCGCGGTTCGTTCCGACCAGGCCGGGCCGGGTTATGATTCTTGCCCTCGGGATGCTGTCCCTCGCGGTGCTGGCCATGCCGCGCAGCGCGGTCATCACCGCAGACGAATCCGCCCACCGCCCGGTGCTGGTGGAGCTGTTTACCTCCGAGGGCTGCTCCAGTTGCCCGCCGGCCGACGCGCTGCTGGCTTGCCTCGACGCGCAGCGAGTTGTCGGCGGGGCGCAAGTAATTGTGCTCAGCGAGCATGTCACCTATTGGGACCGCCCGGAATGGCGCGATGCCTTCTCACTCCAATCGGTCACCGACCGCCAACAGGATTACGGGAATCGCTTCCGCCTCGACTCGGTCTACACTCCCGAGGCGGTTGTCGACGGCGAAGCGCAGATGACGGGAAGCGACGGGACCGCGCTGCTCCGCGCCATTGCGCAGGCCGCAGCCACGCCCGCATTCGATCTCGCCATCGAGGACGCGCAATGGTCGGGCAACGCGGTTCATTTCAAGGTACACGCAGGAGCCGCCTCAACCGCGCCGCCGAACGCCACTCTGACCGCGGCCCTGGCTGACGACTTGGCTCAGGCTTCGATCGGCGGCGGCGAAAATGCGGGCCGCACGCTGCGCTACGTAGCCGTGGTGCGCGCGATGAAGAACCTGGGCAACGGAACGTTTGATGGGCGGCAGCTAGAGCTTAAGACGTCAGATGCGGGCAAATCAGGACCGATACGGCTCGTGGTCTTTCTCACCGATCCTCGCTCCGGCCATGTGCTCGGCGCCGCCGAGCAAACGCTCTCGCGCTAGGTTTTTGATCTTTTTTTGAACCAAAGTGGGTGCCCCATCCTGGCGGCGGTCGCCGCGGCGACCCGCAAGGGTGGGAGAGCACGAAGCGTTGTGGTCAGAAGACGCCCAGTCATACAGATGGATAAACGCCTCGGGCCATTACAGCTTTATGACCCCGGCTGCCCGCGCGCGGCCAGCAACAGCTTCGCGCGCTCCCGCAACTTCGCCAGTTCCGCCGCGGTCAACTTCTTCTCTGCTTCTCCGCGAGCTTGCTCGGCTTTTTCGCGTTGCGGCCCGGTCGAGCGCTCCGCTGCAAGATTGAACCAGAACCACGCCTCCGCGACGTTCCGGGCAACGCCAAGTCCTTCCGAGTAAAGCCGGCCCATGTTATATTCCGCTCCCGCGTGGCCCTGCGCGGCGGCCTTGCGGTACCACTCGGCGGCGAGAGCGTTGTCCTGCGGCACGCCCAGGCCGTGCTCGTACAAAATGCCGAGATTATTCTCGGCACGGTCGAATCCTTGTTCGGCGGCTTTGCGGAAAAGCTCGGCGGCCTGCGCATCGTCTCGCGGCACGCCCTGCCCCAGGCCATAGCGCAGGGCAAGGTTGAACTGCGCCGCGGCAACACCTTGGTCAGCTGCCTTGCGATACCACTGCGCGGCCTCGGCAAAATCCTGCGCCACCCCCACGCCGTGTTCATACAGCGCGCCCAAATCGTTCTCCGCCTGCGCCAATCCTTGCTCGGCGGCTTTTCGGTACCACGCAGCCGCCTGCGCATCATCCTGCGTCACGCCCGTGCCCAGGCGGTAGCACTGCGCGAGGTTGTACTCCGCATTTGCATCGCCCTGGTCGGCCGCTTTGCGAAGCCACTTCGCCGCCGTCGCGTGATCCCTCGGAACGCCCTGGCCCGCAAGATAAAGCGCACCCAGGTTGCCCTGCGCCTGCGCCATACCTTGATCCGCTGCCTTGCGATACCACGCCGCTGCCTGCGCGTAGTCCTGCGCAATTCCCTCCCCATCTTCGTAGGCTAGGCCGATATTGAACTCGGCCGCGGCCAATCCCTGCGCGGCAGCCTGCAGATAGAGCGCCGCCGCCAGTGCGTCGTCGTGGTCCACTCCCTGCCCATGCCGATAGAGAGAAGCGAGTTCGAACTGCGCTTCCGCATTTCCGTGCCCAGCTGACTTTTTCAACCACGCCGCGGCCCTGGCATAGTCCTGCGGCCCCGCTTCGCTGCGTTCATAAGCCATCGCCAATTGGAATTGTGCATGGGCGTCGCCGCCCTCGGCCTCGGACTGCAGATTCGCGCCGATGACCTGCGCGTGCGCCTGCACAACGGCAAAACACGCCGCCACTGCACAGGACAACCCCGGCAAGAGGGATATCCAATGTTTTTTCATGTTTTCCCGGAGGAGTTATCCGCAACGATACCAGAATCCGGGTTCGTGGAAACATAAATATTGCGCCCCGTCATGCAGGGCTGCGCCCGTTATTCCGATCTGAGCGCCTGCACGGGATCGACGCGCATGGCTCGGCGCGCAGGAATGTAGCAGGCGAGGAGCGCCGCACCAGTCAAAAGCAGCGAAACTGAGAGAATGGTGACCGGATCGTTGCCCCGCACGCCATAGAGCAGCTTGGAGAAGCTTGCCAGGATGCGGGTGAGAATCAGCGCGGCCGCAATCCCGATGCACAGACCTGCAATCGCCAGGCGAAGCCCGCGCCCCACAATCATCCGCAAAACATCGCCGCGGTTGGCTCCCAGCGCCATGCGCACGCCAATCTCCTGCACGCGCTGCGTTACGGAGTACGAGATCACGCCGTAGATCCCCACCGAAGCCAGCGCCAATGCCAATATCGCGAATGCCCCGAGCAGCATCATGGGAAGGCGCCGCGACGCCATTGAGGCCGCGATGACGTCTTCGATGGGCAAAACGTTGTAGATCACCTGGTCTCCGCTGGAACCGTATACGGTGCTCTTGATCGCGGGCATCACGGTTGCAACGTTGAGCGGAGTGCGGACGATAATGGCCATCGAGTCTCGAAAGAAATCGAGCACCATCGAGTCGGGAAGCTGGTAAGCAGGAATATAGATCTGGCCCGGATTGTACGAGGTGGTCTCGTCAAGTCCCCAGTGCCGCACGTGGCCCACCACTCCAACTACGCGCGCCGCGCCCCAATGCGCCACGGTAATGGTTTCGCCCACCGGGTTTCGGCCGGGAAAGTAAATGCGCGCCAGATTGCTGTCGATCGCGATCACCTTATCGGTCTGGGTGGTGTCCGCTCCAGTGAAGAAGCGGCCCTGCAGCAGCGGAATCTTCATGGTCTTGAGGTAATCCGGCCCGGTCCAGAAGTAGAGCGCATGGGGCGCGTCCTGCGGCGACGCCGGCGCCTGCGTCCCCAGCCAGAACGGTCCCGAATTGTCGCCTCCGTTCAGCGGCACCAGGTTAGTCAGGTCGGCGGCCTCCACGCCGGGAATCCGGCGAATGCGCTCGAGCAATTGTTGCAGGGCGATTCTAGTGCTCGAACCGGTCCGCGTGAGCGAAGGCGAGAGCCCGATGCGGAATGAGATGAGCTGCCGTGCGTCGAATCCCGGATTCTGCTGCAACAAATCGCGAATGGTGCGCAGCAGCAAGCCGGCGCCCACCAGCAGCACCAGCGTGAGCGCCATCTGCACCACTACCAGCGTGCTCTGCGCGCGATGACGAGTGCTAGTCGAGCCGCGGCCTCCATCCTTCAGCGAGCTCTGCACATCGACCTTCGAGCTCTTGAGCGCGGGGCCGAGTCCGAACAAAATTCCTACAAGAATTGCCACGCCAAACGTAAACAGAAGGACTGAAAGATTCAAGCCGATGTTTTCGCTGCGCGGCAAGTTGTCGCGCATTGAAGCCACAACCATCCCCACCGCAGCTTTAGCGAGAATCAGCCCCAGTACCCCTCCAGCCAGGGAGAGCAGCATACATTCAGTGAGTAGTTGGCTGGCGATGCGCGGGCGGCTCGCACCCAGCGCCGCGCGGACTCCAAACTCGCGCATCCGGGCTGCCGAGCGAGCCAGCAGCAGATTGGCCATGTTGGCGCAAGCGATCAGGAGTACAAGCGCGACCGCGCCCAGCAGCATCACCAGCGTAGGACGAACGTCGCCCACCATCTGCTGCTTGACGGGAACCAGATCGACGCCTATGTTGCGATCCTCGGCAGGATAGAGCCGGTCGAGATTCTGCTGTACAGCGGCCAATTCGCTCTTCGCCTGGCCCATGCTCACGCCGGACCGAAGGCGGCCGATCGCCGCGATCCCGTGAACCGAGCGTTCCATCATGATCTTGGGCGCGCCCTGCGCAAGCGAAGTGAAGACATCGCTGGCGGTCCAAAAACGAAATCCGGCCGGCAGCACTCCGACGACGGTGTAATTCGTGCCTTCCAGGTCGATAGACCGGCCCAGAACCTGCGCGCTCGATCCGAATCGTTCCCGCCACAAGCGGTCGCTGATGATTGCCGCGGGCACACCGTGCTCGCGGTCTTCCGACGTTGAAAACTCCCGGCCAATCGCCAGCTTCACGCCCAGAGTGGCGAAGAAGCCCGAAGAAACTTTCATGCCCTCGACGTGCTCCGCCGCTCCGGGGCCGGCCAGGTTATATTCCCACCACGTGGCCGCCGCCATCCGTTCGAAGGAGTGCGCATCACGCTGCCAATCCTGAAAATCGGGATAGGACACATCGATCTGCTTCACATTGGGACGGCTCTGCCAGATCATCACCAGGCGGTCGGGCTGGCTGTACGGCAAGGGCGCCAGCAAAACCCCTTGCACCACGCTGAACATCGCCGTGTTGGCGCCGATGCCCAGCGCCAGAGTCAGAATCGCCGTGACGGCAAAGCCCGGCGACTTCGTGAGTTGCCGCGCTGCGAAGCGCAGATCGCGAAGCACCGTTTCAACAAGTTGAAGCCCGCGCTGTGTGCGGACTGCTTCGCGGCGGCTCATGAGAGTGCGCACCCCACCCATCGGTGTCTCCTACTCGGTTCGCAGCGCCCGTATCGGGTCGATCGATGCAGCCCGTCGAGCGGGGATGAACGCGGCCACCACGCCGAAGACAATCGGCACTCCCGGCGCCAGCGCCAGCGTCCACGGGTCGTACTGTTGGACGCCGAAAAGAAAGCTGTGAAGCAGCCGGCTGCTCCACAGCGCCAGCGCCAGGCCCGCCGCGGCGCCGGCAATCACCAACAGGAACGCCTGCCGCATCACCATCGCCACCACGCTGCCCCTGTCCGCGCCCAGCGCCATGCGGATTCCAATCTCCTGTGTGCGCTGCTCCACCGAGTAACTCAGCAAGCCATACAACCCAACCACCGTAATCATCAGCGCCAATCCGCCGAATGTGCCGATCACACCAGCCGCCAGCCGCTGGCCGCCGATCGAATCCTCCACCGCCTCATCCATGGTGGTAAAGCTGCCGACTGCCAGGCTCGGCGTCGTTTCCTGGATCGCCCGCCGAAGCGCCGTGACCATAGCACCAGGCGCCGACTCCGCTCTCACCGCAAGCTGCATGTAGCGGCCGATCATTGCGGGGTAGAGCGCCGAGTCCGGCGTCAACTGTCCGGCGCATAAATAGAGCTCGGGTTGGCTCGGAGAACCCACCTCATCCTGATGAACATCCTCGACGACGCCAACGATCATCCCGGCTTGCGGAACACGCCCGAACCGGATCTGCCTTCCCAAGGCATCGCGCCCGCCGAGATAGCGATTCACAAACGTCTGGTTGACCACGATTACGGGCGTTGAATCCGGTCTATCGGTTGTGGTGAAGAATCGCCCTGCGCGCATCCGCACGCCTAACACCTTCATCAGGTCCGGCGTGGCGGCCCGCACCACCGTGCTCACGTCTTCATGCGTCCATGGCGTAGCGTACACAACCGTCAGCCACTCCACCGGGTGGCTGATCGGCATCACGGTCGAAAGCGCCGCGGCCTCTACTCCCGGCAGCCGCCTTATGCGCTCAAGCAGCGGATCCCACGCGTCCGCATTCAGGTTGCGGCCTTTCAAGTCCGCGCTCGGGACCGTCAAGTCGGTCATGAGAATATGGTCGGTGCGAAAGCCGAGCGATACATGGCGCAAAGCGTAGATGGTGCGCATCATAAGGCTTGCGCCCACCAGCAGCACCAGCGACAGCGCGATCTCGCTCATCAGCAGAACGCCGCGCAATCGATTTTGATCGCGACTCGCTCCCGCCGTTCGCCCACCGCTCTTCAGGCCCGCTTCCATCGGCGTCCTCGCTGCCGCAATCGCGGGAAACAGTCCGAATGCGAATCCGGTCAGAAGTGTCAGCCCCGCCAGCGCCGCGCCCACCGGCCAGCTCAGTTCGATATGTTCGGCCAGCGGCAGCATCTTTCCCAGCATCCGCCGGAACGACTCAAGAATCAGCGCCGCCAACCCCAGCCCGCACGCCGCTCCGCTCGCGCTCAGGAAGAGACTCTCGGTCAAAAACTGGCTCACGATGCGCATGCGCCCCGCACCCAGCGCGCCGCGCACCGCAATCTCTGTTCTTCGCGCGGCGATCCGCGCCAGCAGCAGACCCGCGACGTTGCAGCAGGCAATAAGCCACACCAGCGCGACCGCAATCTCCAGCGCGAGCAGCGCCGGCCGCGCTCCTGAAACCGTAAAGTCACGCAGCTCCATGAGCCGGACACGTGTCCCGATCTCGTCGTCCGGCTTTGCCGATCGCGCAATCCTCTCCTGCACCGCGGAGAGCTGCGCCTGCACCGCTGCGGCTTTCGCTCGGTCCTCGATCCGCAGGATCGGTTCCAGAGAGCGCGCATAGAACGCCGGCCCGCTTGGCGCCAGCAATTTGCTGGGCTCGCTTGGCATCCACACCTGCGCCCGGCGATCGTTAAGCGGATATTCAAACTCCGGCGGCATCACCCCGATCACCGTGTAGGAAATGCCGGCAATGTGCACCACTTTGCCCAGAACATCCCGGGCCGCGAAGAAATCCTGCCGCCATACCGCATCGCTCAGCAGCACCTCATGCGACCTGCCGTCTTCAAACTCCTCGGGAAGAAACGCGCGGCCCATCGCCGGCTGCGCGCCGAGCAGTCGCAGCAGATTGGCGCTGACGGAGACAGGCGAGACGAGAAGAGCGCCGGTGGGCGCATCGAGAATGCCCACACCTCCCTGCGTGTAGGCAATCTCCGCGTTCCCTCGCGTTGCATCCCGCCACTGCTCGATCTCGCCATTGGAAAGCTGTGACTCCTCGCCTCCCTTGTCGTTCGTTTCAATCGGCTGGTAGAGCTCGCCGGCGTGTTGAAAGGGCAGCGGCCTGAGCAGCACGCCGTAAATGATCGCGAACATCGCCGTCGCAGTTCCGATGCCAAGCGCGAGCGTGAGCACAGTTGCCAGCGCAAACCCTGGCGCCTTGCGCACCTGGCGGATCGCAAACTGCATGTCCTGAGCGGCAATTTCAACCCACGGTTTGCGCGCAACTCTTGAAATGGCGTCCTCTTGGAGACCAGTCGACTGCATTACCAAATTTTACTCGGAACGCAGCACTTCGACTGGATTGACCCGGGTCGCCCGCCGCGCAGGAATCGCGCTCGCCGCCAGCGCCACCAGTAGCAGAAACAGCGAAGCTCCGCTGAGCGTAGCCGCATCGAGCGCTGACACCTGATAGAGCAGGCTCGATAGAGCGCGGCCGACTGCCGCGGTTCCCACCAGCCCAATGCCGATGCCCGCCGCAGTGAGCGTGAGCCCTTGCCGCACGATGAGCCACAGCACATCGGCGCGGTCGGCGCCCAGCGCCATGCGAATGCCCAGCTCCTGCCGGCGTTGCGCGACCAGGTAGGATGTGACCCCATAAATGCCCACCACGGCAAGAATCAGGCCGAGCACGGCAAACGCCGAAAGAATCATGCCCGTAAAGCGCTTGTCGGCGGTCATCTCCTCCACGGTCTCAGTGATCGTCATCATCTCCGAAAGAGGGAGCCGCGGATCGATGGCGTGGAATCTCTGCTCGATCTCGTGCTCGAGCGTCTGCGAAGCCACATCCGAGCGCACGATGAAGTCCTTGAATCCGTAGTTCACGACCGGCATCTGCCGGAAGAGGGTGATCAACTGCGGTGCAACCGGCTGCGAAAGCCCGTCATTCTTCGCGTCGGCCATTACTCCGACGACCGTGACCAAAACGCTCTGCTCATGCATGTACGGGGCGTCGACTCCGGCGCCGGGCTGCGCGCCGAGCAGAATGCGCTTGCCCAGCGGGTCCGCATCGCGGAAGAACCGGCGGACGAACGTCTGGTTGACGATCGCAACTACGGGCGTGTTCTCGCGATCGGTCTGAAGAAAATCACGTCCTTTCACGATAGGGATGCCGGCGGTCTTCAGATAGGAATCGTCCGTCACGCCGAAGAAGGTCAACGGAATATCCTGCGCGCGAGAGATCGGGTGTCCCTCGAGCGAGAACATCATCTCCCACCGCTCCTGCGGCGGATAGATGGAAGTTATGGAGACGTCGCGAACGCCAGGCAGCGCGCGCAGCCGATCGCCCAGCGCATCGCAGAACCGAGTCTTCGTCTCCGGTGTCGGATACTGCTGGTCGGGAAGGAAGAAGTGCGCCTTCAGCAGGTGATCGGAGCGGAAGCCCATATCCTGAGATTCGAGCCGTACGATGGTCTGCACAAGCAACGCCGCGCCCACGGTGAGCATCAGCGACAGGGCAATCTGGCCGATGACCAGCGTCTTTCGAAAGCCGTGGCGCAACGGAGCACTGCTGCCGCGCGAGCCTTCCTTGAGCGCCTCGGCAAAGTCGATCCTGGTGTTCAGAATCGCCGGCGCCAGGCCGAAGACGATTGCCGTGGCCACGGCAATCAGGAACGTAAACAAGAGAACGCGCCAGTCGAGGCCGATCCCGGCAAGCTGCGGCATGCTCCGCGGATGAATGCGGCGGATGAGCAGATCTATCGCCGCGGCGACCGCCATACCGCAACTGCCGCCGAGCAGCGAAACCAGAAGCGTCTCCACCAGAATCTGCCGGATCAGTGTGACGCGCCGCGCGCCGAGCGCAGCCCGCATGGCAAACTCACGCTGGCGGTCGGTGTTGCGTGCGAGCAGGAGAGCGGCAAGGTTGGAGCATGCGATGAGAAGAATAAGCGTGACGGCTCCCATGAGCAGATTGAGCTGCGGCCTCAGATCGCCGCTGCGGGCAACAATGAGCGGCTCAAGCGCCACGGACCAGCCGCGATCGATGGGATAACTTGCGGCCAGGTTGCCGGCGACCGTCTGCAGGTCGGCCTCGGCCTGCCGAATTGTGACGCCGGGCTTGAGCAACCCGAGGGTTGCATAATCCCTGCCGCCGCGCGTGGCCTCGCTCCATACATCCGGAGTGGGGAGAAACGGCTCCCACACATCGAGCGGCACGTTGACTCCACGAACCCAGCCGGGAATCGAATCGGGCAGTACGCCGACGATCGAATAGGGAATGCCGTTGATGGTGATCGTCCGGCCAAGAATGTTTGGATCGCCGGCGTAGCGGTTTCGCAGGAAAGGCTGCGAGATCAATGCAACGTGGTTGCGGCCAACCGTGCCCTCGTCGGCCGTAAACAGGCGTCCGAGAATAGGATGGATTCCCAGCGCCTCAAAGAGCTCAAGCGGCCCGAGCCCCACGCCCATCGACTCCGGATTGTCGCCTGTCTTCGCCGTAATGACGTTCTTGCGCCATTGATCGAAGACAGCGAGATACTCGAACGTGTGGTTCTGGCGCGCGAAATCTCTGGCATCCGGCGGCGAGGCCCCCTCTCGCTCATCACCATGCACGGAGAGAATGCGCACCAGCCGGTCGGCGTTCGGAAAAGGCAGCGGTCGAAGCAGAACCGAGTCGAGCACGCTGAATACGGCCGAGTTGGCGCCAATGCCCAATGCCAGCGTCAGCACCGCGGTCATTGTGAATGCTGGGCTTTTCGCCAACTGCCGCCCTCCGAAACGAAGATCGCGGCCAAACTGCTCAATAAACGGCGCTCCACGCTGCATTCGATATGTCTCCATCACCTGCGCGACGCCTCCGAAATCCCGCAGCGCCACGATGCGCGCCTCATCCGGCGCAAGTCCGCGTTTCAGATTTTCTTCCACGGCATGATCGATATGGGCGCGAACCTCGGCATCCAGTTCTTTGTCGAGCTCTTGCCCGCCGAAAAAGCCGGCGAAGCGGCTCGCCAATTCGCGCATCCAATCCATCACGAGATCCTATTCAGTGCGCAGCGCCCGCATGGGGTCGACCGACGCGGCGCGCCGCGCGGGAAGAGTGCACGCGGCCAGCGCCACCACTGCGAGCAACCCGCAAACGGCGGCAAGCACTGCCGGATCGGTGGGGCTCACATCGAAGAGCAGGTTGCCCATGAGGCGCGTGAGAGCGATCGACCCCGCAACCCCCGCCACAATGCCGATCGCCGCCAGCTTCGCGCCATCGCGGAAGACAAGCAGCAGCACATCGCCGCGCTGCGCGCCAAGCGCCATGCGAATGCCCACCTCCTGCGTACGTTGCGCAACCAGATACGCCATCACCGCGTAAATTCCGATGCATGCCAGCAGCATTGCCAGCGCCGCAAACGCACCCAGCAGGATCATCGCGAATCTGCGCGACGCCATCGAATCGGAGATCATGCTCTCCATCGTTTGTCCGCCATAGATGACCTGCTCGTTGCTCATCTTCTTGTTCGCGCGGCGAATCGAGTCGAGGACCGTCGCCAGGCTTCCGTCGTAGCGAAGCACCATGTCGTTGTTGATGGGAGATGTGGCGATGAACTCATCCGGCAGCTGCATGCACGGGATATAAAGCTGCGCGCGCAGTGACTCCGTGTCGT
Source organism: Occallatibacter sp. (assembly GCA_049676965.1). Taxonomy (GTDB): domain Bacteria; phylum Acidobacteriota; class Terriglobia; order Terriglobales; family Acidobacteriaceae; genus Telmatobacter. The sequence continues at coordinate 14,436 of JBAUBR010000347.1, forward strand.
CCGCGTCCAGTCCCCATTGCTTCACGTGGCCCACCACGCCCACGATTTCCAGCTTGCGGTCGGGCCTGGCGATGTCGATGCGCTGGCCGATTGGATTGCGGCCTGCGAAATACTTGTGCGCGAAGACGTCGTCGACCACGGCCACCAGCGGCATATGCTCGTTGTCCTGCGCCGTGAAGAAGCGCCCGCGCTCGAGCGGAATCTGCATCAGGCGAAAGTAGTCCGGCTCAACAATATAGTCCAGCGCTCCACCCATTTGCTGATCATTCACGGGCCGGGGCTGATAGTCCGGCCAGAACAACAGGTCGTCCTCGTTGCCCATGGGCAGCGCGCCCCATACCGGCGAAACTGCGGTCACGCCCGGCGCCGATGCGAGCGCCGCGTCCACTTCGCGCATCTTGGCGCGAATGGTCTCGGCGGTTGCTCCGTTGATCGATGGCGGCAGCGCCAGGCCGAAGCTCAGCACATTGTGCGCATTGAATCCCGGATCGATGCTCCACAGGCGCGCCAGGCTGCGAATCATCAAACCGGCGCCCGTTAGGAGCACCAGGGCGATGGCCAATTCGACCACGACAAATGTGCTGAGCGCGCGATGATTCGCTCCGCTCGATCCGCGGCCTCCGTCTTTCAGCGCGGTCTGTGGATTCGCCTGCGATGTCTTCATCGCCGGCGCCAATCCGAAGAGCGCTCCGGTAAGCAGCGAAATGGCAGTTGTAAAGGCGAGCACGCGAAAATCGAGCCCGATCTCGTTGGCGCGGGGCAGCGCATCCGGCAATACCTTAAGCGCTGCGTGCGTTCCCCAGAAAGCCGGGATCAGCCCCAGCGCTCCGCCGGCGATCCCCAGCGCCAGGCTCTCCGTGAGCAGTTGGCGAACGACTCTTCCGCGGCTGGCGCCCAGGGCCGCGCGCACCGCAAACTCGCGGCTGCGGCCCGCCGACTTGGCGAGCAGCAGGCTGGCGACGTTGACGCACGCGATCAACAGCACGAATCCGACTGCGCCGAGCAGCACCAGCAGAAACGGCCGCGCCTGGCCCACGATCTGCTCTTTGAGCGGCACGAGATAAGCGCCGATGCCGCGATCCGCGTCGGGATACGCGGCGGCCAGGTTGCGCGTGACCTCATCCATATCGGCGCGCGCCTGCTCGATGGTCACTCCCGGCTTGAGGCGCGCGATGCCGTGAATTCCCAGCCCGGCGCCGCGATTCATCAGGAAAGTGTTGTCCCACTGCACGAACGGCGCATAAACATCCTGCTCGCGGAAGTTGGAGAAGCGCAACCGAAAGCTCGCCGGCATCACGCCGACGATGGAGAAGTTCTTGCCGTCGAGGGTGATGGTCTGGCCCAGGATGTTGGGAGCCGAATCGAACTTGCGCCGCCACAATCCTTCGCTGATGATCGCTGTCGGCGCCGCGCCGGGCTTCTCTTCCGCGCTGGTAAATTCACGGCCCAGCATGGGACGCACCCCAACCAGCGCAAAGAACCCCGCCGACACAAACTCGGCTCTCACGTGTTCGGCCTCGCCTCTGCCCGTCATGCTGAAGGGCTGGTGGCGGGCGATCGCCATCGCCGAAAAGCTGTGATTGTCCTTGCGCCAGTCGAGAAAGTTCGGGTAGGAGATGGCGCCGCCCACAAAATTCGGCTTGCTTTCGTGCAGCGCAACCAACTGTGCAGGATGAGGAAGCGGCAGCGGATTCAGCAGCACGCCATTCACGATGGAGAAGATTGCCGTGTTGCCGCCGATGCCCAGCGCCAGCGTAAGCACCGCGACCGCCGTGAATCCTGGGCTCTTCCATAGCATGCGCAGGGCAAAGCGCAGGTCCTGCGCCAGCACTTCGAGCCACGGCAGCCCGCGCTCGGTGCGATAGCGTTCCCTGGTCTGCGTCAAGCCGCCGAACTCACGCAGCGCCACGGTCAGCGCCGCGTCTGCAGCAATGCCGCGCTTCAGGTTCTCTTCAACCGCGAGCTCCACATGAGCGCGCAGCTCTTCATCCAGCTCCGCATCGAGCTTGGCCTTTCCGAACAAAGCGGCAATGCGATTCCTCGCCACCCGCAACCAGTCCATCCCGAGCCTCCTATTCCGTGCGCAGGGCTGTCATCGGTTCCACGTGCGCCGCGCGAACCGCGGGAACGATACACGCGATCGCCGAGATCATACCCAGCAAAACGACCGACAAGACGAAGCTCGCCGCGTCGAGCGGGCTCACTTCGAACAGCAAATGCTCCAGCGCCCGCGTGAGCAGCAGCGACGCACCCACTCCGGCCAGGCACCCCACCAGCGTCAACACCATGCCCTGCCGGAACACGAGAGCCGTCAGGCTCGCACGCGGCGCTCCCACGGCGATGCGAATGCCGAACTCGCGCGTTCTTTGCGAAGCGGCGTACGAAACAACGCCGTAGATTCCCACCGCGGAGAGCAAGAGAGCCAACGCCGCGAAAGCCGCGAGCAGCGAAAGGCTGTATCGCCTCGAAGTCAGCGACTGCGAGAGAACGTCATCCATCATCTGGATGGCATCGACCGGCTGGTCGGGGCGTACGGCGAGAATCCGCGCGCGGATGCTGCTGTCAAGCGCCCGCGGATCGCCCACGCTGCGCACGAACAGGCTCATGGTCGCCATATCGTGATAGGTCTCGTCCTGCAGATACGGCATGTAGACTGCCGGCTCCGTCGGCAGCTCCAGCCGGCTGTGCTTCATCCCTTGCACCACGCCCACAATCTGGCGCATGCGCGGGGTTGAATTGCCCACGCGCCCCGGCCCCGTGTAGTTCACGCCGATGAATTTACCGATGGGATTCTGCCCCGACCAGTACTGGCGCGCAGCCTGCTCGTTGACGATGATCACCGGCGCGGAGTCGGCATTATCGTGCGCGTTGAAGAAGCGCCCGCGCAGCAGAGGTGTTCCGCTCACGCGAAAGAAATCCGCGCTCGTCCAGCATCCTTCCGCTGGCGCGAGATGGTTGGGATCGTTGGGCCGGTCGCCGAAGACAAGCGTCGAAGGCGCCGCCGATCGGCCGGGCGTGCAGTCGCCGAGCGCCGCCGCGCGAACTCCCGGCAGTGTGGCGATGCCTTCCAGCACATCTCTCCAGAACGGCCGGCCCTCCGGCGTGTAGTAATTGGTCCGCAGATACGTCGTCAGCATGTGATCGGGCTCGAATCCCGGATCGACATGCGCCACGCGCCAGTAACTGTGCAGCAGCAGGCCCGCGCATACGGCCAGCACCACGGAACAGGCGATCTCCGCAATCACCAGGCCGGAGAAGGTGCGATGATGCAGTCGCCCGCGGTCTGCGCGCCCGCTTCGCAGCGTGGAAGCAAGGTTGAGCGAAGAAAATGCCAGCGCCGGCATCAGACCGAAGACAAGCGTCGTAAAAGCGCCAATCGACGCCGCAGCAAGCAGCGTAGTTGCGTCCAGATGCACGCCTTCGAGCCGCGGCAGCGACAACACCGGAATGTGCGGAATATACCGGACCGCGATCCATGCCGCGAACACGCCCGGAGCCGAGGCCAGCCCGGTAAGCACCAATCCCTCCACCAGCAGCTGTTGGCGCAGCCTGTTGTGCGCGGCCCCGAGGCTCAACCTTAGCGCCATCTCTCCAAAGCGCCGCTGCGAGCGCACCGAGAGCAATGCGGCAATATTGAAGCAGGCCACCAGCAACACCAGGGCCGCCGCCGCCAGAATCGTCCGCAACTGCGTGCGCACCCCGCCCACCAGGTCGTCGCGTAAGGGCGTTAGTTCCACGCGAACGTCGCGCGGCTCGCCGGGCGCGCGACGCAGAATCGCGGTCAGCTCCTCCTGCGCTGCTGCCGGCGTAACACCAGGCTTGAGGCGCCCGATCACGGTGAGAAACTTGTTACTCCGCCACTGCATGAAATCCCAACTGGGACGCGTATCCAGCATGGCCCAGACATCGGTATTGGGAAACAGATCGGGCAGTGGCGGCGCCACGCCGACGATAGTCCCGTCCGAGCCGCCCAGCCGCAGCGTGCGGCCGATTACGTGCGGATCGGCTCCGAGGCTCGACCTCCAAAACCGGTACGACACTACATACGAGCCGCTGTTCAGGTCGGCGTACTCGGCCGGCGTGTAGAAGCGGCCCATGAATGGACGGATTCCCAGCATGGCGAAGAAATCGTCCGACAAACCGGCGCATTCGATCAGCTGCGGATCGCCCGCGCCCGTCCACGTCTCCGTAAAGCTGGGGATGATCTCGGCCATCTGCGAAAAGGACTTGCTCTGGTCGTGGTAGTCGAGAAAGTCCGGTCCCGAAGCGCGAATGCGCGCATTTCCTTCCGCGTCAGAGCGCGCCCACACCGCCTGCAGTTGCTCGGGATGGGCAAACGGAAGCGGCTCCAGCAAAATGTGGTGCACCACGCTGAAGATTGCCGTGTTCACGCCGATTCCCAGCGTCAGAATCGTCGCCGTCGTCAGAGTGAATGCCGGAGCTTTGCGCATCTGCCGCAGCGCAAAACGCGCATCCTGGACCAACGACTCGACGAATGGAAGCCCCCGCTGCGCGCGGTAGCTCTCTTTGGTTTGCGTCACTCCGCCGAACTCGCGCAGCGCGGCAGCCCGCGCCTCCTGCGCAGAAAGCCCGCGCCGCACATTCTCTTCGATGGCAAGCTCGATGTGCGCGCGCAGCTCTTCATCCAGCTCGTTGTCCTTCTTCCGGCGCACGAGAAGCGCTTCGCATCGACTGATCAACTCGCGCAGCCAATCCATCGCTGTACCCTCCTACTCCATGCGCAAAGCCGTCATAGGCTCGACGCGCGCCGCGCGAATCGCAGGAACAATCGATGCGGCGCTCGCAATCAGCGCGAGAATCGCCACCGACTCCACCAGCACCCTCGGATCGTTCGCTGAAATCCCGTAGAGGAACGACGCCAATGCCCGCGCGGATAAAAGCGCGATCGCCAGCCCCAGCAGCGACCCGCCCGCGGCAATCCACGCATTCTCGCGAAACACCAGCGCCACCACCTGTCCGCGCCGCGCGCCCAGCGCCATGCGGATGCCGATCTCGCTGGTGCGCCGCGCCGTCGCGTAAGCCAGCGTGCCGTAAAGTCCAATCGCCGTCACCAGCAGCGCGCATGCGGCAAAGAAAACCGCCAGCATCGCCATCATGCGTTCCGAAGTGATGGAGTCATCGAGCTGCGCGCTCATCGTCGTCATCACCGGAGCCGGTATCTCCGGCGCCATCTTCGCGGCGAGCGAGCGCGCCGCCGCAGCCAAAGCTTCCGCGCCGCCGTCGAAGCGCACCAAGGCGGTGTAGGAAGGCTTGCTGTCATCGTTCTGCGTGATCGGAGAATAGCCCTCGGGCAGCGGATCTTCGCGAATCGACCGGTATCGGATGTCGCCGGCGATGCCGATCACCTCCGATGAGTTCTGGTACTCGTCCGTGACGCGCCGTCCGATAGGGTTTATCCCCGGGAAGAGCGTCTTCGCGGCTTTCTCACTCAGGATGATCTTGTATCCGGATGCCAGTGTGTCGTTCCACTTGAAGTCGCGCCCGGCGACCAGCGGAATGCGCATGGTGCGCAGAAAGCCGGGTGAGATGCGATTCATGAAGATCTTGCGTTCGCCGCCGCTCAAAGGAGTCTTGTAGCCGCCGTCCCACACGCTGCCATCCATCGGGGTCTGTTGTGCGAGGCTTACGTCCTTCACGCCGGGTGCATGCCGCAGCGCGTCGAGGTACTGCTCGTACCAGCGAATCAGCGCGTCTCCGCTGAGTCCCTGTTTCCCCATGTTCAGTTCAACGTTGGCCAAGCCGCGAGGTTCGAAGCCCAGGCCGGCGCCGTAGAGCCGCCACACGCTCATCGCCAGCAGCCCTGCTCCCACCACAAGGATCAGCGCCAGCGCCACTTCAAGCCCCATCAGCAGCCGCGGCAGCACACGCCGCTTTTCGCTTGCGGCAACGGTGTGCGCGCCTGACTTGATCTGTTCGTTGAGATTTTTCGATGTGGCGCGCAGCGCCGGAATCAGCCCGATGACCACCGCGGCAACAATCGCTGTCAACGCGACGAAAAACAGGACGCGCAGATCGAGCGATGTGTCGATGGACGCAATGCTGCTGCTGCCCAAAAGCAGCGCCGCCAGCGAGTGGCTGACCACAGGCGCGGCGATGATTCCAGCCAGCGTGCCGAGCAACGCAATCAGCAGGCTCTCGATCATGAGCTGCTGCACAAGACGCCGCCGCGTGGCGCCCATGGCCAGCCGCGTCGCCAGTTCGCGTTCGCGCGCCGCCGAGCGCGCCATCAGCAGGCTGGCCAGGTTCAGGCACGCCAGCAGCAGCATGGCCGCGCAAAGGCAAAACACCGCCGCCAAAGGCTTGAAGAACGAAAGCTGAAGGTAGGAGAAACCCTGCGAGCCCGGTTGGGCGAGAAGCTGGAAGTGATGCTTGCGTGCGTCATCGATCCATGTCTTGTCTCCGGGCGCGGTCTCCTCGAGAATTGGATTGGAGATCGCGCCGAGCGCGGAGTTGGCCTGTTCCAGCCCGACTCCCGGCGCACGGCGGGCGATCACTCGCATCCACCACGAGTGCCGACCGCCGGCAATGCTGTCGTACGGGGCGTCGATGATCGGCTCAGCCCAGATCGGCACATAAATCTGCGGCCGTTGCACGGGATCGGCGCCGATGAAACCCTTCGGCATCACGCCCACCACGGTGAAGGGCGCATTGGCGATTGTCAGCCTGCGGCCGATCACATCGGGCGCGCGGTTGAACCAGCTCTGCCAGAAGCCTTCGCCGATCACGGCGGCGAATCCGGTCGGCGAACCTCCCTTGATGTCGTCCTGCGGCGTGAGAGCCCGACCGCGCAGCGGCTTGACCTCCATGCCGTTGAAAAACTGGCCGCTCACCATTACGCCGTAGATCACAACGTTTCCAGAGGCGCCGCGCACCTGCATGCTCCGGTTCGCGAACGCGGCCACATCGGAGAACACATCGTGGCGCTGTTCCAGCGCGCGAAACATGGGCGAGCTGAAGCTGTAGTTCGGGTCCGGATCGTCGCTGCGCGTGTAATGAATCACGGCGAGATTTTCGGCATGCGGCACGGGCAGCGGCCTGAGAAGAAGTCCGTTGACGAGCGAGAAGACCGCTGTGTTGGCGCCGAGGCCCAAGGCCAGCGTGAAGATGGCTGTCAGCGCGAAGCCGGGCGACTTACGCAATTGGCGAAGTCCGAACCGAATGTCGCGGCCGATCTGCTCGAGGAACGGCACGCCGCGCTGCATCCGATATGATTCTTTAGCCTGCGTCACGCCGCCGAACTCGCGCAAGGCTGCGTTGCGCGCATCGTCCGGCGCAAGGCCGCGCTTCAGGTTCTCTTCAATCGCGAGATCGACGTGCGCGCGCAGTTCCTCGTCGAGATCGGCGTCGAGTCTTCGCTTGCGCAAGAGCGCGGCGAACCGGCTCCATAGAATTCGCATCCAATCCATCGCGAGTGCTCCTAGCTGGACGTGGCGAGAAAGCGGGCCATGGTCGCGGCGATGCGCTCCCAGTTCTTGGCTTCCTCTTCAATGCGTTTGCGGCCGATGCGGCTCAGCGAGTAATACTTGGCGCGGCGGTTGGATTCCGACACGCCCCACTCCGCCTTGATCCATCCCCGCTGCTGCAGGCGGAGGAGCGCGGGATAGATGGTGCCCTGGTTGAGCACCAGCGAGTGGCCGCTCACCTGCTCGATGCGCCGCGCGATGCCGTAGCCGTGCTGCGGCCCCATCGTCTCCAGCGTCTTCAGCACCATCAGATCCAGCGTTCCCTGCAAAACATCCGATCTGTCTTCGCCCATCGCGTCTCCTGTTGCCGTTCTACATGGAGTAGACTGCGGCCTCTGTTGATTGTCAACAGGAATGTGACGAGTGGCGGCCGGCGCATGGCTTTACTGCGGACTACAATGCCGGTTTTGCCGTAGAATTCTTGTTATGACTGATCGCATGACTCTTCCTCTGGCCCAGGCTGACCCCGAGGTGGCCGCCGCCATTGACCACGAAACCCTCCGTGAGCACGAAGGGCTGGAGATGATCGCCAGCGAGAACTTTGTTTCCGAGGCCGTGCTCGAAGCCGCTGGCTCGGTTTTCACCAATAAATATGCCGAGGGCGTCCCGGGGCGTCGATATTACGGCGGATGCGAAGACGCCGACGTGGTCGAGAACCTGGCCCGCGATCGCGCCAAGCAGTTATTTGGCGCCGAACACGCTAACGTGCAGCCCCACTCCGGCTCGCAGGCCAACGCCTCGGCCTACGCGGCGGTTCTTCAGCCCGGCGACACCATCCTCGGCCTCGATCTCTCTCACGGCGGCCATCTGACGCACGGCCACAAGCTCAGTTTCAGCGGCAAGCTCTACCGGCCCACGTTTTACCAAGTGCGGCGCGATACCGAAGTTATCGATTACGACGAGCTCGAAGCCATCGCCGAGCGCGAGAGGCCCAAGGCGATCATCGGCGGAGGCAGCGCTTATCCGCGCCTGTGGGATTTCGCGCGCATGCGCCAGATTGCTGACAAAGTCGGCGCGACTTATATCTTCGACATGGCACACATCGCCGGATTGGTTGCCGGCGGAGTGCATCCTTCTCCGGTGCCGCACGCGCACATTACAACCACCACGACGCACAAGACATTGCGCGGCCCGCGTGCCGGCCTTGTTCTTTGCGGGAAAGATCTTGCCGCTGCCCTCGACAAAGCCGTGTTTCCCGGCCAGCAGGGCGGACCGCTGGTGCACATCGTCGCGGCCAAGGCCGTGGCCCTGGGCGAAGCTCTGCGGCCGGAGTTCGAGACCTATGCCGCGCAGGTAGTGGCCAACGCCAAGGTGCTTGCCGCCGCGTTGCAGGAGGCCGGCTTCCGCATCGTCTCCGGTGGCACGGACAATCACCTCATGCTGGTCGACACATTCCAAAAGGGAATTCTCGGCTCGGATGCCGAACTGGCCTTGGGCAAAGCCGGCATCACGGTGAACAAGAACACCATTCCCTACGACACCAATCCTCCGCTCAAGCCCTCGGGCATTCGCGTGGGTACGCCGGCGCTGACTACGCGCGGCATGAAGGAACCCGAGATGCGGCAGATCGCCGTGTGGATGGCGCGGGCCCTCGAACATCGGAGCGACGATGCATATCTTGGACGCATCCGCGGCGAAGTAGCCGAGCTGGCGAATCGGTTCCCGCTTTATGCCTGGCGCCGAGCGCCGGTTGCCGTGAGCGTTTAGCATTCTCTATTCGGATAGATCCTGGACACGTAGATACTGGAGCACACACCGGTGCTCCGTGCCCTATCCCATCGTCTGTTGTTGGGCGAAAGGGTGGGAGGCCACGACCATCAACCATCCACTCCCCACCAGCGCAATCTATGAAATCGGGGCCGCCGCAACTTGGCGGCAGCCGCCGTGTCTTTCTTTTCGGAGCAGGGACGCTCACAAGATAAGTTATCGCGGCTTATTATGGCTGCTATGATGTTGAGCGCCAAGAGGAAGACATGAAATCCATTCAGCTTGCTATAGCTGCTGCGCTGGTGCTTTCCGTGCCGGCAATTGCGCAGCATCCGGGCGGTCACCCGTCCATTCCTCAGCACGGTCCCGGTGAGTTTCACGGCACGCCGCATGCGCCCGAAGATCACCGCAATTACGCCGATCAGCCCGGCCATCCCAACGCGCCGCACGTGGATAACGGCAAGCATTGGGTTGGTCACGATACCGGCCCTAATGACCCTCACTATCATCTTGACCATCCCTGGGAGCACGGCCACTTCACTGGCGGATTTGGCCCGCACCATGTGTGGCGTCTTGGCGGCGGCGGCCCTGGACGTTTCTGGTTCAACGGCTGGTATTGGAATGTCGCACCTTATGACGTTGGCTTCTGCGATGGCTGGCTGTGGGACACCGACGACATAATTATTTACGATGACCCGGACCATCCCGGATGGTATCTCGCCTACAACGTGCGCCTCGGGATCTATGTTCACGTGATGTATCTGGGAGCATAGCTGAGCCGGCACGATCGAGACTCTCAATCAAGGGGATGGGCCGGACGGCCTCTCCCCTTTCGCATTTGCAGCGATTCATTTCGAACCGTCGCAAAATGCGATTTTTACTGTAACGAATTAACATGACGATTCCCCATTGAGCTCTCCTCTCGATGAGAGAAGCGCAACACCAATGTGCAATGTGTAGAGATTTAAAACCTGCACTTGGCGGCATCGACTCGCACGCCTGAGCAAGATCGCGCAACTTAGGCATAAGTCAACGTTTTGCAAGAGAATGGGCTCAGTCGCGCCATCGATCGCGCGGAATGACGGTGGGCTATAGCCCCTGCGGGAATTCATTTCCCTCGTAGAGACCTTCCCGCCTTCAAACCTGAATTGAATTTGTCCGAATCCCACGCGACTAAGTGAAAGAAATATCGACTAAGGTATGCAAAACCCGCCTTGGTGAGTTATGCTTCACCTATGGCTATGGACTCTATTGTTGCTCAAATCGACGCGGAGATCGCAAGGCTCACCGAGGTGCGCTCGCTGCTCGCCGCGTCCGGTAAAGTCTCCACCAAACTAACTGGGCCCAAACCCAAGGCTGCTGTGGGAAGACCGAAAAAGAGGCGCACGCTGAGCGCGGAAGCGCGCAAGCGGATTGCCGATGCGCAGCGCAAGAGATGGGCCGCGCAGAAGGCCAAGGCAAAGTAAGAAGACGGGTCGCGCGCACTCTCTAAAAGTTACGAGGCGCTGAAACTCTCCGCATTGGGCGTTTCGGGCCGGAAAGACCAGATAGATTCTTTCTCAAGAGTTCCCGCCGGCTCGCTTCATTGCCGGGGATGAGTGCGAGGGTCTCTCCGGAAGACCTGTGCCGCAACGAGACCCTCTCGCATGCCGAGGGCATGCGCGCTTCCCGAAACACGCGGCCAGAAGGTCGTTACAGGAATCTCTCCGAAAAGACCAGGCCGTTCCTACCAGAATTCGACTGCCTGTACTTGCGGCGGTCCCGGATGTCCCTCGATCACCTGTGTCTCGATCACCGCTTCCATGTTCAGTTGCTCCCAGTTGGGTGGAGCATTCTTGAGCAGCGCTTCGAGATAGACGGGGTTATAGAGACTCTCGCCGGCGGACTCCGTGCCTTCTTCGGAAATGCCCGCGGCGATGATCACCGGCTGCCCCGTGGTGGCATCGTGAATGCGCGCCACAATGGCGTAGTCGCGCGATAGCTTTTCGTAAGGCAGATCCCATGCTGTTGCCCAGGTGGTCTGCTTCTGGCTCTTTCTATCCACGATCAGCGCCACTCCATCCTTCGAGTCGAAGCCGAAGCGCAGTTTCTGCGTCACGCGCAGCGTCCAGATATTATCGAAGGCTCCAATCAGCACGATCGGCCCCTCGCGCAACTGCGCAAAGCTCGCCTCCGATGCCGGAAGCACGCGAAAGGCTTTATGCTTTGCCTCCAGTGTCGCGACGGTCCGTGTAAGAGTGATCACATCGGCCAGTGAGAGGTGTCCGGAAAGGTGCAGGCGAAAATAGAGCGGCTCCGGCTTGGACGGATTGACCGGCGCATCGAAGGAATTGATCGACCCGACGTCGAGATTCTTCGCCGGTTCGCCCAGGCAAAAGGTTGCCGCGTTGGCGCCGGTCGTGATCGGCGCCCAGAATCGGTCGATCAGGGTTGGCGGAGCGACGTCGGGATTCCGTCTCCCGATTCGTATGCCGACGGTTCCGGCCGCCGCCACTGACACCGGAATCAGCAGCCACGGAATCCAGCGTACAAAGCGGCGCGCCGGCTTCGGGGCCGCGGGAACCTGCATCGGCGTCGCCGGCTCGACGGGAACGATCTCCATCGGCTCGACCGGCATCGGCCGATGCGACGCGGCGGGAGGCTCCGGCGCGTGAAATACCGGCACATAGGAGCCAATCGGCAGCTCGACGATCAGCTCGCCATCGTGGGCCGAGTCGTAGTAGTACTGCACCAGCCGCTTGCGCACCTCGCCTGCCGTAATGCGAACCACGGGATCGGCATTGGCGTCGTAGCTGGGCGATCGGCCGAAGACCTCGATGCCGATGCTCCGCTCCTTGATCTCCGGACCGTTGCCGCGCAGTGTCTGCTCGACGGTGTATTTGAGAAAGTTCGGGTAACGCTTGCTGTTTGCGAAGAGAGGATGCGCCAGGAGCCGCTCTAACTGCTCCCGGACCGCCGCCGACTCGATCACGGAGTTAGGCGGCGCAGACTCCGGCGCGGATTTCGGCGCCAACGGCATCTCAGGCTCCTCAAGCAAACGCTCACCCCTGGAACCGGCCGTTTCAGCACTCGTTCATTTGAGGCGCGTGCATGGGTCTGGGTCACGCAGCGCCAACCGGCTCCGGGGTATTGCAAGTCTTACAGGCGCCCTCGTTATCGAGATCGAAACAAGGGTCGAAAATCATCCTCGGGCTGTGGGAATCTCTGCGCCTTCAGGATGAAAAACAATATGCATTGCGTATCATACGTCCACGGAACGCGCTTGTCCACGAGCCATTTGAATCCTGTAAACCGAACTCGATGAGACCCTTAGCCTCATTCCGCGGCAATGTTACCCGATGGAACCTGTCGCTCGTCACGGCCAGCCGCTATAGTCGCAAACGGTCCAGAAAATGAGCGGGAGGCATGGTCCTGCGCAGCGAGTTCGCTCGCGGCCAGGACTAAGGTCGATGGCCATTTTCTTGTGATTGCGGCTCCTCGCCCCTCCGGTTGGCCGGACCTGGATGTCATCCAGGCGGGAATAACCGGGGGGCGCCTTTTTCTTCAGCCAATTGCCGCATCCGCGTGATCGGCTCACTCCGCCCGCAGCGCCAACAGCGGGCTGATGCGCGAGGCGCGCCGCGCCGGCAGGTAGCCGGACAGAGCCGCAATTGCCAGCAGCCCGAGGGCCATTGCAATATACGTCATCGCATCCCACGGAGACGTACCGAAGAGCAGCGAAGCAATCAGCCGCGCCCCCATCAGCGATGCAGCCATCCCCACCACAATGCCCGCGGTTGCCAGCCGCAGCGTGCGCGTGAGCACCTGGCGCTGCACCAGGCCGGCGCTTGCGCCCAGCGCCATTTTGATGCCAATCTCCTGCGTCTGCTGTGTCACCGAATACGAGATCACGCCATAGATGCCCAGCGCGGCGAGCAGCAAGCCCAGCCCGGCAAACGCGCCCACCAGGATCATGAAGAACCGCCGCGGCGAAACCGCGTGACTGACCAGCATCGCGATCGGCTTGAACTCCTCGGCCGGCTGTTTGGGATTCAGCTCGCGCAGCGCGCCCATCACGCTCGAGGCCAGTGTCGCCGGCGGCAGGCTGGTGCGCACCACCAGCTCCGCACCCGCCGGGTTCGCCTGCGTGGCCGGATAGTAGATCTGCCAGCCCGCGTCACCCTCAACGTTCTCTTCGTGAACGTCGTCGACCACTCCGGCCACAACAACGTCTCCATTCCCGCTTTCGAGCGCCTTGCCCAGTGCATCGTTGTCGCGCCACACTCCAAGCGAAGCCAGGAAGCGCGCGAATGAACGATTGATCATCACCACCGGCTGACTTTTGGGTCCGTCACTCCACGTAAAATCGCGACCCCGAATCCGCGTGCCCATGGCGCGAAGATAGCCCGGCGTACAGACATAGACGAGCGGCCCTGTCGATACTTCACCTTTGCGGTATTGCCTTCCTTTCGGATTGGGCGTTCCCCATGCGCGGTTCTGCCCCAGAGGAAGATAATCGACCATCCCTGCTGCCTGCACCCCGGGAATCGCGTCCACGCGTGAGATGACCTGCTGGAAGATGACTCCCCGCTTTTGCGCGCTCAACGATCCGTCCTTGTCGTTGGGTACATTGTCGTTATAGTTCACCTTGACGGCCGCTGCGCGGTCCGGCTGGAATCCGAGATCGACGTCCAGGACTTTCAGAAAGCTGCGCAGCAGCAGGCCTGCTCCGACGACAAGCATGCACGCCAGTGCGACCTCCGTGACTACGAGCACCGCGCGCAGCCGCTCATGTTTGCGTCCCTGGCCGGTGCCCGCCCCCGAGTCCTTGAGCGCCTCGGTTAGATTGCCGCCCGAGATGCGCAATCCCGGAAACAGCCCGAAAAAGATCGCCGCAAAGACTGCTACCAGCACCGTCCATCCCAGCGCTTCGCCGTCGATGCGCAAGCTGTCCAGCAGCGGCAGTGCGATGGCTCCCTGGTGGGCAAGCCACTTCACCAGGATCAAAGCCAGTCCCAGCCCGAGCACTGCGCCGGCGGCCGAAAGCGCCAGGCTCTCGGTCAGCAGTTGGCGCACGATCCGTCCGCGGCCCGCACCCAGGGCGCTGCGCATGGCGAACTCCTTGCTCCGGGCGGCGGCCCGCGCCAGCATCAGGTTGGAAAGGTTCACGCAGGCAATCAGCAGGATCGCTCCCACCGCGCTCCACAGCACCACCAGCGACCGGCGCAGCTTGCCGCTCACATAGTTCTTGAGAGGCACGGGGACCACGCCGACCTGGCCGTTATTGATATAGCTGGTGCCGCACGACTGCGGATAGCGGTTATTCCAGCACATGTGCGGCTCGGCAGCCGCGGCATCGCCCACCGCCTGCGCCAGCGAAACGCCGGGCTTTATGCGCCCGATCAAGGTAATGATGTTTCCCCAGTCGCGCGGCGGACCATACAGGTTCAGCGGCGTAATGGCGTCCACCTTGGTGCCGGGCGCAAACACCGCGCCGAAGTCGAAGCTGTATGGCAGAACGCCGATCACGGTGGTCTGCTTTCCGTTCATGTCGAACGCCTTGCCCACAATCGCCGGATCGGCATTGAATTGCCGCTTCCACCACGCGTCGGTGAGCATCACCACGGCGGGCGCATTGTTGCGCGCATCGTCGGCGGTGAATGTGCGTCCCATGGCCGCCGGCACGCCCAGCACCTGAAAGAAATTGGCGATCACATCGATGCTCGTGGCCGGAATGGGCGCGCCGCCGCCGAGAGAAAGGCTCAGGTTATCGGGGCTCGAGAAGGCAAAGTACCCGGTCACGTCCTGAAAGGAGTGCGTATACGTGCGGAACTCATCGTAAGCGTCGGTGGAATAGGTCGCGCACGAGAGCCCGCAGGTCTGCGGCGGAGGCGCGATCCACACCAGTTGTTCGGCACTGGGGAAGGGCAGCGGCCGCAGCAGCAGCGTATTCACCACGCTGAATACCGCGACGTTGGCGCCAATGCCCAGCGCCAGAATCAGCACTGCGACGATGGTGAATCCGGGTTCCCGGGCCAGGGTGCGCTGCGTGTACTTTAAATCCTGCAACAGAATCTCCATTTTCATCTCCTGCACCACAATGTCGGCTTCCACCAGGCCACGCGCCTCGCGATGCCTGTCCTTGGCTACATTCATGGCGCCGAATCGTACCAGCGCCAGGCGGCGAGCCTCCGCGGCAGACAGACCGCGCTCCAGGTTCTCCTCGATGGCCATCTCCAGGTGCGCCGCCAGCTCGGCCTCGAGTTCCTCATCCAGCGGTTGCCTGTTGAACAAGGCGCGTACGCGTTCCCGCGATCGCCTCAAGCGGCTCATGCCGGATCTCCACTTGTGCCGAGTGATACGTTCGGGCCGAGTGTTCAGTTCACATCGCGACTTTCTGTTGGGGTCTTCCCCATCGCCAGCACCCGGTCCATGACTCCCGTGAGCCGTTCCCAGTAATGCGCGTCTTCGGCAAGTTGCCGCTCGCCGTCGGCGGTAATGGAGTAAAACTTGGCCTTGCGGTTATTGTCCGAGACGCCCCAGCTCGACGCGATCCAGCCGCGCTGCTCCAGCCGCACCAGCGAGGCGTAGATCGTGCCCTGGTTCAGCAGCACCTCGTTCCCGCTCACCTGCTCGATACGCCGCGCGATGCCATAACCGTGCTGGGGCCCCATTGCCGTGAGCGTCTGCAGGACCATCAGGTCGAGCGTTCCTTGCAGCAGGTCGAGCTTTGCATCTCCCATCCAAGCCCTCCTGTGGGATCGCCACATCAGATTGCCACACAATCCTGTGGGAGCGCCACAGGAAAGGCGAGCCCGGACAAAATAGCTGTGACGAAAGAACTTTCTAAGGTGAAGTACTCGCTCGATCAGCCGCAAAGGCCAGGAGATCCCAGATGAATGGCGCGGCTCCATCTACGAAATGGAAACGCAAATTACGATCGCACGTGAGCTCGGTTACAAAACAGAGCAATTGATCGAGAGAATCGAAGAGCTCTGCGTCGAGGTCGGCGGAATGTTAGCCGCAATGGTCGTGAGCTTACCCAAGAAGAGCTGACTGGACCCAGAACCCCGACCCTCGCTCCTACTGCGCCGAGCCAAACTCCGTGCCCCCGCTCACAAACAGCTTCTGCGCCTGGCCGCGCAGCACGCGGTACATCGCGAACTGCCGCTGTGTATCGCCGCGCAGCTCGAAAAGCAGCTCGCCGCGATTGTCGGCCAGCGCATCTACGGCATCCACGAGGCGCATCCGCGGAGTCTCATCCAGATGCGCCCCGTCGGCGACGTTCTTGAGCAGTACCAGGACATTGCCGTAAAGATCCGGTTGCGCGATCAGGGTGACGAACTTTTCCTGGGCCTTGGGTCCGTCTGTGTGCGCGGAAAGCACCAGCGTGGCGCCGGAGCCGTAAGCCAGCTCGAAGACGCGAAACTGCTCGTCAGTGAGCGGCGCGGGAGCGGGCGGCGGCGCCGGTTTGGCGGTCTTACGCGCCGTCGATGTCCGCTTGACCTTTGCCGGCGTAGCGGGCGGAGCAGTCAATCCGAGTGCACCCCGCGCGATGTCTTCAAGCGCGGCTTTCATCTTGGCTTCGTCGCCGGCATTGGCCCACGTGTAGCTCCATGGGTGGTCGGGCCGGTTCTGCGCATCGGAGACCGCGACCGACTGCTCCATGTCCGGAGGCAGGCCCAGCAGGCTGGGAAGTACGGGCAGGCTCCCGCCTTCAGGCTTGCCGCGCATCAGCCGCGGCCGGTCGGGATCGGAGATCTCGGGCATCGATTCAACATGGCCCACATCTTCGGTCTTTTTCTTGGTCAGCTTCGGGCGGTCGGCATCGTCCGCCGGCGCGCTGCCGGCGTTCGCCGAGTTGTTCGTGCTCTCGTCCGGCTTATGCAGCACCGGCCGGTCCGGATCGGGCGCCGGCGCATTTGACGCCGAGGTGGAGCCCGAATTCGATCCCGATCCGCTGCCGGAAGAGCTCCCGCTGCCTGGATCGTCGGCATGCTTCTTGCGGTGCAGCAAGGGTTTATCGTCATCGGGATCCTCGAAGTCGTCCACTTTGGCCATCTCCGCTTTCGGCTTGGGCGGCCCGGGCAGCGCCTTCCAGGTTCCATACCCCACCCACGAGCCCTCTTCCTGTCCGGAGTTCTCGATGTCGAATAACCCTACGGTCTTGCCGTCCTTTTCGAGCTGGTACTCCACTTCGCCGGCCAGGGCCATGGGCTGCGGACGGGCGAGATAGACGCTGCCATCCTGGAGCTGTCCCTGGTCGAAGACGGTAATCGGCACCAGCCGGCACTTCTTCGGCTTGTCTTCCGGCCCGGTCCACTCCAGCACCCCGACCGCGCGCAGTTCGGGAGCCTTACTCGCATCCTTGGTGATCTGGCCGGGATATTGCGCCCAGGCCGGCGCAGCCGCAACCAGCCCCGCCGCCGCGAATGCCAATCCGGCCGCGAGCGCTCTCAATTCAAGATGAGGATTAGATGACACCTGCCGCCTACCTCGGGAATAATGCAATTGGATATTTCGTTTCCGCCTCTATCGAACAGACGAGGAGCCTTTTCATGGAACTCAACCACAAAGTCGACGACTTTACGCTCAAAACCGACGAAGACAAAACCGTAAGCCTTTCCGACTATGCGGGCAAGCCCGTCGTGCTCTTCTTTTATCCGCGGGCCGATACGCCCGGCTGCACCATCGAGGCATGCGGCTTCCGCGATCAGTTCAAGAAGCTGCTGGCCGCGGGCGCCGTGGTCCTCGGCATTTCCCGCGACACGCCCAAAGACCAGGCCAAATTCAAGGCCAAATTCCACCTTCCGTACACGCTCCTTGCTGATGTAGACGAGAAAGTGTGCAATCAGTTTGGCGTGATGAAGGAAAAGAACATGTATGGCAAGAAAGTGTGGGGAATCGAGCGCACCACCTTTCTGATCGGCCCCGACCGATCCCTCCTGCACGTCTTTCCTAAGGTTACGCCCGAAGGCCACGCCGAGGAAGTGCTGGCGCTGGTGAAGGAATGGAAGAAATCGCACCAGTAGGCATTGGGGAAGGGTACGGGCTTCAGCCCATACATGCAGGCTCCCTCATTTATAGGGGCTTTAGCCCCTGAGGTGTTCAACCTGGGGACTGAAAAACGCAGTGAAGTCTCAAGTCACGGCCGCCTGCTCCCGCGCAGGTTCTTCCTTCCCTCACCGGAACAGGTCGCGCCGAAGCTCCTGGGCAAGTTGCTGGTGCACCGCACCAGGCGCGGAATTCTGGCTGGCCGCATCGTGGAGACCGAAGCCTATCTCGGCCCGCACAGCGCGGTGCCCGATCCGGCAGCGCACTCCCATCGCGGGCCCACGCCGCGGAACGGCGTAATCTTTTCGACAGCCGGCCACGCCTACGTTTACGCCATTTACGGCCGATACTATTGCATGAACGTGACCTGCGAGCCGGAGGGCCAGGCCGGATGCGTCCTGCTGCGCGCGCTCGAGCCGGTTGCAGGAGTTGCACAAATGGCGCGGAATCGCGGGCTTGCTTTCGATGCTCCGCTACGCGAGATTGCTTCAGGGCCGAGCCGCCTGTGCCAGGCGCTTGGCCTCACGCGGTCCATTCACAACGGCCTCGACCTGCTCGATCGGGAATCGCCCTTGCAGTTGCGCGACGATGGCTATCGAGTCCCCGAAGTTCTGGTTACCGCCCGCATCGGCATCCGCCACGCCGTCGATCTGCCGCTGCGCTTCGCCCTGCCCGGACACGCCTGCGTCTCCGGCCGCAAGTCGTTAACCGGCAAATGCGTCCCCGTCGGGTAGAATCGCGTCCATCAGAAATGTAATCTCTGCCCACCCCGTTCCCTGAGGAGACTCCTGTTTGAAGCGATCCTTTCTTTCCCTTCCAGCCGCCGTCACGGCGCTGCTCGCCGCAGCCATCTTCGCCATCGCCCAGGCGCCTCAACCGCAGGCCGGCGGCCCTCCGCCCGAACACGAGAAGAACCCCAAACCCACCAACCTCAAAGTCCTGCCCAAGAATCTCACCGGCGACCAGGTCCACGACATCATGCACGGATGGGCAGGCGCGCTGGGCGTGCATTGCGACAAATGCCATGCCGAGGACCCCAACAACATCGGCCCCAACGGCCACCCGCGCCTGAATTTCGCCGCTGACACGAAGCCCGAGAAGGCGCAGGCGCGCATCATGTACAAAATGACCGAGAACATCAACAAGAGCTACCTGACGAAAATCGCCGCCGCGGCCGGCCCGGATGAAAAGGAACAACCCAAGCCCGTGACCTGCGGCACTTGCCATCGCGGCCATCTCAAGCCTGAAGCATTCGTACCTCCGCGAGAAGAGCACCACGAGCACTGATTTTGGGTGCCCCATCCTTTCCGCGCCCGCCGCGGCGGACGGAAAGCGTGGGATAACAAATCCCTCACGGCAGGGCCGACGCATATCAGATTCCGAGTAGTTTGAGCAGATAGGGGATGTTCCAAGCGGCTTTGAGCCGTTTTCCCTTGATTCCGCGTTTGGAAGATTTGTCGTGTTTGAGCAGATTGAGGGCGAT
>JBAUBR010000348.1:0-7502 GCA_049676965.1 Occallatibacter sp.
TCACTTCGTCGCTCTGCGGCGGGAAGGGATTCTTGACGTCCTTGCGCAGGGCGAGCGCCAGCAGCTCGCGCCCGCGGTTGGTGGCGTAATTGAACTCGTTGTCGCTCAATTGCGGCTGATATTCGCGGGTTCCGATGAAATAGAGGTAGTTGCCTTCGGTATCCCACTGTGGGTCGCCCGAGTCGCGCATGGGGTCGGTAACGCGGCGCACCTGCCCGTCAGCCACGCTCCAGATGTAAATGCAGGTGAACCCGCTCGGCTCGTCCATGGTGAAGGCCAGAAAGCTGCCGTCCTCCGACCATGGATACGAGAAAATCCGCCCGCGCGGGTTCTGCGCGATCTGCGTAACCTTCTTGTCGTCGAGCGTCAGTACGTAAAGCTTGCCGTCCTTGTCGGTGAACGCGATGCGCTTGCCGTCCGGCGACCAGGTCGGCTGGTAAAGCATAGCCTGCAAACCGTGCGTCAGCTCTTCCGGCTTGCCTTGCCCATCCTGGCTGATGCGATAGAGCTCGTCCTCGCCGTCCATGTCGGAGATGAAGGCGATGGTTGCGCCGTCGGGCGACCACGCCGCCTCCTTGTCGTGTGCGTTCGACGAGTCGGTAAGGTTCCGCGTGGCGCCCTTCTCGATAGGAACGGTAAACACATCGCCGCGAGCGACGACAACGGCGCGCTCACCCTTGGGGCTCAAGCCGACAGACTCGATCTGCCCCGCCGCGGAGACGCGCGAAGGCCGCATGGCTAGCGCGTCAGTGGGCACGGTAATTGAAATGTGCGTGGATGCACCGGTGCCGATGTCGAAGATGTTCAGTTCGCCGCCCTCTTCGTAGACGATCCGGCTCTTATGGTCGGTGCTCGGCCAGCGAATGTCCCACTTGGTGCTGTGCGTCAGCTCCTTGGTTTCTTTTATTGCCGGGTCGTAGGAATAAAGATTCAGCGTGTCGTCCTTGTCGGACGAGTAGTAGATCTTGTCGCCGATCCACATGGGATCGCGATGGCTGCGCACATCGGTGGTGATTTTCTCGGCTGCATGCGATTTGAGATCGAAGATGTACAACTGCTGCGCCCAGCCGCCCGAGTAGCGCTTCCAGGTGCGGAAGTCGCGGAACAGCGGCGAATAGACGACCTTGGTTCCATCGGGTGAAAGATCACCCGCGCCTGAAAACGGCATGGGCAGAGCCTGAGGCAGGCCTCCATCGACTGAAACCGTGTAGAGCTGGGAATCGCCGAGATCGAAGTGATCGCGCAGCGAGCGGAAGACGACCGACTTGCCGTCGGGCGTCCATCCGTAAACCTGGTTGTCGTATCCCCAGCGCGCCGGCAGCGGTCCGCGCGAGGGGTAAAACGTAAGCTGCCTGGGTACGCCGCCCTCAACCGGAATCACATAGACCTGCTCGTCGCCGTCATACTGGCCGGTGAAGGCGATCCACTTGCCGTCGGGAGAAAACTTCGCAAACAGCTCCACGCCGGGGTGAGCGGTGAGGCGCGTGGCTATTCCGCCGGAAGTGGAGGCGGTCCAAAGGTCGCCCGCGTAAGTGAAGACGACCTTATCGCCGTGAATATCCGGAAAGCGCAGCAGCTTGGTCTGGGCGGTGACGGAGGAAGCAAGAACTAAAAAGGCAAGAAGCAGGAGCAGGTGAACGCGAGGGGCCGATCGACGCACGTTTTCTTCCTTTCTCTCAAAAAAACACAGGGCTGGAGAGAATCAAGTGAGACATGCTCAACTCTCATTCGGCTCCGTACGCCGGCATTTCCCTCTCAGCTATTACCTGGAATTTTGTCTACGACCGCAGGGGCAGCGCAATTGTAATTCATTGCCCTTGCACTGCACATCGCGCCTGCCTGTTTGCGCCGGCCACGGGCCGGCTTCCTGCACGCAGGCCTTCGCGTTTTTTACAATGGTTTCAGTGCCGCCGATCCTCCCCAATTCGCTGACGCAAGTCGGTCTCGCCAGCGGAGGATCCATCCTGGGGCAAGAAACCGTGCCGAAAGCGAAGTACGACGCGCCTGCGCCTCTGCGCCTTTGGCACCTGGCGAGTCTGGACGCGCCGACCGTTGCCGTGGTCTGGGCGCTGGCGTTTGCCTGGGCGGCGGGCGTGCGGCTGCCAATATGGGTCCCGGTTCTGCTCGCGCTGGTTGTCTGGGTGGTCTATGTCGCCGATCGATTGCTCGATGCCCGCAGGGCATTTGGGTTCGGCCAGCGCGATAGTCTGCGCGAGCGTCATCGCTTTCATTGGCGTTATCGCCGCATCCTGGAGCCGCTTGCGATTGCCGCTGCAGTCGCTGCTGCATGGATTGTTGTTTCGCGAGTGCCGGCGGCGTCGCGGGGAAGAGACGCGGTAATGGGTGTCGCGGCGCTGGCGTATTTCACGCGCGTTCACTCCGGACATCGGTTGGCACGCGGGATCTCGCGTTTCCGCCCGCCGGTACTGACCAAGGAGTTTCTTGTCGGTTTGCTGTTTACCGCGGGCTGCGTGCTGCCGGCATGGAACCGAGTTGGCCTGCGCGCCTGGCCGCTCGTCCTGCCGATGGCGTATTTTGCCGGATTGGCATGGCTCAATTGCCACGCGATCGATCATTGGGAGGCACACGCGAGCGGGAATTCGATCGCTCGTGTGGCAGCCTTGCTCGGCGTGGCCGGAGCCATTTCTGCGGTTTTTGTATTCGCGGACGAGCCGCGGATGGCCGCGCTGCTGTTCTCCGGCGCCGCGGCTGCAATGCTGCTGGCCCTGCTCGACCGTACGCGCGGCCGCCTTACCCCGCTCACTCTGCGTGCAGCCGCCGACCTGGTGCTGCTTACGCCTGTTGCGCTGCTCCTCAAATAGTGTACCGATGCAAATTGCGGATTGGAGGGATGTGATTCACGACGGACAAGCTGTTCTTTCCCAACCAGCGCGTAGCGTTTGCTCAGATCGGCAGCGTGGGAGCGAGCCCGCAAACTGCCCAAACTTCGATCGCCTCGCCGCAGCGTATCGATGGATGGAATGGGCCAGCTTTGGTCCCTGGCTGCAATGGTGCCGGTGCGGGTGGCTCGACAGGCTGACCGGCTGCCGTCGCGCGCTGGTGATGGGCGATGGCGATGGCCGCTTTACCGCTCGCTTGCTGCGTGCTAATCCATTTGTCACCGTCGATGCGGTCGATGCAAGCTCCACAATGCTGAAGGCGCTCGTTCGTCGCGCCGGACCGCACACCGCACGTCTGCAAACACGAGTGGTCGATGCCCGCCTGTGGCAGCCAAGCGGACCATCCTACGATCTGGTTGTCACGCATTTTTTCCTGGACTGCCTGATCACGGAGGAGGTTCGATCGTTGGCAGAGACGGTGCGGAGCGCAGTCGAAGACGGCGCATTGTGGGCGGTATCGGAGTTTGGCATTCCACCCAACCGGTTCGGCCGGCTTGTGGCGCGGCCGCTCGTCGCGGCTCTCTATCGGGCGTTCGGTTGGCTCACCGGCCTTCGAATTCGCCGCCTGCCCGACCACGCCAGCGCGCTTCGTAATGCCGGCTTCAGACTCACAAAGCGCCGCACCTGGCTGGCCGGATTACTGACAAGCGAGCTTTGGTCAGCTTAGGCGCTGCTCCCATCGATGTGCAGGCTGCACCGCTCCGGCGATCTGCCCGCCGCCGGTCCGCCCTTGACACTGTGATGCACCCACCGGCACCATGATCGTCGTGCAAATCCACAGGGGACGTACTCCGCTTGCAGCGAAGCGATTATCGCGCCGGCGATTTCTCTCCGGGGCCGCTTCGACGGCGGCGGCAATCCTTGCAGGTGACTCGGCGCCCGCGCTTGCGCAGAACTCCACCATTCGCGTGTCGCGCGAAGCCCAGTCCGCGCCGCCCGTCATCGTCGTCAATCCGGGCTATCGATTGCTGATCGATGCGGCGAGAGGAGCCATCGCGTCGCTGCAGTCGACGTTTGGCGTCAACCGCGAGTTGCTGATTCGCGATCACGTTCGCCTGCCGCTCTTCATGGTCGAATTCATGAACGATCGCTCGGAGTTCAGTCTGGTCAGCTCTTCCGAGGCCAGGCACATATCCGTCCGCAAGGATGAGAATGACAACGGGCAGACGGTCACGATCGAGTTCAAGGAGATTGGCGAGTTACCCGTCGACGGCCTGGTGACGATCCACTGCCCGGCGAACGAGAGCCTCACTTACTGGAATTTGCGGTTGACGAATGGGACCAAGTCCTGGATCGGACACGTGCGATTCCCGGTGATCGAGGTGCCGTTCGACCTTCCTGTAGATGGCGACCATAGCTACATCCTGTCTTCATCCCTCGACGGATCGCTTGCCGGGCCGGTAGAACCTGCCTCTTACGGTCGTCCGCTCTGGACGCGCCACACGCCGCTGGAGCGCCAATGGGGGGGCCAGGAGAACACGACTCCCGATCTCTGGCTGGTCGATATCTGGTCGGGGCGCCAGCGCAACGTTCCCGAGATCTGGCGCAGCCCCAATTATCCAGGTCAGTGGGCATCGACGCAGCTCATGGCGTACTACAACGATGCAGGCGGACTTTATCTGGCTTGCGACGACGCGACCGGGTTGCCGAAGTTCATCGATCGGGTGATGGAGGAGGACGGTGTCACGCTGGGGTTGGCGCACTACCCCGGCACGCGCGGACCCGGAGAAACCAAGCTGCCCTACAACGTGGTGGTTGGGACCTTTCACGGCGACTGGTATCGGGCCGCGGAGATTTATCGCGACTGGGCCGTGAAGCAGCCGTTCTGCGGCAAGAAGCTTGCCGATCGGGAGGACCGCCCCAAGTGGCTCGCCGATTCGCCGATCGGAATCGCGTTTCCGAGGCGCGGCGAGGGCGATTGGGATGGGCCGTCGACGGTGAATCCCGATTACACTCCCGCGACCAACGCGCTGCCGTATCTCGAAAAACTGGCCGAGCGCTCGACAGCCCTCTCATGCCTTTTGTCTACAACTGGGAGCGTCCCGGCCCGTGGGTCCAGCCCGATGCATTTCCGCCGCTCGGCGGTGACGCGTCGATGCGCGAGTTCATGGCCAAGGCGAAAGAGAAGGGCTGGTTTCCATTCCTCTACGGCGACAGCCTTTGCTGGGTAACCTGGCAGGGAAACACCAACTACGACGGGATGCCGTACTTCCACTCGCACGGCGGAGAGGACGCGGTCGCGCGCAGGCCGGATGGGTCCTTTGTGGAAGATGTGTGGCCATGCAGAAGGAATTACTGGGCGTGCGTGGGAACCGAGAAGGGACGCCAGATGATTCTTGATATGACGCGAGGGATGGCGGAGCTGGGGCCGAACGTGGTGCAGCAGTTTGACCAGGGGCCGGGCCCCGTCGCGTGCTACGCCGCCAATCACGGCCATCCGCCGGTGCCCGGACCGTGGATGACCGACGCCTTCAAGAGCCTTCTCAAAGCGGATGCCGAAATTGCGCGGTCGGTGAACCCTTCGGTCGCCATGTCGTGCGAAGGCGCTCCGCCGGAGGTCTTTCTTCAGGATTTTCAGATCTGGGATGGCCGCATGCAGACCTGCCCGCTCTACTCGTTCATTTACCACGAGTACTGCAACGGGCATGAAGGCTTCTTCAGCAATCGCGTGAACGACGAGGCGCTGCGCCTTTCCGTCGGCCGGGCCATCGTGAACGGCTACATGCTGAACTTTACGCTCCGCGACAAGGGGCTGCTCGAATACGACTGGGACCAGGGATGGACGCGGGCGATTCCCGATCAGGGCGCGATTCTCGACTGGGCAAAGAGGACCAACCGCTTCAGAAAGGGCGTAGCTCGGGATTTCCTTGTCTATGGGCGTATGCTGCGGCCGTGGACGGTGGGCAATGTCACGCTGCGCGACTTTGGCTGGGGCAAGGAGCCTTTGGTTCAGTCCGCGACCTGGCAAGCGCCGGACGGGCGAATCGGCATCGTGCTGGCAAACTGCGCAGACCAGGGCGAGTCTCCGCGCGTGGAGCTGCAGGGACACGGAAACAAGACGCTGGCTCTCTCGATCGACGGCGATCGCAGTGAGCGCAGCGCGCAGCTTCCCGGTGTGATCGACCTCGAGTTGCAACCGCGGTCAGTCGCCCTCGTCGAACTAAAATAGACGCCGGTTGCCGCTACGCCGGTTCGATCGGGCAGCCACCGGTCGGCGTGAAGCAAAGGCCAGCGGAACTCCAATGTTACAAATGTGTTAAAATCGCACTGCAAGGAGCCGCCCGACACCGATACACGCCCCGCCGGACTCTATTTCTCATGAATCTTTACCTGATGCGTCATGCCGATGCCGGACTTCCACGCAGCAATCCCACACTTGACGCCAAACGAGCCCTCATTAAAGACGGAAAAGACCAGTGCATCCTGATGGCCGCGCTGCTGAGCGCGTTCAAGGTGCAGGTGGATGTGATTCTTTCGAGCCCGTTGAAGCGCGCCATGCAGACCGCGCAGCTTGTGGGCACGGAGTTGGGCTATGACGGCAAGGTCGAGATTACGCCGACGCTGAACATGGACGCGAGCTACGTCGATTTCCAGAAGCTGCTGGCCAAATATGTCGAATGCGAGGGCGTGCTGGCCGTGGGGCACAATCCCAGCCTGTTCCAGTTCCTGGGCCGGCTCGTGACCGGCAACGGCGGCGCCAACCTGCGCGTGCGCAAGGGTTCGATCGCGCGCGTCGATCTCGACCGCCATCCGCCGCAACTGCAATGGCTCGTCGATCCGCGCATGGCGCGCGCCATCTACGCCAGCGTGGCAAAGAGTTCGCGCCCGAAGACCTCGCGAAAGTAATCCGCTTCCTTGCGCACCGACCAAAGCTCCAGTTCCGCGCCGGTCCGTCCCGGCTTCAATTCCAGATAAACCCGCCGGGGATAAACCCTGGCCGCCACGCGCAGCACGTCGCTGGCGCGGTCCTGGTTGAGTGCCACGGCCAGCCGTAACAGCACCACGGCGCGATGCACATTCCTGTGCTCCTCCGGGGGAATATTGCGCATGGCGCGATCGCCGGGCTGCGGGCGGCTCTTGCCCAGGTAGCGCGCGATGGCCGAGATTACGGTGCGCTGCAGACGGTTGTACCCATAAAGCTCGGAGCTCGAAATAATGTATTGCGCGTGCCGGTGATGATTCTGGTGGTTGATGAACTTGCCCGTATCGCGCAGCAGCGCCGCAGCCGCCAGCCAGCCCTCATACTCGGCCGGAAGTTCATGCAGAGCCTTCAGGTCCCGGTAAAGCTGGGCGGCGTGGGCGCGCACCGGCTCGGCCTCGCGCGGATCGACCCCGTACCGTTGCGCAGTTGCCACCACGCTCTCCCAGCGCTCATGCTCCAACTCGCGGTGAACGCTGGCGCGGGCATCGAGCTCCGCCAGCATCTGCTCGAGGACGCCGTCGCGCAGTCCCAGCGGCGAGTAGCGAAAGCCGGGCAGGCCGAAGGTTTCGAGAACCGCGGCGATGACGTGTGCTCCGGCAACGATGATCTCCGCACGCCTCGGCCCGATGCCCGGCACCGCTTCCCGCTCCGGCAACGCCATGCGCGCCAGCTTGCCGGCC
>JBAUBR010000349.1:0-6367 GCA_049676965.1 Occallatibacter sp.
TCGTAATTCAGCGAGCCGGCGAGCACGCGCCCACCCGCGTCGCGCGGCAACGGGGTCGATTCGCCGGTGAGCATCGACTCGTCCACCGTAGTGCGGCCCTCTACGATTTCGGCATCTACCGGGAATCGCTCGCCGGGCAGCACCAGCACGCGATCGCCGACCGCGATCTCTTGGAGCGGGACGATGCTTTGTTCGCCGGCCCGGATGCGCCGCGCCGTCACCGGCTTCAATCGCGTGAGCGCGTCGATGGCCGCCAATGCGCGCCGCTTCGCGCGTAGCTCCAACACCTTGCCCAGAAGCAGGAAGCCTAGAATTAGCAGCACCGCGTCGAAATAGACTTGCCGCCCACTGGCGGGCCAAATCGTGGCATAGGCGGAATAGACAAAAGCCACAGTTGTGCCCAGCCCCACCAGCGTGTTCATGTTGGTGGCGCCATGGCGCAGCGCGCGCATCGCGCTCAAATACACGCCGCGCCCCGCCCACGCCATCAGAACGCAGGTCGCGATCAGCAAAGTCCAGCGCAGCACTTGAGGCGGGGCCGCATCGAGCCAGGGCATGGCGCGCATCGCCGCGCGATCCATGGCGCCCATCGGCGATGCCAGCGGCATGGAAAGCAGCATGGCCACGGCGCCGGCCGTCAGCGTTATTGCGGCTTTTCGCGATGATTCGGCCGCATTGTCTTCGTCGTGTTTGCCGGTCGCAGAATCGCCGGCGCGGGGAAGCACCGCGTCGTAGCCGGCGCCGCGAATTGCCTCGACCAGCGCTTCAGGAGCGGCTACAACAGGATCGAAGACCACGCTGGCGCGATGCGCCATCAGATCGACATGCGCCGATTCCACTCCGGCCGTGGCGCGCAGAGCTTCTTCAACATGGTGCTGGCACGATGCGCAGGTCATGCCCAGCACCGGCAGGGTGAGCGATTCTGTTGTGGTCGTGGCCATGGATGGAATTTATGTTTCGATGCGCGCCGTGTAGCCGGCCTTTTCCAATGCGGCCAGTGCGCTTTCAAGAGGAGGAGGGCCTTCAATCGACCTCAATCGCGCCGCTCCCATGCGCACTTCTTCCACTTCGATTCCCTGCGCCGAAGCTAATGCCTGGTTGACTCGGCGTATACAGGCCCCGCAATGCATCCCATCGATTCGAAGCGTGAACTCCGCCAAGCTTTCACCCCTCTTGGATTCGATGATACGCCGAAGCGGAAGTTGCAGCGCGGCCTGCCGGCCTCCATCGAAAGTTGCACCAGGCGCGCCGCGCGGTATCGTGAACTAGGGAATCCCTGAATAAGCCCTCTTTTCGGGGGCGGCATTCCCTCAGGGGCTAAAGCCCCGGCGATTTTGCCGGGCTTTATGTACGGGCTGAAGCCCGTACCCTTCGATCGATCGAGTTATTCAGAGGCTTCCTAAGGGGAGCGAGCGGGATGCAGCGAGAGTTTCCTTTGTCGCCCCTGGTCGGCGTGGGCGCGGTCATTGTCGATCGCGGGCGCGTTTTGCTGGCGCGCCGCGGAACCGAGCCGCTGCGCGGCCATTGGTCCCTGCCCGGCGGACTCGTCGAAGTCGGCGAAGCGCTCACCGCCGCGCTGGTGCGCGAGGTGCGCGAAGAGACCGGGCTTGTCGTCGAAGCCGTCGAGCTCATCGAGCTGCTCGACCGCATTCATCGCGAGGGCGACCGCGTTCGTTACCATTACGTCATTGCCGATTATCTGTGCAGGGTCGTTGGCGGCTCGTTGCAGGCAGCCTCCGACGCCAGCGATGTCCGCTGGGTGGAGCGGGCGGAATGGAACAGCCATCCGCCGCGGCCGACGCTCGCGCTCGATCCAATCACGGTGCGCGTCATTGAGGCGGGTTGGCAGCGGGCACGAGCGCTTGAAAGCTCCCGAGAGAGCTAATGAATGGTTGAAACAACCCTCGTTTGGGATCCGGCATTCCCTCAGTGGCTGAAGCCCGTACCCTTCAAAACATGAACCTATTCAGAGGCCCGAATGAAGATTCGCCGTGTATTTTTCTGGTTGTTGTGCATCATCGTTGCGCTCGCCATCGTCGCCGGCACCGCATTCTGGTTTCGCCCGGTTGAAGTCGCCCGCGAGTTACTCTTCCTGCGCATGTCTTTCTCCGGCTTTCAAAGCCGTTCCGTCACAGCCGGCGGAATCCGCATGCACTACGACGCAATCGGTTCCGCGGATGGTCTGCCGGTGGTGCTGGTGCACGGCCTGGGCGGAAGCGCCGAAGACTGGACCAATCTGGCGCCCTATCTCGCCCGCGCCGGATTCCGCGTCTACATGCCGGACCTGCCCGGCTACGGGCGCAGCGACCGGCCCGCGAGCTTCTCCTACTCGGTGCCCGACGAGGCCAACGCGGTCCTGGGCTTTATGGACGCGATGGGATTGAAGCGGGTCGACCTCGGCGGCTGGTCGATGGGCGGCTGGATCGTGCAAAGGATCGCCGGCGAGCATGCGGAGAGAATCAATCGTCTTATGCTTTTCGATTCGGCCGGCATCGACCGGAAGCCGGCATGGAATACGGAGCTCTTTACGCCAGCGAACGCCGCTGAAATCGACCAGCTCGATGCGCTGCTCATGCCCCAGCCGCCCAAGATTCCGGGCTTCGTTGCCGACGACATTCTGCGCATTTCGAACCGCAACGCGTGGATCATCCATCGCGCGCTGGCGTCGATGCTGACCGGCCGCGACGCCACCGACAAGCTGCTGCCAGGGCTCAAAATGCCGGTGCTGATTGTGTGGGGCGCGGTCGATCGCATCACTCCGCTCGATCAGGCCGATGCCATTCACAGCCTGGTGCCGCAATCGCAGCTCGATGTCATACCCGGCTGCGGGCATCTTGCCCCTACCCAATGCGCAACCCAGATCGGCCCTAAAGTGGTCGAATTTCTCAAGCCGTGAGCGGTGCTCTCCATGCGCTTGATGGCCGCGCGACACGAATAATCAGTGCGTCAATTTGCTTGCCGGGCGGCGAGAGCGTTTTGCGGGATTCGCGTGAAGTTCGCGATCCATCCCATCGCGTTGGGAATCGCCGCGAGTGCGAATGGGGCCACCGTACGGCCGATGCGGCTTACCATCACTTGGGAAAGGCGCGTCGAGAGCGCCATCGATCGCCACAGATGCGCGCTCAGCTCGTGCTGATACTCGTCCGCACACTTCCCGGCCAAGTACATTTCGGCGGCCAGTGCTCCGCTGTGCAAAGCAATCGACATGCCGTCGCCCGTGAACGATGGGATTACCGCTGCCTGATCGCCCACTCGCCACAAATTGTTTCCTCGTCTCGCAACATATCCATAAGGAATGGGAAAGATTGCCAGCGGCCGCTCCCACAACGCAGTCGCGCCCTGCAGCCGCAAGGAAACGTGGCGATTCTCATGCATCAGGTTCGCGAACAATCCGGACCATCCGCCGAGCTTTCGGAGTTCGGCCCGCCGTACGACGAGGCACAGAGTGGCCACATCGTCTTCAACGAGCGAGACCCCTCCATATCCCCCGGTAAAGAGAAAAAGCTCCATTGCACCGCGCAGCGCCGAGGTTTGCGCGGGCGCCAGCCGCCAATGCAGCTTGAATCCCACCAGGTCGCCCTGTGCGCCACCCTCGCGCTCCCATCCGCCGAGATCGTGCTTCCCACTGGCCAGAAATATATTCTCAGCGTGCCATGATTGGCCGCTTCGTAGCTTCGCGCACCACAAGCTTCCCTCGCGCGAAATTCCCTCGACGAAAGCGCCGCGCTCGACTCTGCATCCGGTGCGTTCGGCGCGCGCCAGCATCGCTTCATCCAGCACACGCCGCGAAAGCGAGAGGGCAGTGAAGGGCAGCGCCGCTTCGACCAGCGCCCTTTTTGAAGAAAGACGCACGACGCGGATCGCTGCCGCACCCAGATCGAGCGGCTCAACTCCGGCCGAGCGAAGATACATGACCGCCTCGCGGCTCAAAAACTCTCCACACACCTTGTGGTGCGCCGACAGTTCCTTCTCAAGCAGAGTTACTTCGCGCCCCGCCGCGGCCAGCCGCATCGCGGCCATTGACCCCGCCAGGCCGCCGCCGATTACGAGATGGCCGGATGCGCGAATCGCGGCGCTCATTGCGGCTTTCTCCGCGCAACGCACAGCCTTCCCGGCCTGTAGCTTTTTACTTGAACGCTGTTGTCGTCAAACCCCGCATCGGTACACATCCGGCGCCAATCTTCGAGTACAAACGCGCGCGCGATGGAGATGGGCCCATCGTGCTGCACGTAGGGATGGAACCTGGCCAGCTTTGAAAACACGCGAAAGAAATGGTAGGAGATCGCTCCGCGAGACAAATCGTTGATGAACCATCCCAGTTGGGCGTTGCGTTCCATCCATTGGAGGAACCGAACAATTTCGTCCTCGGAAAGATGGTGCGTGAACAGTGAGCTGACCACCAGGTGCACCGGCTGCGGCGGCGCGTACGCGAAGACATCCCCGCCGAGCCAGCGGATGCGGCTGGTTGGGGGACTTGCCTCCGCGGCAACCGCCGCGGTGTCCGCATTCAAATCGAGGCCGGTCAGTTCAACCGCGATTCCGCGCAAATCAGCCCACCGCTCGATTCGCCTCAGCCCATCTCCGTAGCCGCAACCCACATCCAGAATGCGAACCGGCTCGCCGAGTCCGGTCATCCCGATCCGAAAACTTTCCAGCCAGCCGAGCAGCGGGCGATGGGCAAACGTCCAGCGATTGGTTCTGGCCAGGCTGCGCAGATAAGAACGCAGCACCTCGCGGCTGCAGGGCAAATCCATCAGCTCGGTGAGCTGCGCCCGCTCGCGAAAATCCAGGGTGCTATGCGGCATGGAACAGCATGGTTTCAGCCGTCAGCCCCGGCCCGAACGACATTGCGCATCCGGTTTGTCCCGCCTGCGCGAGCTGCATGATCTTTTCGAGCACGAACATCACCGTTGCCGACGACATGTTGCCGAATTGCGCCAGAACGCTGCGCGAGAAACGGAGCGCTTCCGGGCACAGTTGAAGGCTTTTTTCGACGGAATCCAGGATCGAACGCCCGCCCGGATGCACCGCCCACAAATCGATCGACCGCGGATCCCGGCCGCGCGTCACCTCGCTTCCCAGCTCCTTCAGCGCGTGGCCGATCTCGCCGGGCACCTGACCCGAGAGCTGCATGTCGAAGCCTAGCCCGCGGATGCGCCATGTGATCAGGTGGCTGGTGTTGGGAACATTGATGGCGAGAAAGCTGTCGATCGCCAACCCGTTTGGTTCGGCGCTCACCAGGCATGCGGCGCAGCCGTCGGCGAAGAGCAGAAACGACAGCACCTGCTCCAGATCCTCGGTCTCCTGCAGGTGCAGCGTGCACAGCTCCAGGTTCAGCACCAGCACCCGCGCGTCCGGCTCGGACCGCACGATATGCCGCGCCGTCTTCAGCGCGTTCATGGCCGCATAGCAACCCATAAAGCCGATCATGGTGCGTTCCACCGATGGATCGAGCCCGAGATGGTGGATGATGTCAAAGTCGAGGCCGGGTGCGTAGAGTCCGGTGCAGGAAGTGACGATCACGTGGGTGACGGTCCTGCGTTCCGCTTCGGTCACCGCCAATTTGTCGAGTGCGCATTGCGCCAGCCGCGGGGCGAAGCGTTCGAAGAGCTGCATGCGGCGCGCGGTGTCGGGAAAGTTCCCGCGGACGTAGAGATCCTCCGCGTCTCGCCACTTGCCGTCTTCGGTTGCCACCGGCTGGATGAAGGAATAGCGATGCTCGATGGCCGAGAGGCGCACCATGCGGCGGAAGAGATTGCGCACCGTGCCTTCGGGCAGCAGCGTGGCCGCAAAATCGATGAACGGACGGTGCACATCGTATTGCGGAACCGCGCTGGCAATGCGGTTGATGTAGGCCGTGGTCAAGCGCCCCGCCTCCCGTGCATCGATTTTTTCACAGAATTCATTTTCAGGCCGCGCGACGAACTTTGTGTCATGGAAATGTCATTGTTCCATCATAGGCAGGCCACGATGCGACGGGGCAGCATGGGCAAAGATCAGCCTTGCGCGGAAGGGTGAGCTCCGCGACGGTCGAGGGTTCCCTGTGCGTTTTGCCATGAAGCGATCGCTATCAGGGCGATGCCGATGAGGATAGCGATGATGCTGAGAGTCTTGGCAAGAGGCGAAAGACGGGTCCACCACTTCGGCATATGCACTCCAGTGTTACGCGAAAGGGTAGAAAGCGGGAAGACTAAACGATGGTGGGTAAGGTCGAATGAACATCGCCTCAGGGGCTAAAGCCCGCTCGTCATTTCAGAGGCATTGACGTAGGGGCTGAACAGGCTGCGGAAAAAGGGCGAAGCTGAGACGAATTGCTGCAGGCGACATTGCACAGGGGCTGAAGCCCACGTTGATTTTGCGGTACTTG
>JBAUBR010000350.1:0-10846 GCA_049676965.1 Occallatibacter sp.
CCTGAAGGCCGCGCGACTCTTGCGCTCCGCGGCGGCGCAGCGGAGCGGGTTCTGAGGACGCGAGAGCGATTTCCGCGTCCCCAGTGCGCTCAAAGTCAAAGAGCAACTGGCGGCGGATGGGATCGACGATGGCCCCGAGATGCCGAAAGGCGAGCCGAGTGCCGGTGCGCACCAGGCACGCTTCGAGCATCGGATTGGCCATCCCGGCCACGGCTTTCATGGCCACAATAGAGTGCCGGATCGACGCCGCGGGCACATCCTCTTCGCGCAGCGCACGCAGCACGCGCAACTGGCCCAGGTGCTGAAAACTGTAGCTTGGTTGTGGAGGAATTAACCCGGCCCGCTCCCACCCTTGCAACTGGCGGGGGCTTATATCGAGAATGCGCAACACGTCCTGACGGCTATAGCTGGTCACTCTTCTTGTGCTCCGCGCCGGCGGCGAAGAGCGTGGGCAAACCCTCTCGGGTTCTGCCCGCCCCCTGGACCCCGGCGCTTTGAACCTGAACGGAGAAACCGCTCTTGCTGCGATTATGCCAAGAGTATGCGTGGATAATCGGGCACCAAGCTACCGGTGCAACAAAAATATTGGCGGATAACCGGTATCTGTCTTGGTTCGTTCTCGAATGTCATTCACACGATTGTGGAAAACGGAGAAGAAATGCATTGCAGCCGATGAAACCCGAAAAAAACGGGTTACCTGGAAATCTCGGTAGAAATTGCCGGCGGAAAAAATAATGGGCCGACGGTCAGACTTGAACGGACGACCTGCTGATTACGAATCAGCTTTAGGCCTTTTGCACAGTGCCGCATTAGTCTGCTTGTAGGTACATAATAATATTGGAATGTGATACATGCGTAGATCCTATCCTTGCACGGTGCTGCACTGTCCTGCACAGGTATTGATCGTAGAGCGGCAGCGATCACTTCCTTCTGTTTGGCTCTTGCGTGCACGTGTTCCACGGCGCTATAGTCCACGCCATGATTCCGTCGAGGGTCATGTTTCTCTCGGTTTGCCAGGACTTTCATGAGTGCAAACTCTTTAGAACCGCAGCGCTGCTGACCCTGGCAATCGCGGTTGCGCATCCAGCGTGCTCGCAGTTGCAAGCCGGGGGGACCAGTGGTCAGGCCGTGGCGTCTGCTCCCGCAAACCCGGAATCAGTCACGACGAACAAACTGGCATTTGACGCTGCCTCAATCCGGCCGAGTGAGCAGAAATTTGCTCTCAAAGGAATGAACTTCCTGAACCCGGTGGGTGACGAAGCGCCACCGCAGGGCGGCCTGTTTTCCTGGAATGTGTCGCTCCCGTGGTTGATTAATTTCGCGTACCACCTCCGGAGCGGACAAGAGAGGCGCGGAGCGCGCGAGACTCTGCCAAAGTGGGCGCAAGACGAGTGGTACACCATCGAAGCCCGTGCGGAAGGAAATCCGACCCGCGACGATGTGCGCCAAATGGTGCGCTCGCTGCTCGAAGATCGTTTCCAGTTCGCCGCTCATTTTGAGAAACGCCAAGGCCAGGTGTACGCGCTTGTGGTGGACAAATCGGGGTTGCGACTGAAACCGCATCCTGAAGGCGCGCCCTGCACGCTTTCTACGCTCAAAGTCGACAAGTATCCACAGACATATCCGTCGTACGATGCTGTTCCTGCGCGCTGCGGGATTTCTAATCGCGAACTGAGCCACAGCGGAGAGCGTCGTTTTGAGATGCTCGACGTAACGATGCAACAAATTGCGGACTCATTGGGTCTGGGGGGCTTTGCGCTGCCACTGCCCGTCGTTGACCAGACCGGGCTCACGGGACGCTACGACGCGGTGCTCGATTTTGGGCCAGACGGCGCGCCGCCCAACGCTGACCCTTCTTCGGACGAGATTGGCCTGCCGCCGCTGCCCGCTGCGCTTGAAAAGCAACTCGGCATAAAGCTGGTCAAGCAGAATGCTTCAGTCGAGGTTCTTGTCGTCGATCACATCGGAACGCTGTCGGAGAACTGACGCAAGGCTCCCTCTGTGGCCATTTTCATGACAAGCCCGTCGCTGGATTGAGAAATCCGCTAAACCCCGGGTGCGAGCACCGCGGGAGGAAATTAAGTGATGGAGCCGACGGTCAGACTTGAACTGACGACCTGCTGATTACGAATCAGCTGCTCTACCAACTGAGCTACGTCGGCGTACCTTAGAGAAAATTGTACCGTTGGCGCCCGGTTCGGTAAAGTTGGAGGGATGAAAGCAGCGGCGGAAGGTGCAACCATGTTCGCGACAACGGTGCAACTGGCATTGAGAATCGCGATCGTATGGGCCGCGGGGATGGTCCTCGCCGTGGCCGTGGGTGCGGTGCTGCCGGATAAAGCGGGCTTCACGTTCACGAATAGCAAAACCACGCTTTTCGTGTCATATAGCCGCACGGGCTTTTGGACCTGCGTCGTCGCGGCATTGGTGGTTACCGGGCTCGTGGTGTTTCGCGCCATCCTCGCCGACATCGGATGGAGCTCATTCCAATAAAGCGGCGCTTTCTATGCAGATCGATCAGGCAGCCGAGTGGCAAAGGCTCACCAAGCTCTACCGTGAGATGTGGGACAACGAGCTGCTGAACCTCGCCGACGACTTCTCCGCGCTCACCGAAATGGCCCAGCAGGTTCTGCGCGATGAGCTGAAACTGCGCGGCCTGGGCGAAGCGCGGCCGCGGGAAGCGCCGGAACGCTCAGTTCGTCCCCCGATTCCGCAACATGATTTCGATGAAGACCTCTCGATGGCCGAAGATGCGAACAGTGAAAGCAACCCTCGGAATGAATTCACATGGAAGACATTACTTTGCGAGTGCGATACACGAGAGGAAGCGTGGCAGGTCTACGAGTTGTTGAGGCGGGCGGGCCTTGAAAGTTGGATCGAAGCTCCCGCATCGCGCTCCATTGAACTGAGCAGTCCCCGCGTCTTGGTAGCCGCCGATGAACTCGACCGGGCACGCGAAATCGCTGCCCAGCCCATCCCGCAGGACATCATCGATGAATCCAGGATGAAGCTGCCGGAGTTCGAGCTGCCCAGGTGTCCGCGCTGCGGCGCCGAAGACCCGGTGCTTGAAAGCGTCGACCCATGCAATAGCTGGACGTGCGAATCGTGCGGGAACGAATGGACCGAATCGGTAGAATGAGGCGCCTTTGCTTTGACCAGAATCGGGACGCGGAAACAAGATGATCGATGTGGTGAGGGTAGCGCACCTGCGATGGGCGGCAAACGCGGAAAGAGCCGCCCGGCAACAGGGCAGCTCCTTCCTTAGGGAGAATAGTTCCAACGGAGGCAAAGCCATCAGAACTTTCTGGCTGCATAGTAGGGGCGCGAA
This sequence comes from Occallatibacter sp., assembly GCA_049676965.1. GTDB lineage: Bacteria > Acidobacteriota > Terriglobia > Terriglobales > Acidobacteriaceae > Telmatobacter. Next base: position 3,329 of record JBAUBR010000350.1, read on the forward strand.
AAGGGTGTGTCAAGGAGAATTCCGGCCAGAAATAAACATCTTAAATTCAAAGGCTTACAAACCAATCCCCGACGATCGCCACGGTCTTTTCTTTGCTCCGTGTTCGCCTCCACCATTGCCGGAAAGGCCGTCTTTTCAGGTGCTTTCGTGGGTATTTCGCCGGTTTCCCACAGGCTCGCGCCCCGATTAACCCTTTGGATGCCGCCCCTCGGTGGCCGGCGGCGATTTGCCCCACTCTGTAGCCAGGTCGAGGCTGATGAACTCTTCGTCGTAGACCGATGAGATTGGCTTGCCGCGCGCTACTCGAAACAGCGCCCGGCCGCCGCCAAAGAATACTCCCAGCAAAATCGCGGTAATCGATCCGATGAGAGTTATGGTGGCGATGCCCAGCAGTAGCTTGCTTGTCTTCGCAACTTCAGATTCCGTGGGCTGGGGAATGGAGATCAGGTCGGCGTCGTAGTGCACCAACTCGAGTAGTTGGTGGCTTTCGTCGGGAATGGCGTCGCCGCTGACCAGTGCCACCAGCGGTCCGCTGCGGCGCACCTCGAGCGAGGCCTGGTCGGAGTCGGCAAGCGGCTTGGGCCACGGATTCTGCGCCTGATTGCCCGCCTTGATATAGCCGCGGACCTTGCTCTCCGCTGCCGCGGCCATTTGCGGCGTGGGGTAATCGATGACAGTAAGCGTTGCCGGCCCGGAGCGCAGTGAATAATTCGCGGTCACCGACTCGGCGCCCTCATCGAAGCCGATCAGGCCTGCGGGCAGCACACCGCCCGAGCCTGCGTAGCCGGCGGGTCCCAGGGCGTAGTGGCTCGTCTGGCCGTCAAGCGAGGCCTTGGGCATATACGAAAGCACCGGCGGCGTGACCCCCTTGTTCCCTTCGGCAAGAGGCAGATGGCTCGCCACCTCGCGCAGCTCCGCGCCGGACATGGGACCGATGCGGGAAAAATTCGCATCGACAACGGTCGTCCCCAGCCAGAAGATCACGCGGTTGTGGTCGGATGCGGCGCCCGAGCCGATCTCCTCCTTGGGCCAGCCCGACTGGCGATAGTAGGAGTAAGCGCCATAGGCGCCGCTGGTATCGCCGAATCGCAATGCGCGCAACTGGAGCGTGTCATCGCCGCGCTTGTAGCTGGCCGTCTCGCCGCTGGTAAAACCGTATTCCTTGAGGGCAGCGGCGTTGGCCGCGTCTGCCTGCACCGCGTCGGCGGCGATCTGCGGCGCCGCGGATTGAACCCATCCTGCAAACTCTTGCGCCAACAGGGGCGCGGGGGCCGGATTGACTATCGGCGCCGCAGGCTTTGCGGGAGCGCTCTGCGCGCACACCAGGCCGCCTGCAGCCAATGCGGCTGAACACATCAATACTGAGACCCAACGCATCAATAACTTCACCATCGATCGACGATCCGATCCTCTATCAGGGTACACGCGCGGAGCAGTGCCGGACCATTCGCGAGAACCCGTGCCCCATCCATTCCGCGTCCGCCGCAGCGGATGCGGAATGGGTGGGATCCCACAAAGCTTCGTCAGTTGTTTTCAGAGCCGAATGATCTTCTTTTCCCCGGCATTATCGCGAGGCTCTCCCCACCTTACTCTTTGACACTACCGGCCGCAAAAATGTTCCAGCGGGCGTTTTCATCGCGCCGCTTCGTTCCCCATGTCATTCCACGGCGTGAGCCGCGGCAACCATCGCGGCACGTTGCGCTTGTAGTGCGAATAGTCCTCGGGATGGCGATGAGCCAGGGTGGGCTCCTCATAAAGAACCACGAAGAGATGCATCAGGATAAAGACCACGATCAGATAGTTCAGCATCTGGCGCGTCGCAAAGAGCGCCGTCTCGCCTGCGAGAGCGGTGAGCACTCCCACGTACATCGGGTTGCGCACATAGCGGTAGAGTCCGCTGACCACCAGGCGTTCGGTCGGCACCGCGGGCACAAGCGTTCCGCGGCCTTCGGTGATAAACCGAAGCATCGACGCAAACAGGGGAATCAACCCGGTGGCGATCATCAGGCCGGCGATCAGTTCCTGCCAGGCCGGTTCTTCCTTCGGGACTTGAAAATGCGTCATCCACCAGGGAAGGTAGACGAGCAAGAAACCAGGCCCGCCAAAGACCGTGAACAGGAAGGAAACAACGATGCTGGTGCGACGGGAAGCCACAACCCAGGATACGTGCGTCGTCGTAATCCGGTTACAAAGCGGTCAAATTCGTAACCGGATCGACCGCAATCCGATAGACGCGGCCGATACGATCTGCGGCGAACGGCAAACCGTCGTCGCCCTCTCGCAGTTCCTCTCGCGGTTCCTGGCGCGGTTCCAGGAATGCTTCGAAAAGCGTCGCGAATAACCCCCGCCGTCCCGCCAGCCGGTCGCGCCTGGCGCGCAAAAACTCGAATCGAAAGGGCGAATGCCGCTCCGCCTCAGCCAAAAAACCCATAGTAAAGAATTCTCTCGAATCCGCCATCGCCATCACGATGAGCGATCGCCAGCTCATCCTCAGCAGCCCTTTCAGCATCGCCGTCCCATGCCGCATCCCATCCATGCTGTCCGATACTCGCTCGCTGAAATTGAGCAGCCGCGTCGCCAGTCCATCCAGAGGCGTGCCCGCCAGCGCAGCGCGCGAGAAGAGCGTCACCGACCCGCGCCTCGCATCCTCACGCACATCCTGCAAATCGTCTCCCAACTGCAACAGCACTCCCCAATCGAACGCGAACTCGCTCTCCTGCTCATTGAGCCAGCCGTGCGACAGGCATGCATCGGCGAGCACCGAGCTCCCGCCCTTGGCGCAGCTGATTCGCAGCACCTGTGGCGCGTCGCAATCGCCGGCGCTCCTTTGTTGCGCGATGCTCTCTTCCTGCGCGCGATGGATGGCCAGCAGGCAGTCGAATACCTGCGGATAGCGCTGGCGAGGAAACTCGTCTTCGATCAGCGCCACCAGGGACCACACCGCAGCTTCGCGCCGACTCAGCGCCTCGATGCGCTCGCCGCGCAGCCGCTCGCGAAACCGCTCGCTGAACTCAAGTTTCTGCCGCGATGAAATGCCTTCGCCATCCAGATAGTTGTCGCTGTATGGATAAAGGAGGCTGTAACCCAGAATTGAAGGAGTGAGTCTGATCTCTTCGCCGAGCAGCGGCTGTAATCCGCAGGCCGTCCACGCGTTGCGGCAAGCCTGCACGATATCGGCCATGCTCAGGCTCGCGTCAAACTGGCGCGCCCACTGCGCAAGCTTGGTTCCCGCGGGCAGAAAATCGTCCGTCAGGAGTTGAATCGCGTTGTCATCAAGGTCCAGCGCGACGCCCGAAAACCGCGCAAACGCCTCCGTCATCCGATCCTGCGCTTCGAGCCGCTGCGCCCTGCTGCGCGGGACCCGTCTGGCCTCGCGCTCCGCGGCCCGCAACGCCTCGTCGTACGCCTGTTCGCGCCTACGCTGCTCCTTCGCGCTGAAAACCGGCCCGGCGAGCACCGATTGCGAGGGACACGCGTTCCACTCCGCAATCGTGCGCGTCACCTGCGCCTGCACCCAATCCCAACTGTAGCTATGCCGCATTGCTCAATAATTACGAAAGGCCGATCCGCGCGGTTCCATCGCAGCATCACGGCACGCCTTCGCACAGATATCCAGCAAGCCTTCACCTTGACCGCGTATAACACTAAGTGTTACAGTTGAGGGTGTGAACGGAACCGCTCGAACGCAAGCGCTCGTTTTCAAAAACAAGTCGTTTTCCCGTCTTGCGCGGAGAAGCAGACTCTCTGACGACGAGCTTTGCAGATCAGTTAGGGATGCGGAGCGCGGTTTAATTGCAGCCGACCTGGGCGGCGGAGTGATCAAGCAAAGGGTGGCGCGGCGTGGTGCGGGGAAATCGGGCGGCTTTCGCGTTTTGATTCTGTTCCGAGCGCGCGAATTGGCCTTTTTCGTTCACGGGTTTGCCAAGAACGATGTGGAGAACATTGGGCCGGAGGAGTTGGTCGCGCTACGAAGACTGGCGGCTGAAATGCTGTCGTACAGGGAATCGGAACTCCTGCCAGCACTCGCATCCGGGACCATTATCGAGGTGAAATGCAATGGCCAAAACGAAGCAACACCGTAGCAAGTTGATGGCGTCAATCCATGAAACCGCAGAGGGATTACACTACGCCGGAGTCATGGACAAGAAGACGCTGCGCGAATTCGACGAAATGTGTCTGACTCCTGTGCAATCGTTTGCACCGGAGCAGATTCGCGCGCTTCGCCTGCGCGAGGGCGCCAGCCAGGCAGTTTTTGCGCGATATTTGAATGTAACCACCGGACTGGTGAGCCAATGGGAGCGCGGTGAAAAACGGCCCCAGGGAGCATCGCTCAAGTTGTTATCACTGGTGGCAAACAAGGGGCTCTCGAACGTAGCGTAGTTTGACGACGGTAGAGGGTCGCCCGCTTTGCCGAAGGCTGATGGCTGCGTTTTGGCCCGGAGCCAGCCAACGCCTCGTTGCGGAGCACGCCATCACGCATTCTTCGTCCGTCCGCGCAGGCGCTTGAGCACGTTAGGCGGCACCAGGCCGGTCACATCGCCGCCGAAGCTGAAGACTTCCTTCACCATCCGCGAGCTCACAAACGAATAGCGCCCGGCCGGCTGCAGAAAGACCGTCTCGATCTCCGGCGCCAGCCGCCGGTTCATCAGCGCGATCTGAAACTCGTATTCGTAGTCGGTGATGGCGCGAATGCCGCGCAGCACCGCCGTCGCTCCCTGCTGGCGCGCAAACTGAACCATCAGCCCGTCGAACGTGGCCACCGACACATTGCTCAGCGGCTGCGTGACCTCTTCCAGCATCTCCACGCGCTCGGCCACGGTGAACAGCGGATTCTTGACCGGATTGTTGAGGATGGCAACCGTGAGGTGCTCGAAGAGCCGGGCCCCGCGCTGGATCAGGTCGAGGTGCCCGTTGGTCGGCGGATCGAATGTGCCGGGGTACAAAGCCTTCACGCTCATCGCGGCTGCTCCAAGGGGATTCTAGCAGCGCGAACTCTGGTGGGAATCGATTGGCAGAACCATCCGATCAAGGTGGGGGAGAATGAGTATTGCCGTCGAGGTCCACCATGAATCCGATGCCAGGAATGACGAGCCTGCGCAGATCTGCATCGTTGGTGACGAATGCACTTGCTCCCGCGACAGCAGCAGAAGCCAGGTGAATCGCATCCGCCTGGCTTACTTTGCACATGGATCGGACCATGCTGTAACGATCGGCGGTTGCCGAGTCGAAGGGGAGAATGGCGACTGCGCCGGACGCAAAATAGCTCTTGATCGCAGAGACCGCGCTCGCGTCGTCAGCCTTGCGCGGCCCTGTAAGCACTTCGCCGAGAGTGAACACGCTGGTGACCAGCGCGTCTCCCCGGCGTTCAATTTCGCGCTGGAATCGTTCAACTTTTGGAGTGAAGATAGGATCTCCCTCCAGAAGGTAGATGAACATCATCGTGTCCCAGTAGACGATGCTCACTTCTGGCTACCCTCTTTCTTCATCCTCGCTAACTCGGCCTCATACTTCTCCCACGCGTCCGGTCCCCAATTCCGTTCGGCTTTCAGGTAAGCCTCGCCACCGCCGAGCTTGCGAAAGGTCTCCTTGCAGATGCCATATAGCGCCATAAGGCCTGCCCCGTTTGGACGAACCTTTTCAACCGGAGCCGACGGAACACCATCGTCCAGAATCCGGTAGACGAATTGAACAGTTGTGCTGGGTCCGCCTGATACAGGACCTCCACGCTTCTCAATCAATTCGACGCCGGCCTCTTTCTGAAACGACTGGGAACCCAAAGTTGAAAAGACAGAAGGAGTCCTATTCGCCCATCCGAGTTCTTTCAGCACATTTCCCACACGTACTTGAATTGTTTTCTCCCCTCGGAGCCGAGCCGGTTCCACGTATCTCGAAATGACGTATCGCTTGGTCGTGTCGGTTGGTGTCATGCCTACTCTCCTTACATACATAACTCTACTCTCATGACCTCGCAAATGCAAAAAACTACCCCGTCACCACCGCCGCTTGGTTCGCCCGGTGCGCCGTCTTCGACGCCATGTAAAGCGAAACCACGGTGATATCGTCGTTCTGCCCGAAGTGCTTGGCGGTTTGGGCAATATAGCGTGCCGGCTCATTGCTTACCTGTTGCGTCCGCTCGAAGCCGAACAGTTCGCCTTGCTCGTTGGTCGCTTCCACCACCCCATCGGAGAGGAAAATGATCCTCTCACCGTGGTTGAGCTGGTAGGCGGCTTGCTCATAGCTGATGTTGGCAATCACTCCCAGCGGCAGCCCCGGCGCCAGTTCCATCTCGCGGCCGTCGCGGTAGGGGCTCAGGTGGCCCGCGTTGGCGATGGTCATCCTGCCATCGGGGTAGACACGCGCGCAGAGGCAGGTGGCAAAACAGGGAGCCGTATCCAGCTCCGGCAGCTTGCCGGGGACGGGAACCGCGCCGAGAAGCACGCGATTCAGGTGGTCGAGCACGGTGGCCGGCTCGTGCGCCAGCTCGTTTCTAAGCGCGCCCACCAGCGTGCTGGCGTTCATCGCCGCCTGCAGTCCCTTGCCGCTCACATCGCCGACGACGATGAGCAGCGAATCGTCCTTCAGCGGCAGCACCTGGAAGAAATCGCCTCCGACTCCGCTGGCGGGCAGGTACGCGCTTTCCAGCATGAAGTTCTTGTTCGACGGAAGCTGCGTGGGAATGAGCAATGCCTGCACGCTGCGCGCGGCGGAAATCTCCGCGGCCGAGCGCTGCTCGTCCTGGCTCACACGGACGAAGCGATACAGGATCACCGCGATGATGCTGGCGAGAAAAATCGTATACGTGATCTCGCTGGTGGAGAACTCGATGGGACCGAGATGAAAGCGGGGCGAAGCAAAATGCTCCGAGATCCAATGCTTGCCGGCCACATAATCGAGAACGGTGTCCACCGAGTCGGCCGTGGCGGCAAGGAAAAACGGCACCAGCATCACGCCCGCCTCGCGCAGCCCGCCGCGCCACGCGCGATAGAGCAAAACGCACACCAGCCCGCAAAACACGACCTCCGCCGTGATCGACAGATACTCGTAAATCTGCTCCACGCCGATCAGCGGAAGAATGGGCAGCACCAGCACCGAGATTTGCACGATGCGGATGAGGCGACGGCTCTGGTTAGCGGTAAAGCGGAGAATAAACTCCAGCGTGACGGCCATGAAGATGCGTCCCGCCCATCGCTCCAGAACAGAGAAGACCGCGGCCGGCAAAGCAGCCTGTTCGTACGCTACCTCCAGGCCGCCGCTCAACGCCACCGCCAGGCACATCAGCGCCAGCCACAGGTATTCCGAGTGGTGGCGCTGCGCCAGATAGAGGGTCGCCCCCAGCCCGGCGACGAAGAGGAACATCAGGGTGACGATCATGCCGGCGATGACGTGCTGGTCCCATTGCTGGCCGATCGCCAGGGCCAGCCTGCCGGCGATATCGTCGTTGCTGCCCAGCTCAACTTTGTTCAGCAGGCCGTGGCGAATGGGAATGCCGGGGCCGGCCCAGGTCCGGATCGCCAGCAC
>JBAUBR010000351.1:0-2887 GCA_049676965.1 Occallatibacter sp.
AGGGCGAAATCACCGGATCGGAATCTCTCTACGTCGACGGCAAGGTCGACGGCAGCATCAACCTGGCCGGCAACCGCGTCACCGTAGGCCGCAACGGCCAGGTGGCGGCCAGCATCAGCGCCCGCGAGATCGTGGTGCTGGGCAAGGTGCGCGGCAACATCACCGCGACCGACCGTGTGGACATTCGCGCCGAGGGCGCGCTCACCGGCGACGTGGCCGCGGCCCGCATCAGCATTGAAGACGGCGCCTTCTTCAAGGGCGGCATCGATATCCGCAAGCCCGACGTCAAGCAGGCCGCCCCGGTCGCCGTGCCGTCGGAACCGGCCAAATCCGAACCGGCCAAACCCGAGCCGGCGAAGGCGGTTCCGGCATAGGCTGCAACCAAGGATGGTCAACGACAAAAGCCCCTGCGGCGGCAGGGGCTTTTGCGCCTCTACGCTCATGTTGCTTACCGTCTCTCCAGCGAGGCAACGTTCTGTAAGACGTGATCGAGGGGTTAGTTAGGCCGTGCCAGTCGTTATAATCGGGTGTTCCCGAGGTAGCGAATATGCATTGCTCTTCTTTCAGAGCCCCTAGAATCTCCGCTTTCATTCTGACAATTGCACTCGGTGGCCAGACGGCAGCCGTAGCGGCGCAAACCGTCCATATCGACACCCGCGCCGCGAAAGCCATTCCCTTCGATCCGGACAAGGCGCTGGGAACTTCGATCGATATCATTTCTGCAAAGGACATGGATGCCGTTTATTCCGAGCCGATCGTGAAAGCGGGGCTTTCCGCCGGATGGGGGCCGATTTCGTATCGCCAGAACACCGAGCTGACCTACGATGCATGGCACTGGAACCCCAACGGCACGTGGAGCGACGAGGCACACAAGAGCGGATACTTCACGGGCAGCCCCAATCCCGGTCCCAATCCAAGCCCCGCTTCCAGCTCCGATCCCAAGGATTTTATTCGTGCGTCGTTCGGATACCGGATTACGCATCGCGGCACCACGCGCAGCGACTCGGGACAGAACGAGTACTCGCGCATGACGGACGGCGATCCCAATACTTACTGGAAGAGCAATCCCTATCTCACCAGCCGATTCACCGGCGAGCCGGACGCGGCGCACCCGCAGTGGGTGGTGATCGATTTCGCGCGGGCGCTTGACATCGACGCCATCAGCATCGACTGGGCGAACCCCTACGCCACGCACTACACCGTGGAGTACTGGGTCGGCGTGCCCGATGCGCTGAACAAGCAGACGGCGGGCGAGTGGGTGGAGTTTCCGCAGGGCGAAGTGACCGGCGGCAAGGGCGGAAGCCATGTGCAGCGCCTGGCGGACCTGCCGGTGGCCACGCGGTTTCTGCGCATCGTGATGATCGACTCCTCGAATACCTGCGACACCCACGGCAGCGGCGACCCGCGCAACTGCGTGGGCTACGCCATCTCCGAGATTTCCGCGGGAAACTTCAACTCGCTGGGCGAGTTTGTCGACCTGATGCAGCACACTCCCGACCAGGCACAGACCGCGACGCAGGCCTCGTCGACCGATCCATGGCACACGGATAAGGACATTGTGGATTCACGCGTCCAGACCGGCTTCGATCTGTTCTTCACCAGCGGTTATACCAATAATCTGCCGGCGATGATTCCCATCGCCATGATCTATACCACGCCGGAAGACAGCGCCAACCAACTCGCCTACATTGAGAAGCGCGGATACAAGGTCTCTTACGTCGAGATGAGCGAGGAGCCCGACGGCGCCTTCATGCTTCCCGAGGATTACGCGGAGTTCTTTATCCAATGGGCCAGGGCGCTGCACAAGGTCGACTCCAAGCTGAAGCTCGGCGGACCGATCTTCACCGGCGAGAACGAAGACATCAAGGTGTGGCCGGACGCGCAGGGGCGCAGCTCGTGGATGGGCCGATTCATCGACTATCTGAATGCGCATGGAGCCTTGAACGATCTGGCGTTCGTGTCGTTCGAACACTATCCCTTCGAGCCCTGCGAGATTAACTGGTCGGACTTATACCGCGAGCCGCGACTGACCAAGGATATCGTCGATGCGTGGCGGGACGACGGCGTCCCCGCGAATGTGCCGCTGATGATTACCGAGAGTAACTTATCGTGGGCTCTCACCGATCCCATGCAGGACCTGTTCTCCGGATTGTGGCTGGCGGAAAGCGTGGGTTCGTTTTTGACTTATGCCGGGCCCGGCGCGGTGTATTACCATTCGCCCATCCAACCCGAGCCATTGCGCCCGGGGTGTCATGCATGGAGCACCTACGGAAATTTTGTAGCCGACGAGAGGCTGACAATCAAGCAATATACGGCGCAATATTTCGCCAGCCAGATCATCAATCTTGACTGGGTGAAACACGGCGCCGGAGTGCACGAGTTATATCCAGCAACCGTTGACTTAATGGACGATGCGGATCACGAGATGATTACCGCCTACGCGGCAAAGCAGCCGGATGGAGATTGGTCAATTCTTCTCGTCAACAAGGATCCAACCAATGCGCATGAAGTAGCCGTTGCATTCGACGACGGCGCAAAGCAGTTGCCGGCGGAATTCGCGGGGACGGTGAAGGTAGCGACATTTGGAGCGGCGGAGTATGTGTGGCACTCCGATGGCGCCAAGAGTTATGCCGACCCCGACGGGCCGATCAAGCGCAGCAGCGTGCAGTGGAAGAATGGGCAGAAGGTATTGCTTCCCAAAGCTTCAATCACGGTCGTGACTGGGAAGGTGAACGGATTGTAGTTAGAACCGCAGGACCGGCTCTAGAGCCTGTTATTAACTTCATGCGAGGAGCCTAAAGAGTTGAGCGATCATGAGGCAGGCGAAGGCGAGGAAGTGGAAGGCCCCGAGCGTGGTGGCAAGTCTTTCGTAGTCTCGGGCGAGGCG
>JBAUBR010000352.1:0-49272 GCA_049676965.1 Occallatibacter sp.
GCCTGGCAATGACTCGCCTCGCCATCGCCGGTGATCCGGGCTTCGCCATCTCGCTGGCCGACGCTCCCAGCGGCTCCGGCGCACCCAACTACACGCTGGAGACGCTGCTCCGACTGCGCGCGGAGCTGCCGGAGGGCGGAAACTTGTTTTGCCTGATGGGCGAGGACTCGTTTTTGAGCCTGCGGCGCTGGCATCGCGCCGCAGAGGTGCCGTTTGCCGCGCCGTTGATCGTCGCCTCGAGGCCGTCATCGAATTCCAGGAAGCGGCTCGGTGACGTTGCTGGGGCGCTGCCGCTGGGATTGATGATCGAAGAGGCTCTGGATTTCGTGCTTCCAGCTTCGGAAGTCGAGGTCCGCGTCTATCGGCTGCGCAACGCGGCGGGAGAGTCGGCGCCGTTCTATCTGCTGCCGGGTTTGCACGTAGAGATTAGCGCGACAGCGATCCGGGAGCAGGCCCGCGAGGCTCCGGATGTCTCCATGAAGCAATCCGATCTGCTGCCGGGAGCGGTAATCGATTACATTCGCGCAAACGGTCTCTATCAATAGCCGCTGTCTTGCTCCTGCTTCACCGACAGGCTACGATGAAGATCGGAGAAGTATTCTGCCGAATGCCAACTGAGCAAGCGCTCCCTCAAACCCGCCTCCTCGTGCAAGCCGCTGCCGCGGTTTGTGAAGACAAGAAAGGCCAGGACACGCGAATCCTCGAGCTCGACGCCGCCGATGCGGGCCTTTCGGACTTTTTCCTGGTAACTTCAGCCACCAATGACCGGCAGGCGATCGCCATTGCCGACGAGATCGAGCAGCGCCTCAAGCGCGACTTCGGCGTCTACGCGAACTCGGTAGAGGGCCGGCGCCACGGCGAGTGGATCCTGCTCGACTACGTGGATTTTGTAGTGCACGTCTTTCTTGCGGAACGGCGCGCATTCTACGACATTGAGCGGCTGCGCAAATCCGCGCGACCGCTGACGCCGGCGGAGTTCGACAGCGAGTTGAAGGCCGCGCTGGCTGCGAAGACGCGCGCGGTGCGCGACCGAAAATCAGCGAAGCATGAAACCGCGGCTTCTTCGCCTAAAGCGAAGACGGCTGCAAGAAAGAGCTCGTCCCCGGGGGCCGGGAGTGCGGTGAAGACCACGCCGGTCGGAGCGCGCGTGCGCAAAACCCCGGCGAAAAGGGCCGGCGCTCGGACGGCCGCAAAAGCGAAGCGCAAACGGGCTTGATTACGGCATTTTCGGAAATACTGCGGACTCTTAAGAGCTGCGGGGGTGGATTTTTCTTGAGGAAAAATCCACTCGGCATTCGCGGCTCTGGCCTACATCATTTCCGAAAATGCTAAAGTTCCACCTTCAGCGCGACGCCACGCCAAATGGAATGGAATGTTGCGTCCCGCAAATTCGGTGCAAACGCAAAGGGCGTCCATTGCGGACGCCCTTTGCTTTCGGAGCCCTGCGGCGGCTGCAAGTTAGAAATTGATCTTGCCCTGAACGACCAGAACGCGCTGTGTAACTGCCGCTCCCTGGAACGAACCATACGGGCTGGTGGCCGGCGCCTGAACGCTGCTGATATAGCCAAAGCTCGAACTGCCGACCGTGGATCCCGGAGGATTGAAGTTTGCGTGGTTGAACAGGTTGTATGCGCTGGCGCCGATCCTGAAGGTGACGCCCTCGGTTCTCACCAGAGTCTTCAGTAGCGAAGCGTCGAAGTCGGCATAATGAGGACCGAACAGGGCGTTGCGGCGGACGCTGCCAAATGTGCCCTGCGCGCCATTGGGAACGTATTGCGCGCTATCCAGGCAGGCTGCGTCGAAGATGCATCCGTGGGCGTTCTTCGTGGAGAGGTTGATAAGGCCCGAACGCGTCACTCCGGGCGCCGTTTCTCCCAACAGAATGGTGCCCAAGTCCCCGTAGTCGCCGCTCTGCGCGGTGGTGACCGAGAACGGCTCACCCGAGCGCCAGTAGCTCTTTGCGCCCAGCGTCAAGCCGCCGATCAGGGTGTCCATCGCCCGGTTGGCGGACTTGAACGGCGCGTCCCAAACCGCATCGCCGGTAAGGTTGTCGCGGACGTCGTAGTCGGAGTTGGAGTAGTTGAGGTTTCCGGGTCCGAGGGTCGGCGTAACCTGGGTGGTGATCGATGCGCCATTCCATGGCAGGCCGACGCCGGCATTGGATATGGTATCGAGCGAGTGACTCCATCCATAGGTGAGCTCGCCGGTCAGGCCATGCCCGTTCCGCTTGTAGGTCACCAGAAGGCCGTTGTAGTTGGAGTGGGCGTTGTTGGTGAACGCCTGAACGCGGCCGTAGTTCTGGTTGGTGGGCACCACACCGACGCCCTGGATTGGAGGTCCAAGAGCAGTCCACGCACCGGTGGACGGATTGAAGTAGCCGGTGGAGGGATTGAGCAGCGGGTTGATGATCACTTCGTCGAGGCCGTAGTTGCCCGCGTAGGTCAGAATGATCGCGTCGGAGCGGGTGAGCTGGCGCTGCAACTGAAGGCTATACTCCAGATACTGCGGCACTTTGAACTCGCCGTTGAAATAGGCGCCGATTGATGGGGGACTGGTGAGGAACACGTTTTGTTTCACCAGTGCGTTGTTGATGGCGGTCCAGCCTTCTCCGCCATTGAATCCGCCCAGGACCGTGTTCTTGGCAGACACCGCATTGGAGACCAGATTGCCGGTGCCGGTGGGAGCGACGATGCCGCTGGTGATGGCCGGAGCGAAGTAGTTGGGGAAGTTCTGGATCACGCCATCGATAAACGATGCGGGATAGAGATCGGAGAACAGACCGATGCCGGTCCGAATTTCGGTCTTGTCATCGAACGAGTAGTTGGCCCCGAAGCGCGGCTGGAAGTTGATGTGCTGAATGGAGGGGAAAGGATGCCAGTTGGTGGGGTTAATCGGTCCCCCCGCCGCGGAGCTGTAGGCGTCGGTGAGTGCGCCAGCTCCAAACGTTCCAGAAGAGTACTCGGAGAAGCAGCCATCATGGCAGAGAGGATTTCCCGTGCGGTCGACGCGCGCTCCGAGGGTCAGCTTCAGGTTGGGCAGCACTTGCCACTCGTCCTGGACGTACACGCCGACGTTGTAGAGGGCGAGATGCGCCGTTGTGGCGTTGGTAAATGCCTGATTGAAGCTGTTGCCGGTGTAGAACGGATTCGAAGGTCCGAGCTCAAACTGGGAAAAGTCGCCGAGACCGTAGATCAGGAGCTCGGGAAACACCGTCTCGATTTGCTGATCGTAGTCGGAGATCAGGTCGCGGCGGAAGTTCTCGCCGAACTTCAGCGTATGCTTGCCGATGATCCAGTTGAAATCGTCCTCGAGCTGGTATTGCGCGACATTGCGGCCTTGCGTAAGGTTATCCGGAACGCCCAGGAGCGACAGTCCGCCAGCATGGTCGGTTCCGCTGCCGTCTACGCCGGCGTCGGTAATGCCAAAGAAGGGATAAACGGCCGCTGAGTCGCCATTGCTAGCCGGGCCGAAGTACGCCGAGTACCAGTTGGCCGCCGCCACAAAGACGTTTGTCTTGGTGGGGCTGACGACATAGCTGTCGTTGAACTGGCCTTCGTATTCCGGCTGGATGGAAACGGCGTCGAATAGCGGGTTGATGTAGCTGGTGTAAGTCGGCTGGGAGCCGTGGTCTACCTTGAACCGGCCATAGAGCTTCTGCTTGTCGCTCACATTCCAGTCGATGCGATCTGTGTTCAACCATTCGATGTTGATATTGTTGGCCGAGGCGAATCCCTGTTCCATGCAAGGAACATTGACGCCGAAGCTCCCGCCTCCCGGGGCGGGAGCGCCGTACATGCCGCCGACGATTACCGTCTTGCCTTTCACGACTTCCGAGTAGGGAACTGAGCCGCAAGCGAGATTGCCGGAGTCGCCTGCATTGGCGGCCTGCGACCCGTACTTCGAGGCTGCGGTGTCATAGATCCCGAAGGTCTGATTGGCGAAGTCGGTGACCGAGGACGGCAGACCCTCCGCCGTGATGTTATTCAGGCTATAGGTCTCCAGGGCCGGAGTGGGGGTCGTGAGATATCCGCTGTTGGGCAGCACATAGTGCAGGCCCTCGTAGTCGCCAAAGAAGAAGACCTTGTCCTTTATGATTGGACCGCCCGCATTCGCCGCCCATTCGTTGGAAACAGCGTGTGGACGGGGCTGGCCGGCAAAGGCATTGAACCAGCCGTTGGCATTCAGAACGCTGCCGTTGTAGTTGTAAAGAGCTTCGCCGTGAAATTTGTTCCCGCCGGATTTGGTGGTGTAGTTAATGATGGCGCCGGCCGCGCGGCCGTACTGGGAGTTATAACCGTTCTGCACCACCGTGGCTTCGGCCAGTTCGCCTTGGCCGAGGGTTAGGTTGGAGCTGCCGGAGTTATTCAGGTTGAGGAATGGATCCTGGTTATCGAAGCCATTGAGTACGAAGAGGTTGGAGATGCCCGGCAGGCCGTCGGAGCTGAAGTTTCCGTAGGCGCCGCCGGCGTTGACCACGACTCCGGGAGCCGTGAAGGCTACCGTGGTGACGTCACCGCCCGGAGTAGGCAGTTCCTGGATCTGCTGCTCGGTAAAACTTGTGGCCAGCGCCACGTTCTGGGTGTCAACCAGCGGCAGGCCGGTAGAAGTGACCTCGACGATCGTCTTGTCGCCCTTGGGCGAAACTTTAATATCTCCCGGAACCGTGGTGCCGAGGATTACCGAAACCTCGACGGTATCGGACTGCATGCCGGCGGCTGAGGCCGACACCTTGTACAAGCCGGGTTTCAGCAGGCCAACCGTATAGCGGCCTTCGGCGTTGGAGACTACGGCCTGCTTGGCGTCGGTCGACGTGTCGGTGATGGATACTGTCGCGCCGGGGACAACTGCCCCTGTCCCATCCTCGACGACGCCGCTTAGGGCGCCAGTGGTCGCATTCTGGGCGCTGGCGACGGGAGTAAAGGCCACCGTCACAAAGCCGGCGAGGGCAAGAATGCTCAACGCAAATGCGGCACTCTGCAACTTTTTATTGAATCGCATTGGACTCCTCCGAAGTGTTCCGTGTAGTCAGGACGCCAGTCAAATGGGGTCCGGCACCAAGAAATCTTGCAGTGAGCGTCTCGGTTGGGGTGGGGCCGATTCGCAGGTAGATTTGCTGAGAAAGTACATTAGAAATGAAGAGCTTGGTAATAGCGTTGATCCTTATGGATTGCCCGTTGCAGACATTTTCGGAAGATCGGCAAGGACAGGGACGGCTCCCACGAAAGTTGCATTACGGATGCCAAACTTTTCTGAGATCGAATTATTTTCGAAGTGGTTCAAAATAAACTATTTAGTGACAGGAATGCGGATCGTGGGATCGGGCTTATCTATGGCAAATTGGAGAAAATCCGCAGACTATCCCAAAATCGGGTACTTCTATAACTATTGAAAAGCCATCCGTCACAAATCCTCACAGTCACGCGACCTGGGACGAAGCTCGGCACAGATGGTTTATCCTCCTCGCCATGCGGATTACGCTTATCCATATCAGTCCGCATGCGGTTCCGAAAGACGGCTTTGAGGCTCTGACCGCCATTTACGTTCAGCGCTGCTCCGTTTTTGCGAGGTCCGACATGCGGGTATTTCGCACGGAGCCGGCGATGCTCGATTGGCTGGACAGGCGTCAGGGACGAACGGCTGCGGCGGCCGTCCTGTGCGACTCGCGCGGACGGCAAATGAGCTCCGGGGCCTTCGCCAAATGGCTGGGGACTCGCCGCGACCAGGGGGCGCAGCACATCGCCTTCGCCGTCGGTCCGCCGAACGGCTGGTCGGACGCAGTCCGCGAACGAGCCGGATTGCTGCTCTCGCTTGGACCCTTGACCCTGCCCCATGCCCTGGCCCGGCTGGTGCTGGCCGAGCAGGTCTACCGGGCATTTACAATTCTGGCTGGGCACCCGTACCATACGGGCCACTGAAGTGGCCAGGGAACAGGGATCAGGGGTCAGGGATCAGAAATCGGCGAAACCTGAGCGGCATCCGTGGATTTCAGACGGAATCACCGAGCTTGCCACGTCTGTGCGACGATCAGCGAACTTCCGATTTTTGATCAGCGACCTTGATTACTTCGTCGCTGACCCCTGATCCCTGATTCCTGATCCCTGCTTATGACTGACTCCCGTCGCGGACTGATCCTGATCAACACCGGCCCCGGCAAGGGCAAGACTACTGCCGCCATGGGCACGGCGCTGCGGGCGGTGGGCAATGGAATGCGGGTGCTGATGCTGCAGTTCCTGAAGGGGTCCTGGCATTACGGGGAACTTGATGCCGTGGCCGCGTTCGGGCCGAACTTTGTGCTCAGGCAGATGGGCCGGGGGTTCGTGAAGATCGGCGGCGCGGAGACCGACCCGGAGGACGTGCGCCTGGTAGAAGCGGCCTGGGACGAAGCGAGCGCGGCAATCGAATCGGGCGAGTGGGACATGGTGATCCTGGACGAAATCAACTATGCGATCAGCTACGGGATGCTCGATGCGGCGAAAGTGGCCGAGACCCTGCGTCATCGGCCGGAGATGGTTCACGTGATCCTGACCGGCCGTAACGCACACCCGCTGCTGGTGGAATTGGCTGACACCGTAACTGAGATGCGCGAGGTGAAGCACGCCTACCAGAAAGGCATCCTGGCGCAGCGTGGAATCGAGCACTGAACCGTTAATCGGATGGTTCGCTGCGAGCGCCTGCAGCTCGTTTCACACCCAACGCCTCTGCCAGGATGAGCGCCGTTCCAGCAAACAAGAGCGTATCCATTACATAGTTGATGGCGTCGACCATTTCAGCAGTGCCATGCGCCGGACCCAGCATGGGGACATAAATTACCACGACCACAAAGGTCACCACAATTCCCAGCCACGCGGCCGCCTCGCGCGCCCATCGATTCACGAGCAGCAGCGTGCCGCTTGCCAGTAGAACTGTTCCTACGGAATACGCCCACACCCGCGGCGCCAGCTCCCACGGGGGCGCCAGCTTTTCCAGCGGCACTGCTGGCACATGGTCCGGATGCAAGAAGTGCTGGATGGCAAAGAATATCGCCACTACCGCGAACATAAGCCGGCCTGCCGTCACAAGCCACGCCCAGCCACGCGCCGGCGATGCAACGCTCCCGGCCAGCGCCAGCAGGCCGGCCGCGAATCCGCACTCGCGAAGGCTCAGGGTCCATGCGAACCGGTCGTGCGGAGCCGCTGCTACAGCCGGCACGTCCAGCATGGCCACAAACGTCAGTAACACCAGGCCCGCCAGCAGAGCGGACCAGCGCACCATGCGCCCGAAAATCAGGCTTAGCGCCGTGGCAATCCACGCGAAGCCGACGAGGTACGCCCAGAACAACCGCCATGGCATATACTCGGGGACCATCTGCGAAAGCCCCTGCGCCGCCGCCAAGTGCAGTCCACCGAAGGTTGCCAGCGGAGCCGCCACAAATACCCGCCCGAGCGCAATCGCCCGCTCCAGTACCGGCCCGCGGGTCAGATCCCGGCGGCGCACTGCCACGCCGGCCACCAGCGCAAGCAATCCTGCCGTGCTCATCGTTACAACCGATCGCGAGATTTCGAGCGAAATGCGGACCTCCCGAGCAGGCACAAAACTCCGGTTGGATTTTTGCAGCTGGGGCGCGACGCGCCCATATCCACATCGATCCAGACGGGCATAGCCAGTCAAAGGCACGCCCGCGCACGAAGGATCGTTTGCCGGGCGGCGCGGAATAGAATGGATAAAAAGGATAACTCGTTGAGCGGCGCGGGCATGACCTCACCGCGCCAAAGAGAAAGAGCTCTCATGTCCTGGTTCAAGCGTGAGGACGGCGATTACGATGGCGGACCCGAGCCTCCGGACGGAGGCGACAGGCGGGTGCGCACCGAAGGACTTTGGACCAAATGCCCAAGCTGCCGCGCCGTCATCTTCAAAGCCGACCTCGAAGCCAACCTCAACGTCTGCCCCAAATGCCAATACCATTTCAAAATTGGCGCTCGCCAGCGGATCGACATGCTGCTCGAGCCTGGCTATGAGCTGGTCGACGGAAACCTGCGCTCCACTGACCCGTTGAACTTTACCGATGTGAAGCCCTACAAGCAACGGCTGCGCGCGGCGCAGGAGCTGACCGGGCTGA
Source organism: Occallatibacter sp. (assembly GCA_049676965.1). Taxonomy (GTDB): domain Bacteria; phylum Acidobacteriota; class Terriglobia; order Terriglobales; family Acidobacteriaceae; genus Telmatobacter. Next base: position 8,096 of record JBAUBR010000352.1, read on the forward strand.
ACGATGCGATCGTCAACGCCGTTGGGCAGCTCGGGCCGCATTCGGTGGTTGTCAGCGCCATGGAGTACGCCTTCATCGGCGGCTCGATGGGAGCCGTGGTCGGCGAGACCATCGCCCGCGCCGTCGATCGCGCCCGCATCGAGCGCAAGCCGCTGATCATTGTGGCTGCCTCTGGCGGCGCGCGCATGATGGAAGGCGTGGTCAGCCTGATGCAATTGGCCAAAATCTCCACCGCGTTGGCGCAGTTGGATGACGCGCGCGTGCCCTACATCTGCGTTTTGACCGATCCCACGACAGGCGGCGTAACGGCCAGCTTTGCCATGCTGGGCGACCTGAATATCGCCGAGCCCGGCGCGCTGATCGGATTTGCCGGCCCGCGCGTCATCGAGCAGACCATACGGCAAAAGCTGCCGGAGGGTTTTCAGCGCTCCGAGTTTCTCCTCGAAAAGGGCTTTCTGGATGCCGTGGTTCACCGCCGCGACTTGAAAGGCTATCTCGTCCGCGCGCTTGAGTTTTTGGGGGGCCCGGCAGTCGCGTGAACAACCCCCGAAGATGCGGAGCCGAAGGCGTTTTTGGCGAAGGCAAGGCGAATATTACCCCCCCGGGGGGGAGTGGATGCCTTGGCCAGTAAGTCTCGCCGAATCAGCGCTGATGTTGCGAGGCTGGTCGCGCAAGCGAAGATCGTGAGAAAGTGCTCAACGCTGCTCTTGGGGAAGCGTCCGGCAGGCGGCCGAGGCCGTAGCGGCGAAGCTCATAGACCGAGATTAGCAGAACCCCGGAAATAATCTGCAAAGGGGATGAAATTCGGCGTAGCGGCCCGCTGGGCGCACTCCGCAAGGTTAAAAACCTTTCGTTTTTCGGCCTCTTCGGCACGAGTAAACTCGTGCCCTGACTCAAAACCGGATTCGTCAGACATACACCATGCTGCTCTAATGGACAGTCTACCCACGCTCGATGATGTTTACCGGAAGTTCGGTTTTGCTTCGGAAGCAGCGCAGCTTTTGGAGACGGAACTCGGCACGTTGCTCTTTGGGGAACAGGCTATCGCAGAAGGCCTGCTCGGTGGGGACGGCAAACGCGCCACCGAGATTATGAACGCGATAAACCGCCAGACGCTCGGCACGCTCATCAAGAACGCTAAGGGGAGCAGCCAGTCGATTGAACAAATCGCGACACTGTTGGAGCTTGCGCTCCGAGAGCGCAACCGACTTGCACATTCGTTTTACCGGCAACACAATTTTCGCAGAAATTCAGGCGAGGGCCGGGCGTTGATGATGAAGGACCTTGAAACTATCCACGAAGTCATTCTAGAGGCATATAAGCAGTTGATGTTGCTCGGAGGTATCGACCTTGGCGCGCTGGCCGAGGAGCCGTTCACGCTCCCCAGGGCCCATGTGTGGATCATCTGACAGCACGGAGTAATCCACCGTTTCGCGCCGAGCGCCGCTCCCCGAAAACGTGACGAAATCCCAACGCCCCTACGGGGCTTGCTCCATATTCATCGCTCGCTTCCCAGGGTTCCGTCCGCCGCGGCGGACTTCACCCTGGGCTATCCTCAGCGCTCCCTCCGGGAGCGGACCCGTCAGAACTCCAGCCGCAGCGCGCCCTGCAGGACCCGTGCCGCCTGGTCGGAGCCGGGAGGAATCACCGTGTCGGAGATGGTTCCGAAGGGAGTGCCGCTGGACTGGGTAATGTCGGTTCCAACCGACCCCCCTGTGGATGCCGGGATGTCGAAATTGGGATGATTCAATGCATTGAACGCATCTACCCGGAACTTCAGGTTGACCTTGTCCTCGTAAATGGGGAAGGTCTTTCCGACGCCGAGGTCGAGGTTGAAGAATCCCGGGCCGCGCAGGTTGTTGCGACCGCCGATGTTGAAGCCGGTCGGGCCCATAAAGTCAGCCAGCGCTGCGGCCTGATTGGAGAAGATGTTTATCGGCTGGCCCTTGCCGCCGGTGATTTGGGTCTTCGCGATGGCACTCGAGCCGATGAGGGTAGCGGGGGCGTCGGTGGCAAACCCGGCGATGAACGCATTCGAAAACGCCGTCCAGGCATACCCGGTGTGCCAGGTCGGGATGCCGCTGATCTCCCAGCCGCCAATGGCCTCATTGAGCCAGAACGGGGCGGTGCCGGCGATGGACTTGCCGCGACCTATTGGCAGCTCGTAGATGAAGTTGCCGTTGAAGTAGTTGGTGGCGTCGAAGTCGGAGTTCCCACGGCACTCGCGCGGCCTCAACACATCGCAGATAAATCCGTAGCCGGTGTTGACGGCCAGCGTGTTGGCGATGACGGAGACGTTGTCGATGGAGTGCGACCACGTGTAGTTGAGGTCGAATTGCAATCCATATCCCGCGTTCTTGTGCAGCGTGACCAGCATTCCGTCGTAGTCGGAGAATCCCTTGTTGGTCCAGATCTGGCCCGTCGCAAACTGGGAAGCCATGCCTACGTTGGGAGCCAATCCAACCCCGGTTTCCGCACCGATTGCCGCCAGGCCCTGCATGGTATCGGCAAAATCCCCCCGTTGCGGGTAGGGGAAAACCGCATCCGCGATCGCCTGGGTGTTGTTCGAGAATATCTGCGCACCGAAGATTTGGTTGAAGAGATTGGCGAGCCCCGGCACCATGTCTTCGAACCACGGCTGCGGAGAAAGGCTGAGAATAGCCGGGCCGGTCCCGAGAGCCGCGTTTTTCCGCAGCTGCGTGGTCATCCCTCCCATGGCCTGGGACATGGTCTGGTTCGATTTGCCGGTGTTGTCGGGAAATTCGATCAGCTGGCTGGTATCGGCCTCTGCGAGGAGGCGCCTGCCCAGCCGGCCGACGTAGCTCATCCTGAGCAGGTATCCCTGCGGAAACTCGTGTTCCGCGCCGAAGTTGTACTCGATGTTATATGGAACCTTGAGATCAGGATCGACGTTGAGATTCACCTGCCCCTCGGCCAGGCCGACCGGAATTCCCTTTCCGACGACGAAGGGAAAGAACGGTGGAGTGACATTGGGAACCGATGGCGCCGGCGGCTGCGAGCTCAGCCCGGCGAATCGTGGAGCGGTCTGGAGGGTCAGTGTTGGATTGCCGGCTTCTCCGAAGAGATTGGTGTTACTGGCCTCAAACAGGTAGGAGGTTTGCAGTTCCTGGTAGATCAAAGAATTGACGATGCTGTGATCGAAGATGATGCCGCCGCCGCCGTTGATGACGGATTTCTTGTCGAAGCCGGGGTTATACGCGAAGGCGAATCGCGGCGCAAAGTCCTTGTCGAATGGCTGAAAGAATCCGGGCGCATGATTGGCCTTTCCACCCAGAGACCAGGAGATGAGCGGAACCGCTGCGTTGCCCGCGATGCCGGCCTGGCTTTGCTTCACGCGGTTGTTGAAGTATCCGTCGATCGATCCGATATTGGAAACCGACTCGATGCCGTTGGTCTCGTAGGGGACAGTGTAGTTCTGGTAGCGCACCCCATACGAGAAAGTAAGGTCAGGGGTCAACTTCCACGTATCGCCGCCATAGATCTCGGTTTGGTAGTAGCGATAGTTGGCGTGCAGGCCTGTCCCCTGCGTTTGCATCTGGCCCTTGTTGTTGTAGTTGAAGTTTGCGTCAACCGAGGCCAGGGCGCCGAGGGCAGTGGAGTACATGTCGTCGTAGATGGTTGTCGCCTCGTTGCTGCTGGCGATATCGGCGGGCCGCAAGCTGGGCGAGAGGGCGGTAAAGTTGGTGTTGCCGGTAACTCCAACCGCCGGAAAGTAATAGTTCTCGTCCTGGAACGAGTTGAGCGTTTCCCACTTGAAGTTTCCCCCGAAGGTCAGGCTATGCCGGCCCTTTTCCCAGCTGAAATCGTCGCGCACCACGGGAACGGCGATGGTCCGCCCCTGGGCATTGTTGCCTCGGGCGTAGGGTCCGCTGAGCGCATTGAAGTCGTATTGATTGATGCCGTAGGGATTGTAGAGTGTGGGGAACTGGTAGTTCTCAAATGTCTCGCCATAGGCGGCCTGGTTGAGCTTGTTCTGGCTGATCGTCCAGGTGTGCCCGCCAACCCAGGCGTAGCTCTGATCGATAAACGGAAAGGTCAGCGGGTCGCCGGGGAACTGGATGGGATTCTGGGTGGCGGTGGTTCGGGTAAACCGGCCGACGCCGTAAAGTTTCATCTTGCTGTTGAGGGTGTAGTCGACCCGTTGCACGTAGTCGTTCTCCGCGTAAGGAAATGGCGCGTTGAACCGAAAGCCCGCTGTGTTGACCAGATCGCCGACATCGCCGGTGAGGTCGTTGGCGTGGGGATAGCGGCTGTTCATCAAGCTCAACAGCGATTGGTCGAAGCCGACATGGTTGGGATCGAGCCCTGCAACCTGCGATGAGCTCAAAGTTCCGATCGCGTTTGATGCCGTGATGTACCGGACGTTGCCGTTGCGGTAAGAGTCCAGCGGAACGGTTCGGTCTTCAAGGTTGGTGAGCGTATCTCGCCGGCCACTGTAGTCGAAGTAGAAAAAGGCCTTGTTGCGCCAGATGGGCCCGCCGATATTGCCGCCGAACTGGTTGCGGATAAGCGGCGGCGTGGGCGTGATGGGCGACGTGTTGTCGTTGAACCAACTGTTGGCTTCGGTGTCGGTGTCGCGATGGTACTCCACCAGGGCGCCATGAAATTGATTGGTGCCACCCTTGGTAACGAGCTCGAACTGGCCGCCGCCGCCCTGACCGGCGCTGGCCAGCGGATCTGCAGTCACGCCGCGAAACTCCTGCACGGAATCCACCGGAGCGTTGGCGACAATAAGACCGAATTGGCCGGTGACAGCGTCGTTCATGTCCAGGCCGTCGAGGGTCACGTTGCTCTGGTCCGTACGCGCTCCGGTGACCGATCCTTCAAGCGTGACGCCGGGCTGCTGGTAGAAGAGCGCCGCCGGTGAGTCGCGGTTCTGGATCGGCAGCTCGTTCAGCATCGAGACTTCAAAGTTATTGCCGATGGTGGCGTCGGTCGTATCGAGGGTCACATTTTCGGTCGACGCCGACACTTCCACTGTCTCAGCGGTCGATCCCACGCTCATCTTCACGTTCTGGGTACGCGTGGCGTCGATGTTCAGATAAATGCCCGTGACGACTACGGGCTTGAACCCGTCGTGGGTGAACGTAAGCTTGTAGCCGGGTCCGGGCGCGATATTGGCCACCGTATAGGAACCCAGCGAATTGGTTGTTGCCCTGTAGGCGACGCTGGTCGATGCATTCTCCAGCCTGGCGCTTACGCCGGGGATTACCGCTCCGGTCTCATCCGTTACCACGCCGGTAACCGATGCCGTGTCCTGGGCGCGGACTTCCGCTTGAATGCACAGAATGACCGCCAGGGTTGAAACCATGAAAAAGAGCTTGCGCATGTTCGGCCTCTCAATTCGTCACTGGAAATGTTGCGCACGCCCCAAAAATAGCGGTAATTGGTATTAAAATCAATGTTTTGGTCGGATTAAGGCCACCGGAAACGGCGCTTCCGTCCCCCCGTTTTGCTGTCCGTCCCGTGATTCCGGTCGTCTGCCCCCAAACGCAAGCACTTCGTGACAAAATTGGCGGATTGTTCATTGATCCGCCGGAGGCGCTGCTCGGCCGCCCGCTCAACAGATACGCCATTTGCACGGGCGCCCTGTTTGCCGGTGGGGCGGCGCCGGCTGGAGCGATCGCCCAGTTGATCCTTTGCGAGTTACTTCTCACTTCCCGCTGCATCAACTCATTTGCCGAAAGAATCAGCGATCACTCGCTGTGTGCCGTAGACTGTTGGCTTTGAAGGATCGAACCATGCGTGCGTGCCTCCTTGCTGTCTGCGCGGCTGCCGCCGTGCTTTTTACCGCCTCTTCCTCGACGCCGGCCCAGGTGCCGGCTCCGTTGTTCACTTCCATTCCGGCCTTTCCATTTGAAATTGGGGGCCCGGTCATTGAGGCGCACACTGAAGCGCTGAAGCCGTTCACGGTGGCCGGCGAGCGCGGCGTGCTGCTCGGCCAGCAGGACGGCACCTTCGAGGCATGGATTCTGCCCGTCAAGGTGCTTTCGGACCTCACCATTGAGGCCGACATCGAGGGCTACACCGTGCCCATCGATGTAAATCAGCAGTCCGCGGAGATCGAGGTCCGGCCGGATCGCACCGTCATCACTTATTCCCACATTGGGTTCACCGTGCGGCAGATTATGTTCTCGCCCGACCAGAGCCCGGCCGGGACGGGCCCGATCGTGCTGTTCGAGTTCGATTGCCTTCATCCCACCGACTTCACGCTGCGCTTCACGCCCAACCTCGAATGGATGTGGCCGCAGCGCAATGAGGGCAATCCCGGCGCGGACTGGGACGAGCATGGCGGCTTTTACGTCCTGCACAGCGACTACCCCGATTTCGCCGCGGCCGTCACCATTCCCGGCGCACGACCGGGAATACAGGCGCCGTATCAGGAGCGGCCGCAGTTTTATCCGACCGAGCTCAAGCTGCACATCGATCCGGTGCGCGACCGCGGACGGCTGTTTCCGCTGCTGATGGCGGTGGGAACATCGACGGCGACCGCGACCAATCGGGCACTGGGCGAAACACTTGCCCAGTTGAACGCCGGCATCGCGGCTGCCTACCAGGCACACGACGACGAATACAAGAAGCTGCTCGCCAACTCGGTCTCCATCGAAACGCCCGACCCGTCGCTCGATGAAGCGTTCCAGTGGGCTGTGGTTTCCATCGAGCAGTTGCGCGCGCACGCTTACGATCCGCACCCGACTGGGAGCAGCGAAACGGCGCTGGTGGCAGGCTATTATGCCTCGGGGGACTCGGCGCGGCCCGGCTTTGGATGGTTTTTCGGCCGCGACGCGCTTTACACGCTCTACGCGGTGAACGGCTTCGGCGACTTCGCGCTGTCAAAGGCCGAACTCGAATTCCTCATCCGCCGCCAGCGCGACGACGGCAAGATCATGCACGAGTACTCGCAGACGGCTGCGGCGCTCGACTGGCAGGCCTTCCCTTATGAGTATGCCGCGGCTGACTCGACGCCGCTGTTTCTGCTGGCCGTGGCGGATTATGTGCGCGCGAGCGGCGATGTCGGATTTTTGACGACCCATCGCGACGCCATCGAGAAGGCGTGGTCTTTCGAGACGGATCCTGCTCACGACACGGATCACGACGGCATATATGACAACTCGCAGGGCACGGGCTGGGTGGAGAGCTGGCCGGGTGGAATGCCACACCAGGAGATCTATCTCGCGCTGCTCGACCAGGAGGCGTCCGGCGCGATGGCGGAGATTGAAAACCTCCTCGGCAATGCGCAGAAATCAGCTGCTGCAAAGCAGCGCGCGGAGACGATTGCGAAGACGATCGAGTCCGAGTACTACGACGCGGAGAAAGGCTGCTACGCCTTCAGCCACAACGTCGATCGGAACGGCGCGGCCGAGCAGGATCGCACCACGACGGTCTATCCGGCGATGGCGTGGTGGGATCCGGAGGAACGGAGCCGGCAGACCGTGCTGCAACATCCCGAGGATTGCCTGAAGCAGTTTGCCGCGGACGCGCTCAACACCGACTGGGGCCTGCGCGACGTTGCCGACAACGAGAAGATTTACGACGGCATGAGCTACCACCAGGGATCGGTGTGGCCGCTGTTTACGGGCTGGGCCGCGATGGCCGAGTACCGCGGCGGCCAGCCGCTGGCCGGGTATCAACTGCTGATGGAAAACGCAAACCTGACGCAAGCGCAGGATCTCGGCGCTGTGACCGAGCTGCTGTCAGGAGATTTCTATGTTCCCTTCGGCCGCAGCACCAGCCATCAGCTCTGGTCGTCGGCCATGGTGATTACGCCGATCCTGCGCGGCATGTTCGGGATTTTGATCGACGCGCAGAAGAAGACCATCACGGTGAATCCGCGGCTGCCGGCGGGATGGAATCAGGCGGAAGTTCACGACCTTCCGCTGCCCGGCGCTTCGGAGCCGATGAATATCTCTGTTGCGCGCCACGGCGACCACCTCGATATCTTCTGGAACTCAGGAGCGGAATCGCACGGCTGGCACTTGCGCAGCGATCTGCCGGGCGCGAGCTATGGGCCGATCGACGAGGAGAAGATTGCCGGCGCGACAGTGGACAAGGGTCTACGCGTCCCGCTTCCCGCGCTCGAAATCAACGAAGGAACACTGGCTGCGCCTCCACAATTGAGTGCTGTCGCCGCCGTCCCCGATTGGCCTCCGACACCCGGCGCACGGAGCGCGAGATTCCGCGTGCTTCACGCCGATTACGCTGAGCGGAAGCTGACGCTCACGATCGAGGGACTGGCCGGCGCCGACGGAGTTCTGAGCCTGGTCCGCCATGGACGGTTCGTTCCGAAGGTGCAGGCCGACCCGGAGTATGCTCCGGGCACGGAGCAGGAGACGGCAGAGATCGCAGTCGGTCTTGACGCCGAACAGGATCCCTCGGCCCCGGTTCCGCTGCATCTGCACTTCCCGCCTGGCGAGGGCTGGAAGACGATCACGGTTACGCTGAGCTGGTAGGAAGTTTCTGTGTGCTGTCTCGTCAAATCCGCATCGGCATCAACACATAGCGATAGCGGTACTCGGCGTCGGGGTCTTCGGGGCGCATCTGGCCGGCGGATTGCGAGTCCTTGAACTCCAGGCGCACTTCGCCTTCGTTGCTCAGAGCCTTGAGAAAATCGAGGATGTAGCCGGAGTTGAAGCCCACCATGATGGGGTCGCCGGAGTAGGGCGTGTCGATGGTGTCTTCGCTCTCACCCGACTCTGTCGAGCTGGAGCTGATTTTGAGCTCGTTGCCCTCGAGCCGCAGGCGGATGGCGCCGGAGCGCTCATCGGCAAACTGCGCTACGCGCTGGATGGCCGCGGAGAGCTCTGCAGAGCGCACCACGGCGAACTTCGAATTATCGCGCGGCATTACCGCCTCGAAGTTGGGGAACTGGCCGGTAAGCCGGCGCGTGCTCAGGGTGCGATGGCCCACGCGGAAGAACAGGGTGTGCTCGTCGTCGGCAAACTCGATTGACTCAGCTTCGGAGGCGGCCAGCAACTGCTGCAGCTCCTGCAGCGCCTTGCGGGGAATGAGGACGCGCTTTTCGCCGCTGATGCCTTCGTGGTTTTCATTGGGCTTCTCGACCCAGGCGAGCCGATGCCCGTCGGTGGCGACCATGGCAATCGATTCGGCTTTGAGCACCAGCAGCGCGCCGTTCAGCGTATAGCGCGATTCTTCGTTGGAAATGGCAAAGACGGTTCGCGCAATGAGAGTCTTGAGCGCCGGGAGCGAAAGTTTGGTCGAGGCGATCGCCGGAAACTCCGGCACCTGGGGATAGTTGGCGCGCGCCATGCCGACCATCTTGGTGTTGGAGCGGCCGGCGCGAATCTGCACCCAGTGGTTATCGAGCAGCTTAATGGAAATATCGCCGTCGGGCAGGAGCTTGATGTAGTCGAAGAGCTTGCGCGCGGGGATGGTGCAGGCACCAGGCCTCTTGACCTTGACAGCGGTGCTGGTGCGGATGGCTTGATCGAGATCCGTGGCTGTAATCGTCAGCCGCTCACCCTCGGCCTCGATGAGAAAGTTCGACAGAATGGGGATGGTGGTTTTGCGCTCCACCACGCTCTGCGTCGCGGTAAGCTCCTTCACCAGATCCTGGCGGCTTACGGTTATCTCCATCGTTGCCCCCTGCGCGGCCGGCTTGTCCACTACAGCTTCCACCATCGGCATAGCTCACCCTCGACTCGGAAAGCACGCTCCGCGCCAGCCCCACTCCAGAGTACATTGCGGGCTCACGAAATGGACGATCTTCCCGTTCGCTTTGATTGTATTCATCTTCCGACTGCGGTGTGCGTGGAAAACGCGGCGGATTTCTGGAATCCGAGGATCGTGCCGGGCGTCGATCATTCCGTAAGTCGGCTCGGTCCACTCTGCCGTGCCAACGCGGGGCGACATTTGCCGGTCTGCTTTTCTGCGTTGCTACGGTGAGGTGGATATGGTCTGTAATTAGAAAACAAATACAGCCGTAGCCGTAGTTCACGCTGAAAAAGTGGAAATGATGCCGAAGACCTTGCAAGGTGCTGTTTTGGACCCCGTTCGTTTTTTCCAAATCCGGGCTGTGCAATTGGGGAGAATTGGAAAACGGTGCTCAGTTGGCCAACTGAGGGGAGGGATTTCCCACGACTCCCACAGCGGTGCGGAAATGCGCTGTGAAAATTCTGTGGTTTGTGTGTAAAGCGCGGCTAAGCCTGCCAGGATCAGCGACCTACAACGAGCTGGAGTTGCACACCAGAGAAATGCGAGGCTGGGCGATTCCCATCTGTGTCGAACTGTCCGGGAGTTTCCTGATCCAGAACGTGGTTCGTTCGAAAGCGAATTTTGGTGGGGTGAGAGGAGGGTGGGTCGCACCTAGACTAGACGCTGGGATCTGGGTAAATGGGGGAGCGGGGTCGTGGCAATTGACATGGGGCGGCTGGAAGACCAACTCCTTCAGATGTCCAGTGAAGGCGCGCCGGGCCGGGAGTTCTGCGATTCCATTGCGGAGCTGGCCCGGACGGGCCGCTTCGCACAGTTGCGCGACGTGCTCCCGTCTATTGTTTACGACGAGCTGTGGGAGCGCTATCGGCAGGATCCCGGGGTGTTTGTCGCCGGTTGGCGAATGATGGCCCAGGAGATGAGGCATGGGTTCATTCACCACGCGCGGCAACGGCTCACGTCGCTTACACGTCTGCAGCAAGCGGCGAACGTGAGCGCTACGCCGGCCTGGCAGGCAATTCAGCGGGCGCTGGACGCCCAACAAAACGATCTGCTGCGGGCTGCATTCGCGCTCGAGCTGCTCGAGATGGTTGAGCCGGCGGTGTCACGCGCGACTCATTTGCGCGAGTGCGTGGTGTCGGCTCCGAGCTCGGAGGAAGCGGATCGCTATCTGGACGAAGCCACCCGGTGCTACTTTTTTGGCCTGTTCACGGCCTGTGCGGTTATGTGCCGGTCGGTTCTCGAAGAAGCTATCAAGCAGAAGCTGCCGGCGGCTCTGATGCGGCTCGTCCGCACTCGCTACCGCAACACCGCTACGCTGGGCAACCTGCTCCACGAGGTGAATAACAACCTGGTCCAAACCGGGTTCGACCCCGGCTTCCCCCGCGTTGCCAACCATGTGAACGACATGGAAAAAAAGCCGTTCATCAGGGGCTGCTCTCGGAAGACGAGGCGCGGCATTGTTTGCAGAATGCGCGCGAGGCGCTGCAACTGCTTTTGAAGAAATAGGACGGCGACTGAGGTTCAACCTGCTTCGGCCTGTTCCCTGTTCGCCTAGACCCTGGACGCCGAACCCTCGGCCCGCTATTCCCAACTCCCCCTCTCTTATACTTATCTCGGCATGTCTTACGAAGCGGCAATCGAGCAACTGAACGCGATGGTTCCGGAGCTGTTCACGAGCTTCGGGCAGACGCGCCGCAAATTCTCGCTGGACGAGATCCGGGTGCTGCTCGAACCGCTGGGCAATCCACAACGGCGTTTCCCGTCGGTGCTGATTGCCGGGACCAACGGAAAGGGTTCAACGGCTGCGACGCTGGCATCGATTCTTACGGCCAGCGGCCTGCCCACCGGCCTGTATACTTCGCCCCATCTCAAGAGGGCCAATGAGCGCATCCGCATCGATCGCGTTGAGATCGGGGACGATGCCTTCGCGGCTTGTTATTTTCGCGTTCACGATGCCGCGCAGCAGCTTGTGCTCGATGGCCGGCTGGCGCAGCTTCCGAGCTTCTTCGAGATGCTGACCGCGCAGGCATTTGTGTGCTTTGCCGAGGCGCCGGTCGACATTGCAGTGCTGGAGGTAGGGATGGGCGGCCGGCTGGACGCGACCAATATCGTCGATCCGCTCCTATCCATCGTCACCGACATCTCCCTCGACCACATGGAGTGGCTGGGGTCGACGATTGCGGAAATCACGCGCGAGAAGGCCGGCATTCTGCGGCCGAACGGAACGCTCGTCACGCTGCCGCAGCATCCCGACGCCAACCAGGTCCTGGGCGAAGTGGCTGCTGCGCTCAATGTGCGCGGAGTGAGCGCGGTGCCTTACATGCCGCCGCTTGGCGCGGCCGAGCCGTACTCGATTCAGGCTCTGGGCGAGACGATCGAAGTTGATTCGCCGCTGAAGGGCGGGCACCAGCATCGCAACGTGGCTCTGGCCGTTGCCGCAGCCGTTGAACTGGCCGAAAACCATGGCTTTCCCGTTAAGCCTGCCGCGATCGCCGCTGGGATTCGCCAGACTGTCTGGCCGGCGCGGCTGGAGCGCATCCGCGCGCGCGGCTTGGAGTGGATTCTGGATGTAGCGCACAATCCCGCGGGGGCCTGGGCCCTGCGCGCCGGCTTGCGCGACACGCTGACTGGCGCCCCGCCCAATACGCTGATTTTCAGTTGCCTGCGCGACAAGCCCATTATCGAGATGGCGCAGATTCTGTTTCCTGTCTTTGAGAAAGTGATTTTCGCGCCGATTCAATCCTCGCGCGCGGCGGCCCTCGAAGACCTGCTGGCGGCGGCGGATACAACGGGCACGCCGGCGGTTGCCGTAAATTCGGTCCCGGAGGCTTTGCGCCTGGCTGCGGAAGGTTCAGAAATCGCCGCAAGCGGGATTGTCATCTCTGGATCGGTGTACCTGGTGGGCGAAGCGCGGTCGCTCCTTCTCGCTGGAGGCGGCGCCCAACCATGAGCCGGCCGCCCGCTCCGCTGCCCCGTCTTTACCGCTGGCGCACCAACCTTGTTCAGGCGCCGATCTTCTTTCTGGTGACGGCAATCTGCGGATCGCTCGCCCTGCTGGTTTCGCCTGTGGACCGCAGCGGGCGTACGCAACACCGCATCGCGCGCATCTGGGCGAAGCTTGGCGTCTGGATCTCCGGTTGCTCTCTGAGCATTCGCGGTGCCGGGAATCTTGGCCAGTATCCGGTTGCCGTTTACGCCGCCAACCACACATCGTACATGGATACGCCGGTGGTGTTCGCCGCGCTGCCCTTCCAGTTCCGCATCCTGGCCAAGAAGGAGCTTTGGACCATGCCTTTCATTGGATGGTACTTAGCTCGTTCCGGGCAGATTCCCATCGATGCCGCCAATCCCCACGCGACCCTGGCCAGCCTGGGCGGCGGAGTGCGCGCTCTCCGCGCTGGAATGCCGCTTTTCGTCTTCCCCGAGGGCTCACGCACGCCTTCAGGCGAGCTGCAAACCTTTCTCTCCGGCGCGGCCTACTTGGCCATTCGCGCCCAGGTGCCCCTGGTGCCCATTGAGCTCAGCGGCGTCTACGACCTGCTGCCTATCCACACGCGGCATTTCTATCCCGGCAAACTGATTCTGAGCGCCGGCGAGCCGATCCTGACCGCGGGGATGCACATGCGCCAAGCGGAAGAGCTGACGGAGAGGCTGCGCGCCGCCATCGAAAAACTGCGGCTCGATTCAGCTGCCGGTGCGGAGGAGAAGGGGGAGGATATCCCGAAACTGACTGCAATCTGAATCGAATCCTGGCCCGTCGCTTCCGCATCCGCCAAAGCGCAGAGGGAAGAGACACGAGACCCGTTCTGTCGAGATCCGCCCTTCGAGATCGGCGGTACGTTATGGATGTCCGAACTGGGCGAACGTGACCCAGTGGCCGGCCGGGTCCTTCACGGTGAACTCGGTCGAGCCATAGAACGTTTTGTGGATGGGCGCTACGACGGGCGCGCCGTTCATGGCAGCGAACGCGGCGCCAACATCGTCGACCTCGAGGAACAGAAATGAGGTTCCCTTGTCATACGAGCGGGGATCGCGACTGTCCTTGTCAAGACTAGCGTAACTGCCATACATCAGCTCGATGGGACCTTTCTGCACCGCTGCAAAGGCCAGTCGCCCGCCATCCGGCACTTCCATCGTCTTCTCAAAATGCAGCCGATCGACCCAGAATCTAACGCACGCTTCCACATCGTCGCTGTACAGGTTGGGTGTCATCTTCTTTACTGTCATGGCTTTCTCCAGAGTTGGTTTCATTGGTTTCTCTTGTGCGGCCATGGTCGTTGCTATCACGACGGCTGCAGTCAATCCGCAAAGAACTCTGTTCATTGCCCGGCCTTTCCAGATTGCTAGTCTTGTTTAGACTATTAATCTGGTTTAGACTAGCTGCGGATGGAGACCATGTCAAGCGAAAAATTGACCACGCCGGATCTGGTTCTGCTGAGCTTGCTTGCCGAGCGGCCGATGCACGGGTATGAAGTCAACTCTTTGCTCGAATTTCGCAAGGTGCGTGACTGGGCGGGCGTGTCCCGGCCGCAGGTGTACTATTCCCTGGAGAAGTTGGCGCGCCTCGGGCTGATTGAGTCGACAGCGGGCGATGGCGAAAAGACCGGACCCGAACGCCACCTGTTTGCGACCGCCACGGAAGGAAAGGCCGCACTGGCAGATGCGCTGGAGCGAGAAGATTGGGCCGAGCATACGGATCGGCCGCCCTTCCTGACTTGGCTGGCGCTCTCGTGGCAGTGCAGGCCAGGAGTATTCCAAAAGCAGCTCCGGCGGCGCCAGGAATTTCTCCAGCGCGAGCTTGCCCGGAAGCAGGAAATCCTGCAGGATGTTCTGCACGAAACAGGGCACCCATTTCACGAGGCAGTCTGGATGCTTAGCCTGGCGATCGAGCAATTGCGAACGGAGCTGGCCTGGGTCGAGCAGGTGAGCCGGGAGTTTCACCGTCGGGAGCCGGCCTACAATCCGGCGTATGAAGTGAAGTAGTTGTGCAAGCCGGTGCGCCCCTGCACGCGCTGGGCCGCTTGCATTTGATTCGCGGAGCGCAACGATACCACCTGTGGGGTCATGCATGATCATCGAGATGCGAACCTACAAGACGAAACCGGGCAAACGAGCGGAGTTTTTGGAGATTTTCCGCACCAGGTCGAAACCGGCGCATGCGGAGATCGGGATGAAGATCCTGGGCCCGTTGCTTTCTATCGAAGACCCCGATGTATTCTTCTTCATGCGCGGGTTTCCCGATCTTGAGTCGCGTGATCCGATGAAGGCAAAGTTCTACGAGGGTGAGCTGTGGAAGCGGGAACTCGAGCAAGTCCTGATGCCGATGCTGGAGAAGTATGAGGTCGTTCTGGTTGAGGATCCGGAAGGGCTGGTTCGCTGGTAGCAGGACGGTCAAGGCCCGGCGCCGCAGAGCCTACCCGCTAACCCTGTGAAGGCCTACACTGATATTTGTATGAACGTCCGCATTGCTATTCCCGAGCCCACGAGCGGCGACCGAGGCTACAATGAGCGGTCGCTGCCGGTCTACCTGGCGGCGCTGGACGCGGCTGGAACAACTCCTGTCATGATTCCGCTGCGCGAACGCCAGGAGCGCGTGGCCAAGCTGCTCGCTGAGACACAGGGCATTCTGCTACCTGGCAGCCGATTCGATATCGATCCGCAGATCTACGGCGAGGAGCGGATTTCGGAGTGCGGGCCTGCGGATCCCGGCCGCACCGCGGTCGATGAGCTTATGCTGCAGGATGCATTCAATCTGCGCAAGCCCATTCTGGCGATCTGCGGTGGGGCGCAGGCGCTGAACGTGTGGCGGAACGGAACGCTCATCCAGGATTTGAAGACTGGGGTCGATCACCAGCCGGGGCGCGATGTTCTGGAGGCACACAGGGTGCGCGTGGCACCGGGGTCACGGCTGGCGGCGGCCGTTCCGGAGGGCGCGTCAGGCGATCCGTGGATCAACTCAAGCCATCATCAGGCAGTCCGGCGGGTCGGCGACAATCTGGTTGTGAGCGCCGTCTCGCCCGAGGATGGCGTGGTGGAAGCAATCGAGCTGGCTTCGCGCGAGCACTTCGTCGTGGGAGTTCAATGGCATCCGGAGCGGACCTATTTCACGAGCGCCTTTTCGCAGGGGATATTTGCTGCGTTTGTCCGCGCCACGGAGCAGTTTGAACCGCGGCGGATCGAGGAGTCGGTCGCCGGAAGATGAAAGCAAGCGGGGCCTTCAATCTTAACGAGCTCCTTATTGAAGCCGGCCTACCGCCCCTGGATTCTTCGCTTTCCGCCCGCTTCTGCGACTACCTGGGGCTGATCGTTCGCTGGAACCAGCGAATCAATCTGACTGCTATCCGCGAAGAAGAAGGGATTCTCCGCCGCCATTTTGTGGAATCGATTGCCTGTGCGCATGCGCTGCCGGCCGAGATCGCGACTCTTTTGGATTTCGGTTCCGGCGCCGGACTGCCCGGGATTCCAATTGCCCTGTGCCGGCCGGAGATCGAGGTGACGCTCGCGGAATCGCAGAACAAAAAGGCTGCTTTCCTGCGCGAAGCGGTCAGGGTGCTCGAGGTCTCCGCGAAAGTTCATGGAGGGCGCGCGGAATTGCTGAATCTTCGGTTTGATTGTGTGGTTCTTCGCGCCGTCGATCGGATGGTGCACGCTACTCAAGCCGGGGCGCGGCTGGTTGCTTCTCGTGGCTGGTTAGCCTTGTTGACCACTGTCGCAGATCGAGAGAATCTTCAGGTCGCGGCGGGAGCATCTTTCACCTGGTGTCGCGCCATCGCGTTGCCCGGAGGCGATCATCGCATTCTCGCGCTCGGGGAGCGAATGGCCTGAGGTTGCTACGGGGCACCTTTCGGTCCGTTCCACGTGGAACAGTCAACGAACAGCCGCGGCGAGGATGTGTTCCACGTGGAGCACTGGATTCTCTTACTCGAATCTATAAACAAGCCGAATTTTTGCGCCCCATCGATCCGCGTTTTCCACTGTAGGGCAAAAGATTCATCCGACTTTGCCGGCCCAACTCCGCCGCCCGGAAACCTTTTTAAATCCGCAAGTTGCAGGCGGTCACTGGCATGAGTCCGGATTGGGCTTTCCACAGTTTCGTCACGTTCTCCACAATCGCCATCTCTGCCGGATTCACCGCTGCGCGCTTTACTCTTGAAGGCCATGGGCAAAATTCTGGGAGTGGTCAATCAGAAGGGCGGCGTGGGCAAAACTACCACCGCGATTAACCTGGCCGCCAGCCTCGCCATCGAGGGCCTGAAGATCCTTCTCGTCGATTGCGACCCTCAATCGAATGCCACTTCCGGGCTCGGTTTCCAGCGGGATGACAATCGCCACTCGATCTATGACGTGCTCATGGGCGAAGCTCTCGCAGACCAGGTGATCCTGCCCACCGCAATCGAGATGCTTTGGCTTCTGCCGGGCTCCAAGAATCTGACCGGGGCCAATGTCGAGCTTGCCGCCGCAAGTGACCGCGCGCTGCGTCTGCGCCGTGCGCTGCAACCTTTCCAAGGGAACTACGACCTTGTGATTCTGGATTGTCCGCCGGCGCTCGACCTGCTCACGCTGAATGTGCTGGCCGCGGCCGACACGCTGATCGTGCCCATGCAGGCGGAGTACTTTGCGCTGGAGGGCATCAGCGAGCTGATCTCCACGCTGGAGCGGGTCCGCGCCGCCTACAATCCGGAGCTCAATATCGAAGGAATCCTGCTGACCATGTACGACGACCGCACCAACCTGGCCCAGCAGGTGACCAAGACGCTGCGCGAATATTTCAAAGACCGCTTATTCCGCACGGTGATTCCGCGCAACATCCGCCTCGCCGAGGCGCCCAGCCATGGCAAGCCCGTCGCCTTGTACGATCCTCGATCGCGCGGCACGCAGGCCTACTTTGAGCTGGCTGGCGAGTTCCTGGCGCGCAACCAAATAGAGTCGCCTCGTTCGGCCCAGCGCAAGGAGGCAGGGCAAGCGCAGCCGGAGGCGAGGATTCGTTTCTGGCCATACTCATGACATTCCCTCGGGACGCGCCCATTTGCCGCCCTCTTCCCGTATCTTCTGATTGCCAAAACTTATCGCCTGGATTTGAGGTTTATAGATCATGACCACCACCGCCGCCGACCCGAAGCGTAAAGCCCTAGGCAAAGGATTGGACTCGCTGTTACCGAGAATCCCTGCTCCCACCGCGCCGCCAACCGAACACGAGGGGGGTAAGCCGCGCGAGATTCCACTCGATCAGATCGATCGCAACCCGTTTCAGACGCGGACGCGGGTCAACGAAGAACAGTTGGCGGAATTGGCGGCATCGATCACCGCCAATGGCGTGGTGCAGCCGGTGCTGGTACGCCCGCAGGCGAACGGACGATTCCAGCTCATTGCCGGCGAGCGGCGATGGCTGGCTTCAAAGAAGGCGGGCAAGGAGACGATTCCGGCGATCTTGCGCCAGGTTTCCGACGAGCAGGCGATGGAGATCACTATCGTCGAAAACCTGCAGCGCGCCGACCTGAATCCGATGGAGCAGGCGCGCGCCTTCGACCGTCTCTCTCGAGAGTTTCACATGACCCAGGAGCAGATGGCGGCGCGCACAGGGAAGGACCGCGCTTCTGTATCTAACTTTTTACGTTTGTTGAAGTTACCTCAATCGATCCAGGCCCGGGTGGAATCCGGTGAACTGACATTCGGACACGCGCGCACGCTGTTGGCGCTGGAACATGCGGAGGAGATGGAAAAGGCAACACAGAAAATCATCGCCTCTTCGCTTTCTGTTCGCCAGACGGAGGACTACGTCCAGCGGATACAGCATCCGGAGCGTTCGAAGAAGGAACCCAAGGCCGAAGCACCTCTGGATCCCAACGTCCGCGACGCCCAGGAGCGCCTGCAGCGCGCGCTGGGGCTAAAAGTCCAGATTGAAGACAAGAATGGCCGCGGCCGCGTGATTATCGAATACGCCCGGCTGGAGGACTTCGATGCGTTTCTGGAGCGGGTGGCGGGGAGTTAACTGCGCTGATCAATCGTGCAGTGCCGAGCGGCATTCCTGCTCCAACAGGGCCAACAATCGTTCCATGTGTTCGGTGCGGGTCCGAAAGTTCACGGGGTTGATGCGGAACCAGGTCTTGCCTTTCAGTTCGGTCGTCGAAATCCAGAACTGCCCGCTCTTCTCGATCCTCTCGACAACGTGCGCGTGAAGTTTCTTCGCATCCGCTTCCTTCAAATTCGCGCCACGAAACCGGATGCAAATCGCCGACATGGGCGGATCGCTGGCCGCCTCGAACTCGGGATGGTTTGCCACCAGCGAATACAAATACCGCGCCTGGCGCACGTTGTTATCGATCCACTCGCCGATCTGCCGCGCGCCGTAGCGCTTGAAGCTCATCCATACCTTCAGGCTGCGGAAGCGCCGCGACTGCTCGAAGCCGTGCACGTAATATTGGTAGCGTTCGTTCGCCCGATCCATCTCGTCGGTCAGGTACGACGGCTTCATTCCAAAGGACGCCGTGAGTCGCGCCTCGTCTTTCACCAGCACGGCGCCTGCGTCGAGAGGGGCGTAGAACCATTTGTGCGGATCGACGGTGATCGAATCGGCCAACTCAAGTCCTTGGTCGCGTAGAGGAAATTCGTTGGATAACAACATGCCTCCGCCATACGCAGCGTCGGCGTGCAACCACATCGATTCGCGGTCTGCAATCCGACGCAATTCGCGGATGGGATCGGTCGCGCCTGTATTCGTGGTTCCGAAGATGCCCACGATGCACATCGGCCGGATGCCGTTCTTCCGGTCCTGAGCAATTGCGCTTTCGAGCGCATCGATCCGCACGCGAAACTCCGCGTCTGTCGGCAGAGCGCGCAGTGCGGTGCGGCCCAATCCAACGGCATCGACCGCTTTGTCGACCGATACGTGGCGCTCTTCGGAGGCGTAGACGGCCCAGCGCTCGTGAATGCCGTCGTGCTGCGCGCGATCTCCCGAAGCCCAGTCGCGCGCCAGTTTCAGTCCAATGAAATTTGCCATCATGCCGCCGCTGGTGAGGTTGCCGCCCGCCTGCGGCCCGTAATCGGCAAGATCGGTCAGCCAGCGAACGGTTCTGCGCTCCATGGCGACCGCTGCCGGGCCGATCGAATAGGCGCCAATGTTCTGGTTGAGAGCCGAGCAGATAAAATCGCCGATTATGCCGATGGGATTCGGAGAAGGCGTGATCAGGCCCATGTAGCCGGGGTGCCCGACATGCGTGCAATAGGGAAGCAGCTTCTGTTCAAGCTCGCCGAGGACGCGATCGGCCGATTCCGAGTTCCGCGGCAGCGGTTCATCGAACAGATCGGCCAGTAGCCGCGGCTCCACATCGGGAAACACCGGATTCTCCTCGATGTGCTCGAAGTACTCCGCCAGCAGGTCCACGACCCGATGCCCCGTTTCACGAAACTCCCGCGCGTCCATTCCGCACCCCTGTTTCTGGAGTGTAATCGAGCGATTAGACCGGTTTCCGAGTTCACGTGTCCTTTATCGCAATTGTGCAAGGTGGCTTTTTCTTGAGGAAAAAGCTACTTGGCAGCTGTGGTTTCGGGACACAGCAACTCGGAAACCGGTGTAGCGCGCAGCGGCGCCGCGCTTGGCACGCCGCACCGGCTGGAGTATGCTGGGCGCGAGTCCAAATCAACTAAAGGCGGGCACATGGCAATTGCGCGGCAGGTGATCACTTCGCTGCTTTCGGATGGAACGGACATGCTCGGGACCAAGAGCCTGGCCGTCAAAATCGTGGACGAGAGCATTGTCTCCGGTTCGCTGCTCACCGTGGAGAGCAACCACTTCTGCGTTTTGAAGTCGCGCGGCGCGGTCTTGAACGTCTATGAGACGGGGCAGTATGCGCTGACCACTCCCGACAAGCCGCTGCTCGGCTCCATTGCGCAGGGCTTTTTTGGCGGCAACTCGCCATGGGTCTACGAAGTGATCTATGTTAACCGGGCGAAGCTGCTGATCCGCACCGAGGGCGTGGCTACCAGCGAAGAGATGGCCGAGATGGCCTACCAGGTGGACTACTACATTCACGTCGACACCAAGGAATCGGCGCTCGATCTGATCACGCACATGCCGTTCACCGGGCACACGATCGACACGAAAGAAGTCTCGGACTACGCCGGGCCGGCGATCGAGCAGTCCATCAACCAGATCGTCCAGGTGACGAAGATGGAAGACATCAACGAGCACATCCAGGAGGTGCGCGAGTTGGTGAAGGCCCATCTTTCCGATTTTCTGAAGACTTACGGCATCACGCTGAACGATCTCAAGATTCTGATCATGCCCAAGGATGAGCGCATGCGCGAGCTGATTTCGCTGCAGGCCATGGGGCTGACGCCGATTGAAGCGGTGCGCTATTACCTGGCGCTGAAGATGGCGGAGAAAGGCCTGGTCTCCGCGCCCAATGCCGCGGCCGGGTTGCCGTTCAACATCGGCGGCCCGGCCACCGGGTTCTATCCCGTTGGAGCTGAGGCGGGATTGTCCGGAGGAAAATAATGGCGGGCGAGGGATTCTACGACGCCGGCGCGCTGCGCCAAGTTGCCACCAACATGTTCTACGGCTGGGGATACAACTTCTATCGCAAGGAGAACCAGCTCCGCGCCGACGACCAGTTGATCCGCAGCAAGGCGGCATCGCTGCTGGGCTACGCGATGGCCGGCGTGTGCGAGGCCGAGTCGGCGTACCGGCGCGAGTTTCTGCCTCCGCCCACGCGCGCCAAACCGTTTCCCGATGCGGCCGCAGTCGAAGCGGCGCAGCGCCTGGAGCGGCTGGCAAAGGCCATCGGCGCGCTCGAGGGCGCACTTCAACACCAGCCTGCACCGGAGAACGATCGCATGAGCCAACGTTACCGCCAGGAAGCGCCGACGCTCGAGTCGCTGATCGAGTTCGATCATCGGCTCGTTGGCCAATGCGAGCTGGTGCGCTCGATGGTGAATGGACAGAGCGGCGCCGCGATTTTGAAGGCCATGCCCGATCTCGAAGCGGGGTTGGAAGCCATTCGCGAGACCATGCGCAACCGGGAGGCGGTGCTGCTGAGCGGTGCTTAGACCGGTTTCTGAGTTCACGTGTCCTTTATCGCAATTGTGCAAGGTGGCTTTTTCTTGAGGAAAAAGTCACTTGGCAGCAGTGGTTTCCGGATAAAGCAACTCGGAAACCGGTGTAGCGCGGGTCTGTCAATCTCAATCGCGCACATTCACTGCATAGAGCGCATGATGCGCGAGGATGAACAACGTACGGTGGTCCGCGCCGCCGAAGACGATGTCGATGGGCCGTTCGGGCGCATCGATCTCGCCGATCTTTTTGCCGCTTAAGTCATATACAAAGATCTGGCCGTTGGCGACGTACACATTTCCTTTGGCGTCGGCGGCGACGCTCTCGCCGCCGCGGTTGACAAACACGCGCAGATCGCGGAGCGTGCCATCGGCGTTGACGAGCGCGCTGTAGGTGCGGTCCTCCGATTCGCTGCTGACGTAGACGCGCTGGCCGGGAACGGCGTTGATGAAGCCGTAGCTATCGAGATTGTCGGAGAATCGCCAGCCGGAAGAATCGGGCGGTCCCTGCTGAAACACGCGGCCCGCGGGTAGAAACACGCTGCCATCCGGCGAAACATACTCTTTTTGCTTTGGAGTTGTAACATCCGCGGCGAACATCTCAGGAAGCGTGGTGTATGTCATCGTATTGAAATCCAGCTGGTCCTTGAACTCGCCGTTATTCCAATAATTCACCGGCAAAATGGCCGTTGCGCCCGGATGCGGTTTCGCTTCCTGCAACGACAGCACAGTGGTCTGATCATCAGACATCCCTGGACGAAAGGAGTAGACAGTTCCTGCCGGGCCGTCGGATGAGACCACGAGCAGATCGCCGGACTTGTCGAAGGCGAGGTTCACCGGATCGAAGGGATTGTCGCGCTCGACCGTGAGCCCGTCAGCCCTGGACCAGGCATAGATGCGCTGTTGATGATGATCGACGAAATAGAGCTTGCCGTTTTTGTCGACTGCCGCGCCGGAGATAGAAAAGAACCCGTCTTCGAGCTTTTCCACCTTTGCGCCGGGCGCCAGCACCTTCGAGGCATCGGCGAGAGCGGGCTTCGCCGGTTCCGCGGGAATATCCAACACGGCAAACTCGCGCTCGCGTACTTCGAGATGATGCGTCATGTCCTGGATCGCATTCTCATCGGGGAATTTGCTCACGCGCAGAAATGTTCCGCAGCCGTTTTCGTCGCAAATGGCGTACCCGCTTTCGGCATTCACGTGCACATTGCGGAAATGAATGTCGCTGGAATTGTAAAGGCGAACCGCGGCCGGGAACGGCGCCCGCGAGCGCGTGACGCGATAGCCGTGATAGTTCGCGATGGTGATGTTCTTCGACCAGTCGATTTCGAGCGAAAGCGATTCCGGGCTTTCGCCGGCTTCTTCCTCGGTCTGCGGCGCGTTCACGTCCCAGTTCTCGACATGATCGAACTTGATCTCGTTGCGGACATGGTGCTCCGTCGAGAGCTCATACACATGGCCGGGAGTCTTCGTATTGGAGACATAGAATCCGGCCTGCGCGAACGTGTTCGGAGTCCAGATATCGGCAAATGTTCCACCGCCGCCGTCGGCGATCCAAAGGCTGGGATATTGGCCGTCCCAGCGCTTGTGAATGTCGGAGTCGGCGGTGTGGTTGTTGTTGTAGGGATTCGTGCCGCTGCCATGCCCGCCCAGGAAGCGCACATCGTCGATGAGCGAGTCTTCGCCGGCCTTCCACAGTACCGCGACCGCGCGCGGATGGATGCCGCCGGTGAAAACCCCAAAGCCGCTGACGATGTTGGAGCCGCCCGCGGGCGCGAAGATGACGGCCTTGGGCGCGCCCACTCCTTGATAGCCCGGTGTTGAGTCGAGCAGATCGAATTGCGTCATCGTCGGATGCAACCCAATCAGGACCGTGTCCGGTTTCAGCGCGAGCGCATCGCGTACAACATAGTGGCCGCTGGGAAAATAAAGCACACGATACGCGGCGATTGCTTTCTGAATCGCGGCAGTGTCATCGGTCTCGCCGTCACCTTTTACGCCGAGCTCGTGAACATTCGTCCACTCTTCTGTCGGTGGCAGCGTGCGAATCGCGGGCGGTAGCGGCGCGGGCATTGCGCCGAGCTGGGCAGCATCGTAGCGCATCCCCATTGTGCCCATCATTCCTTCGCCGGGGACTATCAGTCCGAAATTGAATTCCTTTACCCGATAGATTGCGCCCTTGCCTTCGACCGCATTGCCGCTCTCACGAAAGCGCGCGAATGTCGGCACTTTCCTCAAGACGGCATTCTCAAATCCGATTTCAGTCAGGGGGCTCTTCTCATTGCTGATGATGACTGCGGCAGAGGAGACGCTTTCAAACCGGCAATCCTTCACCCACAGCTCGTCTGAGTACCTCGGATCGATATCGATGGCTGTCGGCACATTGCGAAATGAATCGTGAATCAGTGTGAGACCGGCCTCATGCTCGCGAATCGCGGCTTCACGCTGGCCGTCAAAAACCGAATCAATGAGCGTGAACTGCCACGCGGGCGAAGTCTTTTCGGTGAGAATGCCGTAGCGGCCGCCGTAGAAATGAAGGTCCTCGGCTTCGTTGCCGACTTGATAGATCGCGGCCAGGCCCGAACCGATGTGAAAATCCATGTGGCTCAAATACGAGTGCTGCGCGACGTGAAAGCGAATGGCGATGGCCGCGGGATTGCGGTTGCCGATTTCGAAATCGATGTTGCTCATGGCCGAATAAAACGTGCTGGGGTTGGCGTCGGCGATGGCATCGTTCGGTGGCATCCTTCCGGGTGGCGAAAAGGGAACGCGCGCTCCCCACATGGACTTGTCGCCCGGATGCGCGCCAGTGAACATCACCATCACCCTTACGCCGTTCTGAAAGCCGGGAGTGTCATCGGCGAGCACGAAGACCGGCCGCGTTGCGCCATAGCCGAAGATGCGCATGCCCGGCCACACATAGATTGTCCGCGTGATGCGATAGCGGCCCGAAGGAATGAACACGATGCCTTCGCGCGCGGGGCTCCATGCCTTGTCGAGCGCGGCCTGGATTGCCGCGGAGTCATCCGCGCGACCGTCGGCGCGCGCCCCGAACCCCTGCGCCGTGAGGTAGACGGCTTTGGGATCGTCGAGCCGCGTGGTGAATACCGACGCGCCAAAGGCCGGAGAACAAGCACAAAGCAACAGCAGCGCAGACAACGAGAGATTCTTCATTCGTGACTCCCAGCATCGCCTCGGGACTGTCGATCCAACCAACGATCCTACTATGTTGAATCCCCGCCGCAGGTACCTTGGTTCTACTGTTTCGCTGCTGAATCCCAATCAAGAGAGCGCGGCGCGAACCAAGACACTGGAGGGACATAAGCCCGCCGCGGAGTTTATTGCTCTTTTGAATGCATGCGGACACGCGAAGCTGCATCTAGTATGAAGTGAGGATTCGCCGGGTCCGTTCAAGAACTATCCTGCTGCTGGTGCTGCTTTTCGCGCCCTCGTGGCTGAGGCGCGCGGACGCGTATTCCCTGCTCACTCATGAGAAGTTGATCGACCTCACCTGGCAGAGCGCCATTGTTCCGCTGCTGCTCAGCCGCTACCCTAGCCTGACGCCCGCCGAGCTCGACCAGGCGCGCGCATACGCTTATGGCGGATGCGTCATCCAGGACATCGGATACTACCCCTTCGGCGATCGATCGTTCTCGAACCTCACTCACTACGTGCGCTCGGGCGATTTTGTGGTCAACCTGTTTCGCAACGCGACCAATGCCAATGAGCTTGCTTTCGCCGTGGGCGCGCTCTCGCATTACATCGGCGACTCGAATGGACATCCGCTGGCGACCAACATCGCCGTGCCGGTGGAGTTTCCCAGCCTGGCCCACAAATACGGACCGGTGGTGAGCTATGCGGAGGGCAAGCGCCAGCACGTGCAGACGGAGTTCGCGTTCGACATCAATGAGATCGCGCACCATCGCATGGCGCCTATTCATTATCTGCGGCACATCGGGCTGGGAGTATCGGTGCGCCAGCTGGCGCTGGCTTACTACCGGACGTATGGATTGACCGAGGATTTTTCGCAACATCGGCGGCGCCGCTTCAACGTGGGCGGATATCGCTTCGCGGTGCGCGGGTTCATTCCGCGCATCGCCTATGCGATCACGCTTCTGCATCGCAAAGTGGAGCCGGCCGACCCGAATACGCCGGAAGTTGTGGAGTTGCGGAAAGAGGTAGCCGCCGTTGCGGCGCAGAATAATTGGGATTTCTATCGGCGCAAAGCAGGCATCGGGACTTATATGCTCGCCGGATTTCTTTTCATTCTGCCCAAGATCGGTCCGCTCAGCCTGGTCGCTGTGAAAGGACCCAATGCAAAGACTGAAGCAGAGTACGTGCACAGCGTCACGGTCTCCGACGCGGCGCTCCGGCATATGCTTGCGCGCTTCACTCCGCCGTCGACAAAGCCTGCAACAGGCGCTGATCCTCCGCCATTACATGCTTTGCCCGTCGATCGGCTCGCCGGCCCCAGTGAGCGGGTGCGAGCGAGCGACCCGTGCCATCCGCTGCCCAATCGCGACCTGGATACCGGGCAGGTTGTCAAGCCGGGCGGGTACTTGCTCACCGATTCGACTTATGCCGACCTGCTGCACCGGCTGACGCGCCAGCCCGATCGGCCTATACCGCCCGGCATCAAAGAGGACATTCTAGCCTTCTATTC
The DNA here is from genome assembly GCA_049676965.1 of Occallatibacter sp. Lineage (GTDB taxonomy): Bacteria > Acidobacteriota > Terriglobia > Terriglobales > Acidobacteriaceae > Telmatobacter. Next base: position 34,500 of record JBAUBR010000352.1, read on the forward strand.
GAATCCGAATCTGCCCATCACGACCAAGAAAGATGCGAAGAAGTGGGCGCAGGTGCAGGCGGACCTGAAGACGCTCAAGAACATGCCAACGAGCCCGGAGCCGAAGCCGTATCCAACCTACGGCGACGAAGCCGATGACGCTCAATAGCGATCGCCGCGCTCGGCTTCGAGGATTTGGCGCTTGCGCTCCACGCCCCAGCGATAGCCGGTGAGGGAGCCGTTTGCGCCCACTACACGATGGCAAGGGACAACCAGCGCGACGCGGTTCATGGCGCAGGCACGGGCTACGGCGCGAGTGGCTTTGGGATCGCCTAACTCGCGGGCTAACTGGCTGTAAGTGCGAGTTTGGCCGCGGGGAATCTGGCGCAGCGCTTGCCACACGCGCAACTGAAAGACGGTTCCGCGCAGGTCGAGCGAATCGGTGCGGGTGCGGCTCTGGACGAGATCGTCGCCGTCGCGCACGCTGGCCAGCGCCGCATCCACGAGCCTGGAGAGCGACGGATCACGGCGCAGTGTTGCCTGAGGAAACTCTTCGCGCAGGCTGGTCTCGGCTTCGGCCGATGTCGCTCCCAGCGCCAGCCAGCACAAACCGCGCTCCGTGGACCCTACGACGACCCAGCCGAAGGGCGAACGGGCGGTGGTGTACGAGATTTGCTCGCCGCGGCCGCCCTGGGCAAAGCGCGCGGGAGTCATGCCCAGTTGCGCGCCTTCGTAGGCGCGGCTGGAGGAGCCGAAGCCTGCGCTGTAGATGGCGTAGGTTACGTTGTCGCCGCTTTTGAGAGCGCTGCGTAACGAGCCGGCGCGGAGGGCGCGTTGATATTGCAGCGGGCTCACGCCCATCTCGCGCTTGAAGAGCCGCTGCACTGTGAATGGGCTCAGGCCGGTGATGCGGCCGAGTTCTTCGAGGCGCACGGGGCGATCGAGGTGCGTTTCAATGTGCCTGCGGATCTTGTCCAAAGGTCGGCCCCACGCAGTGGCAGTGGTGGGACGGCAGCGCTTGCAGGGGCGGAAGCCGGCGGTGGCGGCGGCTTCAATTGATCCGAAAAAGCGCACGTTGGCGCGCAGCGGGCGACGGCTCTTGCAGTCGGGCCGGCAAAAGACGCCGGTGGTGGTGACGGCGTAGAAAAATGTGCCGGCGTGGTCGCGGTTGACGAGTTGCTGCCACGCGGTTTCGGGATCGATGGCCTGCGGCGAAGATGGCTGCTGGATGGCGGCGGGGGCGAATTGCGGTTGAGTGCTCATGGAACCTGTCCTCATGAACCATCATTGACCAGATGCGGATACAGTGCACCCCGGTTCTTGCGCGCAATTCGGATTTTCACCCCAGGGCTAGGCATCGTCGATGTCCGGCATTTTCCCGAACTCCTCGGGGTGGCGGGAGACGTAGGCAAACAACAGGGCCGTAAGGTCATGGGGATACTGGTAGAACTCCCTATCCAATTTGTCCAGCTTTTCTTCCGTTTCATCGGAAAAATCGGACGCTGCCGAGCTGATTTCCTCGGGATCTGACGGGAGTCCGGACGGAAATGCGGCAGCGATGGCGCGCCTGCAGATGTCGGCGGTGCGCGGGGCGTCAACCGTGTCAAGGGCCTCTGCGACGAACCCGGCAGTTTCACCACTGCTGTTGAAGAAATATTGCGAGAAACCGCCGTTGTTCACCTCGGCCTCGACTGCCCAAATGGCGGAAAAAACCCTCTGCGGAACGGACTGCACCGAAAAGTCCTGTCTGCCGAAGCTGGTCCTGTCGGACTCAGAAAGTTCAATGAGGATTGCATTTTTATCCATTGCTGTTCTGTCTCCTGTTCTTAGGCGGCGGTCTTGCGACGATTGCCGCGCTCTATGGATACCGCCGGTTACTTTTCGTAGCTGCACAATCTCATCGCGCTTTTTTCAACTCGGCTTCTGCCCGCAAAAAATCCTCCTCGGTATCCACGCCGATGGTGTCGCGGGGCGCGGGGGCGACGTAAATATCGATTCCGTTTTCCAGCAGGCGCAACTGTTCCAGGCGCTCCACGCGTTCCAGACAGCCGGGCGGCAATTCGGCAAACCGCTCCAGCGCGGCTTTGCGGTACGCATAGATTCCCAAGTGCTTGCGGTACCCGGCGAATCCCGTCCCATCGCGGTCGAATGGAATCGTGGCTCGCGAAAAATAAAGAGCCCGCCCGTCAATCGCAGTGACCACTTTCACCGCGTCGGGAACGGCGACCTCGTGCGGCGAGCAGCGCACGGCCAGTGTGGCGACCTGAACCTCGGGCCGATCGAAGAGCGCCAGCAGCGGCGGAAAAAACTCCGGCGTGAGCATTGGCTCGTCGCCCTGGATGTTGACGTACACATCGGCATCAATTCGGCGCGCCACCTCTCTTACCCGATCCGACCCGCTGGGGCAGTCGGGCGAGGTCATCTCCACAGGAATTCTGCGTGCGTTGCAAACGGCGGCCACTTCCTCCGAATCTGTCGCCACGATTACCGGATCCATCAGGCCGCTCTGGGCAGCGGAGCGCCACACCCACTCCACCATGGGCCGGCCGGCGATCTCGCGCAGCACTTTGCGGCTCATCCGGGCGGAGGCGAGCCGCGCGGGAATGACGGCGGCGATGCGCAGGGTGGTCATGTTGGCAAGTCTACAAGAGCGAAAACACGGGCTTGTGGTCCTATCCAGAGCCTTGCTCTTCTTAAAGTGGTCATAATATTATGGTCATAGTAACGGGGGTATCCATGCAGAAGATTCCGGCCGCCCAATTCAAAGCGCAGTGCCTCGCCGTGATGAACCAGGTCGCCGAAAGCGGTCGGCCCGTGGTGGTCACAAAGCACGGGAAACCTGTCGTTCAAATCACCCGGGTTGAGTCCAATGAAGACGAGATTTTCGGCTTTCTGGCAGGAAAAGGCCGCATTGTCGGAGATATCGAGAACACCATTCCCGTCTCGGATTGGAATCTTCCTGAATGATTTTGCTCGACACGCATGTCGTCGTCTGGCTTGCTTTTGAACCGGACAAACTGTCGAAACGCGCGAAAGAAGCCATCCGTTCCGCTCGTCTTCAGGGCGGACTTGCGATTGCGGGAATTACCCTTCTGGAGTTGGCCTGGCTGGCCGAAAAAGGCCGGGTGGAGACCCCTCTCAGCGTTGAGTCCTTCGTCCGCCAGTGTGCTTCCAAAATGACCGCGCTTCCCATTACGCCGGAGATCGCCGCGCGCGCGGTCAATTTCCCGGATTCGTATCCGAAGGATCCTAAGGACCGCTTGATTGGAGCTACGTCGCTAGTCGAAGGAATCCAACTTGTCACGCACGACAAACTGATCAAGAAGTCAGGCTTGATTCCGGTCATCTGGTAACGGATTTAGATTTCCGCATTGCGGCTCGTCTGAGTAAGGGCGCTCCTTGCGGACTATTGCCCAGTGGAAGCACCATCGCCAACTGTGCGGTTTGACCCCTCAATCCTGCCGCCCGTATCATCAAGGGTGACGCCCGCGCGCCGAGTTCACCCTCTGCGCCGACGTTTCCCCGGCCGGCATTCCGTCCGCGCCGGCGTTCCCTAAGGCGGAGTAGCTCAGATGGTTAGAGCGTGGGATTCATAACCCCAAGGTCGACGGTTCGATCCCGTCCTCCGCCACCAAATTGAGCTTCCTGTTTGTGCTCACAAGCGAGATCAAAGGCTGGCCGTCTTCGAGATGCAGCAAGAGGCTAGGCTTCCTGTACCTACGATTGCGGTCGCTTTTCACGCGGCTGTTCGGCAAGGCTGGCTATCGCCGGAGTTCATGGAGTAGCTCGCGGTAAAGCCAGACGAGGAACACAATTGTTTCGGTCAGTTCGAACGCTATGAATTTGGTTGTTGTGAGGAATGAGAGGAGTCTTTCGAGAAACCTCGGTTGAGTTGAATTTCTGCTGTTCAAGCATGATTTTTTCAATTTGTTTTCTTGCCTGCGCCATAAACCTGCGGCCGGGTCCATTCACCTGTTTTGGGCAACGGCTTAGGCCTGACGCAAAGCGCTGTGGCTTTGCGTCCACTTGCTGCTCCCAACTACGTGAGTGCCGTTGGCCAGCTCGTGGATTTTGACCCTGGGCCTAGGTGAAGATCGTACCGTGGGGCGCTGGAAAACTTTCTTGAACGCAGACAGCATAGCATGAGGCGCTGCTTGAAAATCAAGGCATGTATTGGGGACTGACTTGCGGAATGCGGGAACGACCCCGCTTGCCGAGACGCCCATCCTTGATCGCACCAATTCCGCCTGATCAGCTGTGAAGGGGAGCGTTTCAGCGCCGGCTATCTTCAATAAGTTATTTGTTCTCAGTTGTCAATAGGAGTTCGATCCCGTCCTCCGCCACCAATTCACATCCCTTTCATCTTCGTGGTGTATCCCTTGGGAGTCCGGGCCGCAGTCTCTCCCGCTCGCTGGACGCTTTTCCATCCCAAAATTGGAGTTCCCTTCATGTCAGATCTGGCAACAACTGCCGATACTCATCCGGAAGGCGCATCTCTGCTCGACCGCAAGATGAAAAAATCATCCGCGTGGGTGAGCGGGATAGTTATCGCGGCGGCCCTGCTGGGCGGGCTGGGTTATATCGGATTCCACGTGGCCGGCGACCTGGGCCATATCACCGTCGTCAGCGCGTGGCCCTTCGTGCTGCTCGGCATTGCGCTATTCATCGCGTTGGGATTCGAGTTCGTCAACGGATTCCACGACACGGCCAACGCCGTAGCCACGGTCATCTACACCCACTCGCTCGAGCCCAACATCGCCGTCGTGTGGTCCGGATTGTGCAACCTGGCCGGTGTGCTCACCTCGCCGCTGGGCGTGGCCTTCACCATCATCACCCTGCTGCCGGTGGAACTGATTTTGCGGGTCAGCTCCGGTTCCGGCTTCGCCATGGTTTTCGCGCTGCTCATTGCCGCGATTCTGTGGAACCTGGGAACCTGGTGGCTGGGGCTGCCGGCATCGAGCTCGCACACCATGGTCGGCTCCATCATCGGCGTGGGCGTGGCCAACCAGTTGATCAACGGAACCGGCGGCACCTCCGGCGTAGACTGGGGCCAGGCTTCAAAGGTCTTCAAAGTTCTGCTCATTTCGCCTCTGGTGGGCTTTGGCGCCGCTGCGCTTCTGATGCTGGCCTCGAAGGCGCTCATCCGATATCCCGATCTTTACAAGGCGCCCAAAGGCACTGAGCCTCCACCGTGGCCGATTCGCCTGCTGCTCATCCTCACCTGCACGGGCGTCAGTTTCTTCCACGGCTCCAACGACGGCCAGAAGGGCATGGGCCTCATCATGCTCATCCTGATCGGCACGGTACCGACGGCGTACGCCCTGAACCATGCGGTGAGCGCGCGCGATATTCAGGCTTTCATCGCTGCATCCGATCAAGCCGCAACGGTTGTGGACGCCCACGTCGACAAGAGCGCCATCCTGGGGCCCGACGCCCGCGCCGAGCTCACCGACTTTCTCCGCACCAAGCAGCTTCAGCCAGTCACGATGACCGCGCTGCGCGAGCTGGTTCGCGATCTGGAAGGCGACGTGAAGGCCTACGGCGACTACAAGAGCGTTCCTCCCGGCCAGCAAACCAACGTGCGCAACGATATGTACGTGGCCAGCGAAACCATCCGGGTTATGGAAAAAACTCACAATCCGGCCTTCACACCTGCGGAGACCAAGACCCTCACCGCGTACAAAGGCGAAGTCGACAAGGCCACCAAGTTCATTCCCGGGTGGGTGAAAGTTGCAGTGGCGCTGGCGCTGGGACTGGGCACCATGGTGGGCTGGAAGCGCATCGTGGTCACGGTGGGCGAAAAGATCGGCAAGGAGCACCTGACTTATGCGCAGGGCGCTTGCGCCGAGCTGGTTGCCATGTGCACTATCTTCGCAGCAGACAACTACGGGCTGCCGGTGAGCACAACGCACGTGCTCAGCTCCGGAGTGGCCGGCACCATGGCGGCGAATGGCAGCGGATTGCAAATGGCGACCATTCGCAACATTGCGGCGGCGTGGGTCTTCACCCTGCCGGCCGCGGCGCTGCTTTCGGGCACGCTGTTCTGGCTGTTCCGTCAATTCAGCAGCTAGGCGGGTTCAGGTTGCTTCTCCAGTGGGCGATGCCGAAGGCAGCGCGCTCTTCACGATGCTGGATCAGGCGGGGCGACCTCACTTCACTGGCGGGTCAAGGGTGGGGCACTCGGCTTCCTCTCGCTCAATCTCCGCTAGATATTCCGCAGCCTTCAGATGCAAGATGTATTGATGCCGATTTAGCAGCCCCACGCATTCGCACCCGAATCCAAGGCGTTTCGCTTCGACGAGCATTCGACGCTCTTGCGCATCCGGGCTACTCACAACTCGATTCCAAATCCTGTTCAAATCCAACTCAGAATGTTCTTCGGGGGCGATTAAGACGGATGGGCATTCCCGTGCAACTTCCTGGAGAAACGTCCGCAGATCGGGGCGACACCATTCCCACTTCATGGTGAGCCGTGCCTCTTCATTGGCTACGTATACCTGCTTACCTGGATTATCTGGATTCAATAATCCACGAATCTGATTGGAAAAGCCCTCTACGACCACATGGGAAGGCTCGATCGCCAACCACTCGACAATCTTGGGCTTTGGCCCATACAAAAATACTTCGACAGTTTTAATCGACATAGAAGCGATTTCCGAAGCTTCAAGCATGAGGACATCCGGCTCATTGAGGTCACCTTTTCCCCGTCCTCGTCTCACAAACAGACGTACGAAAACCTGGTCAGCACAACCCGCGATAACCCAATTCAGGCGAGGGGACCATCCGCGCCAAAACAAGTATCCGTTCAATGCAAGGACGACCAGCACACCGAGCCAAGTCGCCGTGCGCACCGAAACAATCTGGCTCGCAATGATGGTGATCAGCAGGCCCGGCACACTTGCAATGCAAATAGTGTAAACGAGAGCCGGTGCGGACCAACCCCAACAAGCCAATGTCCCCGACGCGGCGATGCAATTAGCCACTTCCGGTGAGTCCGATCGTACGAGTTTCATCGTCTTCTCTAGCGCCTCTTCTAAAAACCGAATGCAGTGCAAAGTGCCGCAGCGCGATTAAACTTCGTAGTTTCCCACCCTTTCGACGCAGGTCGCCGAAAGGATGGGGCACCCTCGTTTGTGGTCGGGTGAAGGGTGGGTCGCCCGCCATGGGCCGCACCTTCAAGCAGACTTCGGCGGCCATTCCGTGTGTCCCCCGTGGAGATATGCGTGATTGCCGATGTGGCCGGCGCGTGCGGCGGAGACGCCGGTTTCTACCGGCGCGTTGGGCTCCTTGCGCGAGCGCACGCACGCGAAGAAGTTCTCCATGTGGTCGATGGTTCCGTCGCGGAAGCTTTCTCCGGTGACCACCGGGTTCTGCTTGCTGTCCACGCCCTCGTGGAACACGGCAAAGCCGCCGCGGTCGACCTTCAGCGTGGCCTCGGTGCCGCGAAATTCGAGTCCGCCGTCGTCGATCGACGAGCTCATCATTCCTTCGTAGACCACGTCGAATTCGGGATAACGAAATGCCGCCTGAATCGTATCCGGGCACTGCCACTGCTCGAAGATGCGCTTGTCGCCGAGCATGAAGGCCGTGTTCGGCTGGTCGGATTTCATGGCCCACTGCGCCACGTCGATCCAGTGCGTGAAGAGATCCGTCATGGCGCCGCCGCCAAAGTTCCAGAACCAGCGCCAGCGATGAAACTTCTCTTCGCTGAAGGGTTGATCGGGCGCGCCGCCCAGCCACATCTTCCAGTCGAGCTGCTGCGTGTCGGTAGGCTTCTCGGGCCCGCCGCGGCCGTAATTTTGCCACCAGTAGGTGCGGACTTGCGTGACGCGGCCGAGGCTGCCGCCCTGGATCAGCGCCACCGCATCGCGGAAGTGCGGCCAACTGCGCTGCTGCATGCCGCACTGCAAAATCTGCTTACCGGAGCGCACCGCGTGCGTGAGCACCGCGCCCTCTTCGAACGTGTGCGTTACCGGCTTTTCGAGATACACGTCTTTGCCTGCGGCCAGCGCGTCGGCCGCCATGCGCACGTGCCAGTGGTCCGGCGATGCGATGAACACGGCGTCGATTTCCTTGGCCGGTACCTCGTGATAATCGAGATGCGTCGTGGCCGTTCCACCCGACCTCTCTTTCACGGCATCGCGATGCGGCCCGTAGACATCGGCAACGGCGACGATTTCGTAACCACCGGCCTTGTCGGCGGCATCGAGCAGGCTGTTCATGCGCCCGCCGGCTCCGATCACGCCCACGCGTATCCTGTCGTTTGCTCCAAAAGCCCTGGTTGAAGCCAGCGCGGTCATTCCGCCCGCAACGAGAAAACTCCGCCGATTCAGCATGATTGTTGCTCCCCCTCCGCTCCATCCTCGAAATTAATCCTCCCCGCCCCGCCGCACAAAGAAAATTCTGCCCCGCAGTTGTGTAGTCCTCCCGGAGGGAAGATTCGAAAATAGCCCAGGTTGAAATCCGCCGAAGCGGACGGAAGCCTGAGATAGCATTCTGGCGACGCCGTCGCGTCCCGGAGGGTCGCGTCAAAGATGACCCTCGACCATCGGATTGAAACACTCCCATCGCCGCGCAAGGCTCCAGCCGCATCCGGTACCATACATGAGGTACTACCGATTGCCGAATGAGTCTTAAAGCCAAGCTGGAAGCTGTTATTTACGCCGCCGAAGAGCCGGTTACGCTGGCTCAGCTAACCGCCCTCTTTGCCACCGAGGCACTCGAATGGAGAGCGGAGCGGACTGCCGCCGCCGGAGCGGATGCGGCTGCGCAATCCGAATCCACCGGGACCTTGCCGCTGCTGGATGAAGGGTTTGCCTACCTGGGCCTGGAGCAGACGCCAGCGTTCTACACCGCGGAGCCGGTTCCCGCCGACGGAACGCCGCTTCGGGGACCAACCGTCACCGAGCAGCCTGCGCCGCCCGACAAGACGGCAAACCCGGATGGGATCGCGAGCGATGAGGCAGCTTCAGATGCTCCTGGCGCGCTGGTCGGGGCCGAGCGTGAAAGTGCACCAGTAACAAGGGCTGAGAATCATCCCGGTTCCAAAATGGGCGAAGGCGAACCCGACGCCGGTTCCGAGGCCGATCCCAAGCGTGAGGCGCGTTCGCGCGACCGCGAAGTCCGCGCCATTCTGAAGGAGCTGATCGACGAACTCATCTCGTCCTACGCCGCCGATGACCGCGGCATCGAAATTCGCGAGATCGCCGGCGGTTATCGCGTGGCTACCAAGCCCGAGTGCCACGATGCGGTGCGCCAATTTGTGCGCAGCCTGAAGCCGCCGCTCAAGCTGTCTCTGCCGGCGCTCGAAACGCTGGCGATTGTGGCCTACAAGCAGCCGGTGACGGCACCCGAGGTGAGCGAGATTCGCGGCGTGGAGTCGGCGGGAACGCTGGGATCGCTGCTCAGCCGCAAGCTCATCGCCACGGCCGGCCGCAAGCAGGTCATCGGCCGGCCGATTCTCTACAAAACCACGCGCGAGTTCCTGCTCCGCTTCGGCCTCAAGGATGTCTCCGAGCTGCCCTCGATGGAAGAGTTCGAGAAGATGGCCGCCATCGAGCTCGATGAGCAGGCGCAGGCCGAAGAAAACCCGAACGGTGCGGAGTTGAGCGAGGAAGCGAACGAAGAAGTCGGGTTGACCGATTCCTTCGAACGGACGGGCGGAGAAACCGGTGGGGAATCCGCGCCAAGCGGCGAATCCCCGATGAGCGCGCCCAGCGAAGCTGCTCCGACGGCAAGCGGGACATCGGAGCCCGCGGAAACCGAGGCTTTTCCCCATGAAACATGATGCCGAATCCAATCCGGGCGAACCGGAGCTGGAAGCCGCAATCGAAATCGCAGCGACGGACGCGATCGGCGCTGCCTCCGCGGCCGAGACGACACCCGGAACCGATGACGAAGGCGGATCGGACATTGAGCCTTCTCCTGCGATCGATTCCGAATCGGTGCAGGCCGAATCCACCGCCGAGCCGCAGCCGGCGCCAAAACTCGATCGACTGCAGAAAATCCTCGCTCAGGCCGGCGTGGCCAGCCGCCGCCACGCCGAGGAGCTCATTACCCAAGGCCGCGTGCAGGTCAACGGTCACGTGGTCACCACGCTGGGCAGCAAAGCCGACCCCGCGCGCGACCACATCCGCGTCGACGGCAAGCTGATTCACAGCGCCGAGCGGCTGCGCTACTTCATGCTCAACAAGCCCAAAGGATTCGTGACCACGGTAAGCGACCCCGAAGGCCGCCCTACGGTGATGCAGTTCTTTGAAAAGCTGCCCGAGCGCCTTTACCCCGTCGGCCGCCTCGACTACCAGAGCGAAGGCTTGCTGCTGGTGACCAACGACGGCGAGCTGGCCAACCGGCTCACGCGCGCCGCATCCGGCGTGGAGAAGACCTATCTCGTAAAAGTCAGCGGCCGGCCCACCGAGGCCGAGCTCGACATCTTGCGCCAGGGCGTTGCCATCGAGCGCGGCAAGCCCGGCTCATCCGCTGTGAACACCGCTCCGGCGCGCATCCGGCAGGTGCGCCTCGGCGACAATCCCTGGTATGAAGTTGTCCTGATCGAAGGCCGCAACCGCGAGCTGCGCAAGATGTTTCAGGAGATCGGCCACTTCGTCGAGAAGATTCGCCGCGTCGGCTATGGGCCGCTGGTGCTCGACGTCGAGCCGGGCAAACTGCGCGAGCTCGATCCGGAAGAGCTCGTGGCCCTGCGCAAAACTGCCGAAGGCAAGTGGCGCACACCCAAATCGAAGGAAATCCGCCGCCGCAACGCGGCCGATGCCGCACAACTACCCACGGTCACTCCGCGCCCCATTCTTCCGAGTCCTCCAAGGTCCTTTCCGGCAGCCAGACCTTTCCAGAATCGCGCCGCAGCCCACCGCCCAACGGAATCCCGGCCCAGGAAGTCTTTTGGTACGGACAGACCTTCCCAAACACCTCGGCCACCCGGTCAGTCCGGTGAAGGATTCCATCCCGCTGCGAATGCCAGACCGGTCAGGTATGGCCCTTCCCGTCCGGCATTCAAGCGCGACGACCGCTCCGCCCGCCCGCCAGCGAGATTTGCCGCCGGCCCAACCCGCGCAGCCCGCCCCGGAGACGACAGGGCGCCGACCGGCTCGTCCTTTTCGGCCAAACCCGCGTGGAAGAACCCGGGTAGCGCCGAAGGTCCGCCGTCAAAACGACCGCCTCGCGACAAGCCCTTTCAGGGCGCTTCCAAGCGGCCTTTCCGACGCGACGACCAGCAAAGCTTTGCCCCAAGCCGGCCAACCGGTCCATCCACAGGCCCCGGCCGCCAAAACCCCAGTCCGTCGCGGTCGTTTGCCCCGCGCGGAGAGGGGGCAGGTGTTTCCGGATCGCGCGGTCCGAAGAATCTTCAAAAACCCGGCCCATCGTTTCGCCGGGAGGCGGGAAGATCCGGTTCCGGCTGGAAGCCCAAACCGGGCTCTGGCGCGACGAACAAGTCCTCCATGGGCGGCAAGCCTAAGCCTGCGCCAAAGAATGCCTTCGGCAAATCCGGGAGTAAGCCCTTCCGTGCTGCGGCGGGCGGCAAACGGTCTGGGCCGCCACGCCCGAAACATCGCTAACGTCGCCCGCCCAGTCTCTACCACAGTGTTTGGATCTGCGTCGCGGTGCAGGTCGAGCCTATCGAATCAAACCTGCAACCGAATGGTTGCCTTTTCTCCTGACTGGGGATAATATGCAACCTGGAGGTTGCGTAAATGGAAGATCGCATCGAAAAGCGTGTCGAACTCGCTGCACCCATCGCGCGAGTGTGGAAAGCGTTGACCGATTACCGCGAATTCGGCCAGTGGTTTCGCGTGGATCTGGAGGGTCCGTTCGTGACCGGCCAGGTGACGCGCGGCAAGATCACCCACCCCGGCTACGAGCACGTGAAGTGGGAGGCGCTGATCGAAAAGATGGAACCGGAACGGCTCTTCTCCTTCACCTGGGCCCACCCCAAATCGCTCGATAAAGCGGACTACAATCCCGATTACACCGGCGAGCCGACGACGCTGGTCGAGTTTCGCCTCGAGAAGACCGGCGGCGGCACGCTTCTCACCCTCACCGAGTCCGGCTTCGACAAGCTTCCCGCAGACCGCCGCGACAAGGCGTTCCGCGGAAACGAAGGCGGCTGGGCCCAGCAGATGGAGAACATTCGCAACTATGTCGAGAAGTCGTCGTAGCCACGCGGCCGCGCAGCCAGGAGTCCGCGCCGTCGTCTTCGCTGCGCTCGGTCATCCCGCGCGGCTCGCGCTGGTCGCCAAGCTCAGCACCGGACAGCCCTGCTCGATCTCGACGCTCACCGCAGGCTCGCGGCTCACGCGCCAGGCCGTCACCAAGCATCTGCGCGTGCTGGAGAGCGCCGGGATCGTCCGCTCGGCGCACTCCGGCCGCGAAAGCCTGTTCGAATACAATCCGCAGCCGATTGCCGAGATGCGGAGTTACCTCGAACAGGTCTCGGCGCAGTGGGATCCAACGCTGGCGCGTTTGAAGTCGTTTGTCGAGAAGTAGACGCGATCAGTCGGACAAAGATCCGGTCAGGCGCATGATCTCGGTGGCGGCGTCGGCAGCCTCCGCGCGGCGGCCGGAGTAACAACTCGCCCCGGCCACTGCGCGCTGAAACATTTCGATCAGCTCCGGCGAATCCGCCAAAGCATGCGGCGTGTTCTGCAACAGCGCCACCAGCGCCAGGCTCTGCGGCACGGGCGTGAGGCGCCAACTGCAGCCGGCCTCGTACTCGAGCAGCAGAATCCAGCCCACCGGCGCCGGCGCATCGCCGACCTGGGCGTTGCATTCGCCGGCAAGCACCGGAAACTGCTCCGGGCTGCCGTTGCGCAACAGCAGCGGGCGCGGATACGGATGCGCAAGCCCATCGGCGTCAATGAGCGCGTATTCGTCGGAGAAATAAATGGCGCCGCGCCGCAGCAGCTCCGCCACGATCGAGGATTTTCCCGAGTGCGTGGCGCCGGGCAGCAACAGGGCGCGGCCGTTCAGCAAAACGGTGCCGGCATGAACGGCGCGAAGCGTGACCAGGCGTTGAACCACGGCTTCGTCCACGACGTGAATGAGGTGGGGAACGAGGCCCGTTGCGCGGGCGGCCGACATCACAACTTCGCCGCCCTTCGACAGCCGGAATTCTTCGCCCAGCCGTTCAAGGTGCAGGGAAATATCCGGATGATCGCTGGCGGCTTCTGTTTTCGGGAAAGACGGGAAGATGTACCGTTCGGCGATCTCAAGCGCTTCAGGAGAATTCGCTGTCGCCCGTATGACGCAGCCGAACGCGCGAACCACGAAGCCGAAGGATTCAGTCAAACGGAATTATCCCATGCGCGATCGATGGTTGGAAATGCGCTTTGCGCACCCGCATATTCTCCACCAGCGCATGCCGGCGCGAGTCGACCCCAAGCCTGCGGAGATTTATTTACAAGGAATCGCGGCGGCGCAGGGCAAGACGGTGGGTTTCGAACTCGCCAAGACTGTATTGGCCCGCTGCTCGGAGAGCGTGAGCGACACGACGAGAGGAAGCGCGACGGCTCCGAGGCTTGCCATCATCCGGCGCCGCGTCGTCGTCGGCGAAGTCTCCGACATTGTGACCAGGTTCTTTTCCTGCAATTGCAGAATGGCCTCGTGGGCCAATTCTTCGCTGACCTTCGGGTCAAATGAACGCTGCATCTCCTGGGCCACGCTGGTTAGTGTGGTTGCCCGGTTGCATGCGTCCCAGGCTGCGCCGGCCGTGGCATTCAAGGCAAAAACGGTTTGATTTTCGGCATCGGTAAAGATTCTCGATCCGTCGGGCAGCCGGTTCATAACCAAAGTCTTTGAATCTACTCGCTCTACTTGCATAATGATTCTCTCTTTCGAGCTTCGTGGGCGGAGATCCCCCTCTGCAACCGGCCGGCGAAGAAAATATACTTAACCGTGCGGCTTAACGAGCGATTCGGCAACGTTTCCGAAGTAATCAGAATGGATATTCCTGGTAACTACCCATTCCCTATCCGGGATATTGCGGCGCGGTTCCCGTCTGGCATGGTACTGATTGTGACGGGTCGACGAACAAGCTACCACCACCGAATGCGAAGCGGCGGCCGAGCGGGTGCCGGGTTGGCATGCGGACGCTCGAAGCGTGATCCGGAGTTTTGCGCAAATGCGCGCTGATCCGACATGGACAACGAAACCACGAGCGGCAGGGCCACCGCGGCGCTCAGCGAGCCAAGCACGTGGCGGCGCGTGAGGTGCGGCGACGATCCCCAAGTCCTGACGAGATTCTTTTCCTCGAGCTCCAGGATTGCCCGCCTCGCGAATTCTTCGGTTGTTTGCGGGTTGAGCGATACCCGCAACTGTTCGGTGACTCTCAAAAGATCTGTGGGATGATCGCATGCATCCCAGGCTGCGCCGGCCATCGCATTCAGCGCAAAAACAGTGCCGTTATCAGAGTCGACGATGATTTTTGAACCATCAGGAAGCTGATTGACGACCAACGAGCGGAGGTTGGTACGTTCGATGTTCATATTATTTTTTATTTATCCCCAGGGACTTAATCTATCTAGGGCTTAACGTCCAAACCCATTGTTTCAATGAAACTCCTTAGAGCCGGTTTGCGCAAGAGTTCCCCAGTAACCGATCAGTTACATCCTGGTAATGTATAGATACAGATTATCTCTCATCCGCAGCGAGCGCAGATTAGTCGATCCTGAAAAACAGGTAATACTCCTATAAAACCTGATGAAACGCGTTGTTTTATGGTCTAGAATTTCCCTGAAGGCGCAGCAAATGGCCTGGAAAGCGGGGAAAAACGATGCGGCCC